>CAYLTE010000244.1:0-6277 GCA_964386195.1 uncultured Burkholderiales bacterium | reverse complement strand
GGCGTTCTCGCGCGCGAGCAGGATGCGCAGCAGGTGGTCCTTGCGATTGGTACCCTTCAGCAGGACGAGATCGCCCGGCCGCAGCATCGTCTTCAGGTGCTCGGCCGCGGCGCGCACGTGCGTGAACGCGCGCAGCCGGCCGGCGTCCGCACCGCGCGCGGCGCGCAGTGCGCGAGATGCCCAGTCGCCGACGAACACCACGTGGTCTGCCGCTTCCAGCGCGCGACGCGCGACGCGCGCGTACTGCGCCGATGCATCGCCCCCGTAGTCGGACAGCGTTCCGACGCCGACGACCTTTCTTGCGGCGCGCGCCACGCGCATGAATGCGAAAGAGGCATCGGTGGTCCACAACGGGGCCTTCCAGTCGTCGCGAATGAAGGTGACCCCGTCGGCCTGGACCACCGGCTCCATCCGCGCAAGAAACGCCGGTGCGGCGGACAGCCCTTGTGCGCAGCGCCGCAGCGGGATGCCCATCGCGATTCCCGTGGCAAGCGCCGCCAGGGCACAGTGCGTCCAGTGTGTGCCGCACAGTTGCGTTTGGACATCGACCTCGTCCGCGCCGTGGCTCACGTGCATGCGCAACCGCTCCGGCCAGGCGCTGGTGACATCGCGCGCACGCACGTCCGCCCCGGCGGACAGACCGTAGGTCACCACCCGCGCCCGGGTGCGCTCGGCCATGCGGGCCACGAGCGGATCGTCGGCGTTGAGGACAGCGACGCCGTCACAGGGAAGGCGCTCGACCAGCTTTCCCTTCTCCCAAGCGATGGCTTCCCGGGAACCGTACGCGCTGATGTGGTCGTCACCGATCGTGGTCACCACCCCGACCTGGGGGCGCACCAGGGCGATTGACTGGTCGATCAGTCCGGGATACGTGGCGGTCAGTTCGCATACGCAGAACTGTTCGTGCACCGGCATCTGCCACAGCATCAGCGCCACCTGATAGGGACGGTTCTCGGTGATGTAGCTGCCGCGCCCGCTGCGCTCCTGCGCCAGCATCGCCACGATGAGCTCCTTGGTCGTGGTCTTTCCAGCGCTTCCGGTCACGCCGACGAACGTCGCCCTCGACAGCATCCTGCGTCTGAGTCGCGACACCTCCACGTAGGCACGTTCAAAGGCCGCGTTGGTGCGCCACTGCAGCGCGGGGATGACGTCGTGCAGGCGTTCTCTGGCGAGGATTCGCATGGCTGGGTGCGCTTCCGCAGGATTGGAACGCGTCCAGCCGGGCAAGCGTCGGTCCCGCGAGGCGGAGTGGGGCGCCTTGCGATGTGCTTGAATCCACAGTGCGTCGCAGGACGACGACGGGCAGCCGGCGTGCAGGAATGCCGACAGGATGTAGCGGCGCGCGCCTCGCACACGCCTCCTGGCCATTGCGGCAGAGCGTTCAGTTCACCGGCGAGCTCCTGCGATACTGCACCGCCTCGCGGATGTGGTGCGCAGCGACGCGATCGGCGTCGGACAGGTCCGCGATCGTGCGGGCGACGCGCAGCACGCGATGGAACGCGCGTGCGGACCAACTCAGCCTGCGCGCCGCCAGGCGCAGCGCCCGCGCGCCCTCCTCATCCGGAAGCGCATGGCGCTCGAGCTGCCCCACGCCCAGATGGGCGTTGACGCATCCCTGCCGCCGCTGCTGGCGCGCCCGCGCGCGCTCGACGCGCTCTCGCACCGTTGCGCTGGCCTCGCCCGAGGCGTGCCGCAGCAGCTCGTCGTCGGACACGGCCGGCACTTCCACGTGCAGGTCGATGCGATCGAGCAATGGACCGGAGAGCTTGCGCCGGTAGCGATCGACCCGATCGGGCGAGCAGCGGCACCGCCCGGAGGGATGGCCGAGGTAGCCGCAGGGGCAGGGATTCATCGCCGCGACCAGCTGGAATCGTGCGGGGAACTCTGCCTGGCGCGCAGCGCGCGAGATCGTAATGCGGCCGGATTCGAGCGGCTCTCTAAGGACCTCCAGTACGTCGCGGTCGAACTCCGGCAGTTCGTCCAGGAACAGGACGCCGTGCAGGGCAAGCGAGATCTCGCCCGGGCGCGGGTGGCTGCCTCCGCCGATCAGCGCCGCGGCGGACGCGGTGTGGTGGGGAGCCCGGAACGGCCGGCGGCGCCACTCGCCGGCCCGCACGCCGCCCGACGACAATGAATGCACGGCGGCTGTCTGCAGGGCTTCGTCGTAGCTCATCTGCGGCAGGATGCCGGGCATCCGCTCGGCCAGCATGGTCTTGCCGGTGCCTGGCGGTCCGGACATGAGCAGGTGATGAGAACCGGCCGCGGCGACCTCCAGGGCGCGCCGCGCCGTCGCCTGGCCGCGCACATCGAACAGGTCCGGATAGTGCACCTCGCCCGCACGATCGTCGTACGCGCAGCGCGTCAGGCCTTCACGTCCGCACAGGTGGGCGCACACCGCCAGCAGCGAGTCTGCCGCATAGACAGCCGCATCGCGCACGCGCGCGGCCTCCGCCGCGCTCGCTGCAGGCAGGATGAATGCCCGCCCGCATCGCTGCGCCTGCAGCATCATGGCCAGCGCACCGCGTATCGGGCGCAGCTCGCCGGTGAGCGCGAGCTCGCCAGCGAACTCGTAACGGGACAGCGCATCGTAGGCAATCTGCCGGGAGGCGGCGAGAATCCCCAGTGCGATGGGCAGATCGAACCGCCCGCCCTCCTTCGGAAGGTCGGCGGGTGCGAGGTTCACCGTGATGCGGCGCGCAGGGAAGTCGAAACCCGCGTTCTGAAGGGATGCGCGGACCCGGTCGCGTGCCTCGCGCACTTCCGCCTCAGGCAGCCCCACTACGGTGAAGCTCGGCAGACCGTTGCCCAGATGCACCTCGACGGTGACCAGCGGCGCGTCCATGCCCGATTGGGCACGGCTGTAGAGAACGGCGAGCGACATCCAGAATCCGGAGGGTTTCCGGAAGTGTACCCGAATGGCATAACACGGATGCGGGCCGGGCTGTCGTCGATCGGGCATACTTGCACGGGCGTCACCTTCGCGCATCATCCATCCCGGCATGAACGGCAACGATCAATTCATGCGCCGCAGCCTCGCGGCGGTCTGGCACCCCTGCACGCAGATGAAGTCGCACGAGACGGTTCCGCTCGTGCCGATCCGGCGCGGCGAGGGCGCGTGGCTGGAGGACTTCGACGGCCGGCGCTACCTGGACGCGATCAGTTCCTGGTGGGTCAATCTATTCGGCCATTGCAATCCCCGCATCAACGCCGCACTGCAGGATCAGCTCGGGCGCATCGAGCATCTGATGCTCGCCGGCTTCACGCACGAACCGGTGGTTGCATTGTCCGAGCGCCTGTCTGCGCTGACCGGCGGCGCGCTGGGACATTGCTTCTACGCCTCGGACGGCGCATCCGCCACCGAGATCGCGCTGAAGATGAGCTTCCACTTCTGGCGCAACAGCGGCCGCTCGCAGAAGGACGCTTTCGTCGCCATCGAGAACGGCTATCACGGCGAGACCCTGGGTGCGCTCTCGGTCACCGACGTTGCGCTGTTCCGCGACGCGTATGCACCGCTGCTGCGCCCGGCTCACACACTGCCAAGTGCCGACTGGCGTCGCGCGCAGGCCGGCGAGAGCGCGGAGGCATTCGCGCTGCGGGCCGCTACCGCCGCGGAGGCGCACCTCGAACGCCATCACGCCAGCATCGCCGCGCTCATCGTCGAGCCGCTGGTGCAGTGCGCGGCCGGCATGTCGATGCACCACCCGGCGTATCTGCGCCGCCTGCGCGAGTTGTGCGACCGCTTCGAGGTGCACCTCATCGCCGACGAGATCGCGGTGGGCTTCGGGCGGACCGGGACCTTCTTCGCGCACGAGCAGGCCGGCATCCGGCCCGACTTCCTGTGTCTGTCGAAGGGCATCAGCGGCGGTTATCTGCCGTTGTCGGCGGTGCTGACCACCGACGCCGTCTACGAGGCCTTCTACAGCGACGACACCGTGCGCGGGTTTCTGCATTCGCACTCCTATACCGGCAACGCGCTTGCCTGCCGCGCGGCCCTGGCGACGCTGGACATCTTCGACCAGGACGAGGTGCTCGCCGCCAACCGGGCGCGCGCCGGGAGGCTGACCGAGGCCTGCGCCCCGCTGCGCGACCACCCGCGCGTGCGCAACTTCCGGCAATGCGGAATGATCTGGGCCTTCGACGTCGCGGATGCACCGCCTGGATTCGCGCGCCGCTATGCGCAGGCAGCGATGGCGCAGGGCGTGCTGCTGCGTCCCATCGGCAGCACGGTGTACTTCATGCCGCCCTACATCCTCGACGACGCGCAGATCGGGCTGCTCGCGCAGGGCGCACAGGCGGCGCTCGCGGCCGCTCTGGAGGCCTGACGTGACCTCGGGCTGGTTCGTGACGGGCACCGATACCGGGGTCGGCAAGACCGTCGTCAGCTGTGCGCTGCTGCATGCGCTGCGCGCAAGTGGGATGCGGGCCGTGGGGATGAAGCCGATCGCCTCTGGGTGCGTGCGCACCGCGCAAGGGTTGGTGAACGAGGACGTCGAGGCGCTGCTGCAGGCGGGCGACCCGGCTGCCACACGGGAGCAGATCAACCTGTATCGCTTCGAACCGGCCATCGCCCCGCACATCGCCGCCGCGCTGGCAGGCGTGGAGATCGACCTCGCCGCGATCGCCGCAGGCCATCGCGAACTGGCGGATCGCTATGACGCAGTGGTCGTGGAAGGCGCGGGCGGCTGGCTGGTGCCGCTGGGCAGTGCGACGAGCTTCGCCGACCTGGCGCAGGCGCTGGCGCTGCCGGTGGTGCTGGTGGTGGGAATGCGGCTGGGGTGCATCAACCATGCACTGCTCACCGCCGAGTCGATCGCCCGGCGCGGTCTTCGACTGGAGGGCTGGGTGGCCAACCGCATCGAGGCCGACATGTCCTGCTTCGAGGAGAACCTCGAGTCGTTGCGCGAACGCCTCGACGCGCCGCTGATGGGCGTGGTGGCACACCGGATTCCGCCGGATCCCGCACGCATCGCTGGAGATCTCGTTCTGCCGCGCTGAGGCAACGAAGCGCGCCTGGACCCCCGCTTCCGCAGCACTGTCGCAGCGGCGCGGGCAGTTGCCCGGTGGCTCTGCCGCGGATGCGCGCCGGCGTCAGTCCTTGAATGCTTCCACGTTGATCAGCAGCCTGACCTCGTCGCCCAGACCGGGAGCATAGGTGCTCATGCCGAACTCGCTGCGCCTGACCGTGGCCACCGCGTTGGCCCCGCAGGCCATCTTCTTGGCAAACGGGTTCTCGGCGCAGTGGAAGCTGCTGATGGCGAGCGTCATCGGCCGGGTCACACCGCGCATGGTGAACTGGCCGGGCACGGAGCGGGGTTCGTCGCCCTCGAACACGATCCTGTCCGATCGGAAGGTCATGGTCGGGTGCTGCGCCACATGGAAGAAGTCCTCGCTCAGCAGGTGCTCGTCGAGCTTGGCGACGCCCGAGTCGATCGAGGCGACGTCGATCGTGACGTCCATGCTGCCGGTCCTGGCCACCCGATCGAGGGTGATCCTGCCGGTCACCTTGTTGAAGCGGCCGCGCTGCGTGGACCAGTTGAAGTGGTCGATCTCATACACCGGCAAGGTGTGCTTCGAATCGATCGTGTAGGTCTCCGCGGCGAACGTGGGCGCCGCGACGAGCAGGCCGATCAGCGTTGCGAGTAACCGCATGCTCATGAGCTTCCCTCCCCGATCCGCCGCTCGGACTCGAGTTCATCGACCTTTCGCGAGAGCACGTCGAGTTGCTCGAGGGCTCGCTGCAGCACTGCCTGCTGCACGTCGAATTCCTCCCGCGTGACCAGATCGAGACGGGCAAAGAAGCTCTGCAGCAGCGCCTTCATGTTGGCCTCGACGTCCTTTGCGGGCGTCTTCGCCAGCAGATCAGAGATCCGCTGCTGCAGCTGCTCGAGCGTGGCGGTGTCGATCATTCCCGATTCTCCGTAACAGGTGTCATCCCGTGCGTTGCGCACCATGCCTGCGCATGGGCTCGAAACAACGCACCACGATGGTGCGCTTTTCGAGGCTCAATGACGGGTAATGCAGCTAACCTACTAAAAACAAGCGTTAATTTTTTGGGCACAGGAAATGCAGAAGTGCCCCGCGTTACGACTCGAATGATGATTCCACAGTTCATCCACCGCCACCATCCACGTCAACCAAGAGACCGCAAATGAAATTCGTAACCGCCATCATCAAGCCGTTCAAGCTTGACGAGGTGCGGGAGGCCCTCTCCGCCATCGGCGTTCAGGGCATCACCGTCACCGAAGTCAAGGGCTTCGGCCGGCAGAAGGGTCACACC
>CAYLTE010000243.1:4002-6285 GCA_964386195.1 uncultured Burkholderiales bacterium | reverse complement strand
TCCGCCAGATCAATCGCCGCGCCGTCGAGATCCTCGGCCCCATCCCGCGCGTCCCCGGCGAGACGCGTCTGTCCGACTACGCGCCGCAACTCGACGAGCGCCTGAACCGGTGGCGCCAGGATCCAGGCACCGATTTCGACCCGATGCGCACCGTACTGACCAACAAGCTCGCCGGGGCGCGCTTCGTGCCCGTCGGCCGCAATCGCAATCGCGGAGCGGTGGTCTTCCTGGAGGATCTGACCCGCATCCAGGCCGAGGCGCAGCAGATGAAGCTCGCCGCGATGGGCCGGCTCACCGCCAATATCGCCCACGAGATCCGCAATCCGCTCTCGGCCATCAATCACGCCGCCGAGCTGCTGCTCGAGGAGCAGAACCTGAGCGAGACGCAGAAACGGCTGCTGACCATCGTTCACGACAACACCCAGCGGCTCGACCGCATGGTGCAGGACGTCCTCAAGCTCAACCGCCGCGATCGCGCGCACCGCGAGACCTTCCTGGTCGGTGACTTTCTGCGCACTTTCGTGTCGCAGTTCTGCCAGATCGAGAAGGTGCCCGAGGAGGTGATCGCCCTGCAGGTGGAGCACGACGGCTCGGTCGTCTTCGACCGCAGCCACCTCAACCAGATCATGTGGAACCTGTGCCGGAACGCGCTGCGCTACTGCCAGCGCCGCAGCGGAAGCATCCGCCTGACGCTCGGCGTGGGTCCGCTGCGCAACGCGCTCGAACTGCACGTTCAGGACGACGGCCCCGGCGTTCCAGAAGCCATCCGGCCGCACCTGTTCGAACCCTTCTTCACGACCGCGGCGAGCGGGACCGGGCTCGGTCTGTACATCGCCCGCGAGATCTGCGACGCCAACAACGCGTCGCTCGAGTACGTGGAGCATTCCGGTGCGGGTGCGCACTTTTTGCTGGCAATCAGGGGAGCGAAGCTTTGAAGCGCATTGAGCGGAACGGAGCCACGGGACGTACTTCTGCCCCGCAACGCTGCGTCCTCGTGGTCGACGACGAGGTCGACATCCTGGAACTGATCGAACTGACCCTGCTGCGCATGGGCCTGGACGTGGATCGAGCGATGAGCGTCGCCGACGCCGGCGAGAAGCTCGCGAACGAACGCCATTACGACCTGTGCTTGACCGACATGCGCCTGCCCGACGGCACCGGTCTGGAGATCGTCGAGCAGATCCAGAAGGCCGAACTCGACCTTCCGGTGGCGGTCATCACCGCGCACGGCAACACCGAGAACGCGGTGGCGGCGCTGAAGGCGGGCGCCTTCGACTACGTGTCCAAGCCGGTGAGCCTGGACCAGCTGCGCACCCTGGTGAAATCGGCACTCTCGCTGCCCAAGGTGGCGGATGCCAAGGCCGCGGAGATGACGCCCGGGGAGCGCGGGCTGCTGGGCACCTCGTCGGCGATCGTCAACGTGCGCGAGCTCATCGAGAAGCTCGCGCGCAGCGAGGCGCCGGTGCACATCACCGGCGAATCGGGCAGCGGGAAGGAGCTGGCCGCCCGTCTGATCCATCAGAAGAGCGCGCGGCGCGACCGTCCCTTCGTGCCGGTTAACTGCGGCGCGATCCCCGAGAACCTGATGGAGAGCGAGTTCTTCGGCTACAGGAAGGGCGCGTTCACGGGCGCTGACAGCGACCGGGACGGCTTCTTCCAGGCCGCGAACGGCGGCACCCTGTTCCTCGACGAGGTCGCCGACCTGCCGCTGCCGATGCAGGTCAAGCTGCTGCGCGCCATCCAGGAGAAGAAGGCGCGCAAGGTCGGGTCCACCCAGGAGGACGCGGTGGACGTGCGCATCATCAGCGCCACTCACCAGAACCTCGGCGATTGCGTGGAGTCCGGCAAGTTCCGGCACGACCTCTACTACCGCCTGAACGTGATCGAGCTGCGCATGCCGGCGCTGCGCGACATGCGCGAGGACATCCCCGCGATCGCCAGCGCGGTGCTCGACAAGCTCGCCGGCCAGGCCAAGGTGATGCGCCCCGAGATCGAGGAGGGCGCAATGCGCGCACTGGCGCAGTACGATTTCCCCGGAAACGTGCGCGAACTGGAGAACATCCTGGAGCGCGCCATGGCATTGTGCGATGGTCAGAGCATCGCCACCGCGGACCTTCAGCTCACCCCCCCGGATACCGAGCGCGTGGAGCACGTTGCCGAGGGGTCGGAGGGCAAGTGGCCGCTGCAGGAGTACCTCGACCGGGTGGAGAAGGAGGCGATCCTGGAGGCGCTCGAGAAAACGCGCTTCAACCGGACCGCCGCCGCCAAGCTGCTCGGCATCAC
>CAYLTE010000243.1:0-3992 GCA_964386195.1 uncultured Burkholderiales bacterium | reverse complement strand
CGCCATGCGCTACCGGATGGAGCGCCTGGGCATCAACTGACTCGGCATCACTATAATCAGGTGCGCCCCGCAGAGGGCGCACTCGAAGGAGACCGTTGCATGACATTCCGCTTCCTCGCGCTGGTGCTGGCGCTGCTCGCCTGCGCCCCCGCGCACGCCGTGCGTTCCTCGGCTCTGATCGGTACCTGGGAGGCCGCGCGCTCCGCCGCGGACGAGCGCCTCTACATCAAGCTGATGGAGCAGGGCAAGGCACAGATCGTCGCCGAGTACGACTTCCAGCTGCCCAACAGACCCGGCAAGCGCCGGGGACGATCCACGACCTATGCGAAGTGGTCGGTCAAGGGCGACGACGTCATCGTCACCTACTCGAAGATCACAGACCGTCTGCGCTACAACGGCGCACTCCCGCTCGCCGAGATCGGACTGGAAGGGAAGGCGGCGGCGCTGAGGCCGGTCGGTAAGCGCGCGGCGGGATCGCGCCTGCCGGCGATCCTGTGGAAGGCGCCGCACGACTACAAGCTTGCGCCGGCCGAGGACGCGAGCGTTCAGCCGCCGGTGCCGGCCGCCAAGCAGTAGGCGGCGTTCGGCATGTCCGGCACATCTGCCGCGGACTGGGCCGATGGCTGGTACGCGGCCGCGCGGCCGCACCCCTCGCCGAACTTCGACGCGCGTCCTCCGGGAATGTCCGTGGACCTGGTGCTGTTGCACAACATCAGCTTGCCGCCCCATCAGTTCGGCGGCGAGTATGTCGCCGACTTCTTCCTCAACCGTCTCGATCCGCTCGCGCACCCGTTCTTCGCGACGTTGGCCGGCGTGCGCGTGTCGGCGCACTTCTACATCCGCCGCGCCGGCGAAATCGTCCAGTTCGTCTCGTGCGACGCGCGCGCCTGGCACGCCGGGCAGTCCCGCTTCAGGGGGCGCGAGCGGTGCAACGACTTCTCCGTGGGCATCGAGTTGGAGGGGTGCGACCTCGTACCGTTCCGCGACGCGCAGTACCTCGCCCTCGATCGACTGCTCGGCGCGCTTCGCCAGCGCTACCCCGTGCGTGCCGTTACCGGCCACAGCGATGTCGCGCCTGGCCGCAAGACCGACCCCGGTCCCTTCTTCGACTGGACACGCGTCCCGGGTGGTCGCGCATCGGCCTGACGCGCGGCCGCGGCGCATGCGCATCTACAGCTCCGACCGCTTCGTCCTCCCGCTGCCGCCGGGGCATCGCTTTCCGATGCAGAAGTACCGACTGCTGCGCGAACGCGTGGAGCATGCGGGCTTGGCCGGCTCCGATGGGCTGCAGGAGCCGCCGGCCGCGAGCGACGAGCAGATCCTGCGCGCGCACGATGCCGCCTACCTGCGTCGCGTGGTATCCGGCGCGCTGAGCGAACAGGAACAGCGACGAATCGGCTTCCCGTGGTCCGAGCAGATGGTGGAGCGCTCGCGCCGCTCGGCGGGCGCCACGCTGGCGGCGGCGCGCGCCGCGCTCGAGGCCGGTGGCGTCGGCGTGAACCTGGCCGGCGGCACGCACCACGCCTTCCGCGACCGCGGCGAAGGCTACTGCGTGTTCAACGATGCGGCGATCTGCGCGCTCGAACTGCAGGCCGTCGGCGCAATCCGCCGCGCTCTGGTGGTCGACTGCGACGTGCACCAGGGCAACGGCACGGCCTCGATCCTCGCCGGTGACACGAGCCTCTACACCTTCTCCATCCATGCCGCGAACAACTTCCCGTTCCGCAAGGAAGCGAGCGACCTCGACGTGGAGTTGCCCGACGGCGCCGGCGATGCCGACTACCTGTCACAGCTCGAGCGCGGCCTGTACCGCGCCCTGTCCGCGGCGCAACCCGACCTCGTCATCTATCTGGCGGGTGCCGATCCGCACGAAGGCGATCGCCTGGGCCGACTCAAACTGACCGGCGCTGGCCTCGAGGCCCGCGATCGCTTCGTGTTCGAGACGTGCGTCGCTGCCGCGCTGCCCGTCGCCGTGGCGATGGCGGGCGGTTACGGCCGACGCATCGAGGACACGGTGAACGTTCACTTCAACACGGTGCGGCTCGCACGCGAGATCTTCGAGCGCTGATGCATCGCGGCAGCGCCCGCGAGTGTTGCGCCGCTGCCGACGCCGCTCAAAATTTCTTGACACTCGTTCGTGCGCCACTAGAATTAGTGCCTACGCAGCCACTCGAACACAATATCTAGTGGTTGCATCGATCGAGTGGTTGCAGGCGTCCGACTAGGGGCGACTGTGTCGGCAAACAAAAGCAATGGGGGGGATGGGGCAGTGATGCAGCCGGCCACCGAAGCCGCGACCGCGATGCCGGTCAGCGCCAGGTCCATGGAAACAGCGGAAGCGCAGGTTCGCGATGCGCGCTACGCGCAGTACAAGGTGATTCGCCGCAACGGTGCGGTCGTGGGGTTCGAGCCGGGCAAGATCTCGGTGGCCATGACCAAGGCATTTCTCGCGGTCAACGGAAGCCAGGGGGCGGCTTCCGCGCGTATCCGCGAGCAGGTGCAAGCGCTGACCGATGCCGTCGTGGGTGCGCTCATGCGCCGGCAGCCGCAAGGGGGCACCTTTCACATCGAGGACATCCAGGACCAGGTCGAACTGGGCCTGATGCGTTCGGGCGAGCACGACGTCGCGCGCGCCTACGTGCTGTACCGCGAGGAGCGCGCTCGCCTGCGGGCGCAGCAGAAGGCGGTGCAGGCGGAGAGCCGTCAGCATTCGATCAGCGTGATCGACGGGGACACCCGGCGCCCGCTCGACCTCGTCACGCTGCAGGCGCTCGTGCAGGATTCCTGCGAAGGCCTGGGCGGTGCAGTCGATGCCGGTCTGATCCTGCAGAACATTCTCAAGGATCTGTACGACGGCGTTTCGATGGACGAGGTGCGCAAGTGCGCCATCCTGTCCGCCCGGGCGCTGATCGAGAAGGATCCCGCCTATAGCTACGTGACCGCCCGCCTGCTGCTGCACAGCATTCAGCACGAAGTACTGGGCGAGGAGGTCAGCCACGCCGGGATGTTCACCCGCTACGCGGATTACTTTCCCGGTTTCATCGAGCGCGGCATCCAGGCCGGTCTGCTGGATTCCCGGCTGCGCTCCTTCGATCTGCAGGCGCTGGGGGCCGCGCTCGACGCCAGTCGAGACTTCAAGTTCGGCTACCTGGGCCTGCAGACCCTTTATGACCGCTACTTCATCCACGTGGATGGGCGCCGCATCGAGCTGCCCCAGGCCTTCTTCATGCGCGTTGCGATGGGGTTGGCACTCAACGAGCCGCGATGTGAGGCGCGGGCCATCGAGTTCTACGGCGTGCTGTCGAGCTTCGACTTCATGAGTTCGACGCCGACGCTGTTCAACTCCGGCACGCACCGCTCGCAGCTGTCCAGCTGCTACCTGACCACCGTTTCCGACGACCTCGAAGGCATCTACGAGGCGATCAAGGAAAACGCGCTGCTGTCGAAGTTTGCCGGCGGACTCGGCAACGATTGGACACCGGTGCGCGCTCTCGGCTCCCACATCAAGGGAACGAACGGCAAGTCCCAGGGGGTCGTGCCCTTCCTGAAGGTGGTGAACGACACCGCCGTGGCCGTGAACCAGGGCGGCAAGCGCAAGGGCGCCGTCTGCTCCTACCTCGAGACCTGGCACCTCGACATCGAGGAGTTCCTGGAACTGCGCAAGAACACCGGCGACGATCGCCGCCGGACCCACGACATGAACACGGCCAACTGGATTCCCGACCTGTTCATGAAGCGGGTGATGGAGAACGGCGAGTGGACCCTGTTCTCGCCCTCCGACGTGCCCGACCTGCACGACCGCTACGGGCGACAGTTCGAGAAGGCCTATCTGGAGTACGAGCGCAAGGCGGCGAGCGGCGATCTGAAGCTGTTCAAGAAGGTCCCGGCGGTGCAGCTGTGGCGCAAGATGCTCTCGATGCTGTTCGAGACCGGCCACCCCTGGATCACCTTCAAGGACGCCTGCAACGTGCGCTCGCCTCAGCAGCACGCCG
>CAYLTE010000242.1:0-6334 GCA_964386195.1 uncultured Burkholderiales bacterium | reverse complement strand
CACGATGGCGTCATCGACCAGCATGACGATCGAGAAGAACAGCTCGAACAGGGAGACCCTGAAGAGCGTCAAGCACCAGGCCCACTACTCGAACAGGGTCGCAGCGAGCGTGAGCACCACAGCGAGGCCGACGATCAGCGCCTCGCGCCGCCCGAGCGTGACGAACACCAGCGCGACCACGGAGAGCGTGGCAAAGATCAGCTTCTGGATGAGCTTGTTCGCTTTGTCGGCTGCAGTCGCCCCGTAGTTGCGCGTGACCGTCACGTTCACGCCCTCGGGGATCACGGTGCCGCGCATGCTGTCGGTCGCGTCCAGCACGCGGGCGGCGACGTTCGGCGCGTTCTCACCGGGTTTCTTCGAGACCGCGAGCGTCACCGCGGGGTGTTCGCTCGCGGCGCCCTGGGCACCACCGGCCGGGCCGATGCCGGTCCAGACGTACCGGCCCGGTTGGTCGGGCCCGTCCACCACCCCGGCAACGTCCCGCAGATAGATGGGGCGGTCATCCTGCACCCCCACCACCAGGTCCGCCACGTCGCGGGCGCCGCGCACGTACTGCCCCGTCTCCACCAGGATCTCGCGATTGTCCCGCACGACGACGCCAGAGGGCTGCGAGGCATTCGACACCTGCAGCGCGTCGCGGATGTCCTGCATCGTCACGCGGTACGCAGTCATCCGCTCCGCCTCCACCAGCACGCGCACGACGTGATTCGGTCCACCGATCGTGCTGACGTCACGGGTGCCGGGCACGCGCTTGAGCTCGGCCTCCATGGCGTGGGCGACGCGCTCGAGGTCGAACGCGCCGCGCTCCGCGTCCGCGGTCCACAGGGTGAGCGTGACGATGGGGACGTCGTCGATGCCCTTGGGCTTGATGATCGGTTCGCCCACGCCGAGGTTGGGCGAGATCCAGTCGCGGTGCGCGAAGATCGTGTCGTAGAGCAGCACCAGCGCGCGCTCGTGCGGCACCCCCACCTCGAACTGCGCGGTGAGCACGGCCATGCCCGGCTTCGACACGGAATACACATGGTCGATGCCGGCGATGCGCGAGACGACCTGCTCGGCGGGAGTGGCCACCATCCTCTCGACGTCGTCGACGGATGCGCCCGGAAAGGGAATGAACACGTTCGCCATTGTCACGTTGATCTGCGGCTCCTCCTCCTTCGGCGTCACCAGGACTGCGAACAGTCCGAGGAGGAACAGCACCAGGGCGAGCAGCGGAGTGAGCTGCGCGTCCTGGAAGTAGCGTGCGATGCGACCGGAGATTCCCACCTCAGGCGACGTCCTTCAGTTTCTTGATCCCAAGCGTGTGCAGAACCAGCTTCTCGTACACCGGTTCGGTCGTACCTTTTTTCATCTTGCGCATGAAGTAGCGCTCGAATGCGACCTTGCCCAGGTGTACCCACTTGCCTTCGGCGAACCAGTTCACGTTGCGTGGCGGAATCTGCGGCAATGCCACGAACGCCGCACCGCTGTCGCCGAAATCGGCCAGGCAGATGGCATTCCAGGTGGCCTTCGACGTCGGCTCCTTGCCGTCGAGCACTGCGCGGATGTTCTCCGCCGTTGCCTCGACCATCGACTCGATCATGTAGCCGGTCTTCGGCGCTCCGGTCGGGACCGGCGTCTGCTCGACAGGCGGAATGGCGACGCACACACCCACCGAATAGATGTTCTTGTACTTCGGATTACGCTGGTGCTCGTCGATGAGGATGAAGCCGCGCGGGTTGGTGAGCCCTTCGATGCCGAACACCGCGTCGATACCCTTGAACGCCGGCAGCATCATCGAGTACCGGAAGGGCAGTTCGTGCGTCCGCTTCTCCTTGCCCATCTCGTCGAACTCGGCGACGTGCATCTTGCCGGCCTCGACGCCAGTCACCTTCGCGTTGGTGATCCACTTGATGTGCCGGTCGCGCATGGCCGACTCGAGCAGCCCCTTGGAGTCACCCACGCCACCCAGTCCCAGATGGCCGACGTACGGCTCGGCGGTGACGAAGGTCATGGGCACCTTGTCGCGGATCTTGCGCCGGCGCAGGTCCGTGTCCATGATCATCGCGAACTCGTATGCAGGACCGTAGCAGGAGGCGCCCTGCACGGCGCCGACGACGATCGGACCGGGTTCGCGCACGAACTCCTCCCACGCACGGCCGGCGTCGACGGCGTGGTCGACGTGGCAGATCGAGTGCGTGTGTCCGTTCGGCCCCAGTCCCTCGATCTCGTCGAAGGCGAGCTTCGGGCCGGTGGCCACGATGAGGAAGTCGTACTCCACCGAGCGGCCGTCCGCCAGTTCGACGCGGTTCTCGGTCGGATGAACGCGCTTGGCGCCCACCGGAATGAAGTCGATGTTCTTGCGCGTCAGATACGGCGCGAGCGGGAAGGCGATGTCGTCGCGCTTGCGCCAGTTCACCGCGATCCAGGGATTGGACGGTACGAAGTGGAAGTAGTCCACGTTCGAGATCACCGTGATCCGGTCTTCCTTGCGCGCGTGCTTGCGCATGTCGTAAGCCATGGGCACACCTCCGATACCGGCGCCCAGAATGACGATGTGTGCCATCTCTCTCCTCCTCGTGTCAGGAACCGCTCGGTCGATGGACCGGGCTGGCCATGCCTGCCTTCACCGGCTCGAGCGCGACCTTCTCGCCGGGGGATACCCCTGCCAGCACCTCCCGGTAGCCGTCGCCTGTCGTCTCGCCCAGGCGCAGCTGCCGGAAGCGCGGCAATCCTTTCGCGTCGATCACGTAGACACCCACGACCTCGCTGCGCCGGATGATGGCTTGCGCAGGCACGACCAGCTTGCGCGCCGTGCCCACGGCGAAGTGCGCACGCGCGTAGACGCCCGGATACACCCCCGTGCTGTCCTCCTCGAGATCCAGCCGCACCCGGTTGGAGTGCGTCCGCGGATCGGCCGATGGCAGGATCGTCATCGACTTCACCTTCAGCCACTGCCCGGTGGAGGGAATCTCGACGCTCGCGCGGCCGGTCCCCTTCAGCTGTGCGATCCGGGATTGCGGCACTTCGGCGATGACGCGCATGTCGGCCGGGTCGAATGCCGTGAACAGCGGCTTGCCCGGTGCCGCCATCTCGCCCAACTCCACGTGGCGTCCGGATACGATTCCGGAGAACGGCGCGACCACGGTGCTGTGGCCCTTGCTCACGCTCGCCTGGCCGGCGGTCGCCTCCGCGGCCCGCAACTGCGCCTGGGCAGCCTTGAACTCGGCCTCGGCGCTGTCGACCGCGGCTTGGCTGACGAACTTGCTCTCGAGCAGCCGACGCGCGCGCTCGAGCGCCAGCCGAGCGTTCTCGACGTTCGCGCGCGCCTGCGCCACCTGTGCCTGTGTGGTCGCCACCGCCTGTGCCGCCTCGCGCTCGTCGATGCGCGCGATCACCTGTCCCGCCTTCACGCGGTCGCCGACGTCGACGCGCAGATCGACGATGCGGCCGATGACCTGTGCAGAGATGGTCGACTGGCGTACCGCCTCCACCACTGCCTCGGTTGCGTAGGTCTCGTCGACGGTGCGGTATTCGACCGGTGCGCTGGGGAGCGCCTGGGCCGCCGCCACTGCCGGAAGCGACAGGCACAGCCACTGCGAGATGATTCTCAGCATCCTTGACTGCCCTCGTAATGATTCGTGCCACACAACGATATACGGGCACATGTATGACGGCATTGATGCTACGCAAGACTGGGTCGGCTGCGATGTGACGCCGGTCACATACCACCCTGCCAGGCAAGGGCGCTGCAGAAGCGGAGCGGCCGCCTCACGGCAGCCCCCGCGGAGTGGCGATCAGCCGCAGCTGCCGCCGTCGGCGCGCTTTGGACAGCCGATGGGGCGATCCACCGGGTCGGGAATGGGGCAGCGGTTGATCTCCGCAGCGGTGCGCTGGAAGAAGAGGGTCAACGCGCTCGAGGCGGCCGCAACCAGCCAGAACGCGAAGAATCCGACGGAGTAGATCGCCATCCGCGAGGCCGCGACCGGTTCGCCGAACATGTGCAGCTCGTGCGGATCGAAGATCGTGAAGAACAGCACTTCCGCGGCACCGGCGACCACGAACGCCGGCCACAGGACCTGAATCAGCTTTTTTCCATCCATCTCTTTCTCCCCGGTGGTGCGATCGGCTCTTCTGGCGACCGTCGTGGATGCGAAACCCTAGCCGCGTGGCTGCAGTTGCGTCTCGGCGCCGTCGCCAGGACGCCATTCGCCGCTGAGACGCCACGCGCGGTTCTCCCCCTCGAGGTGGACCGCCCAGCGTGGCGCGTGGCCGAGCCTCATCGCGCCTTCGTACCAGCCTGCCTGCGTGCTGGTGAGCACCGCCTCGGCGTCGAGGTCCGCACGCGTCGGATGGACCAGCCGCAGCCTCAGGCTCGCCGGCAGGCTGGTACCGCCCGTGAGATGCACCCGGACCCGGGTGCCATCCTGGCTGAACATCATCTGCGCACGGTAGCCCGCACGCTGCGCCTCGCGATCGCGCTCGAGGGCCTGGTTGATGGCGAGGCCCTCCTTGTAGTAGTTGTCGACCACGAGCGGATCCGCATGCGTGACCGCGAGCCAGATGGTGATGGCGCCGCCGATCACGGCAGCCCCCGGCGCGATCATGAGCAGCCAGGGCCAGGGCTCGCGGTACCAGGGCGTCGACGCGGTGACGAGGGAGGCAGTCTTCATCGTTGGTCCCGTCTGTGGGCTACTGGAGGACGAAGGAGGCTTTTTCCTGGATCACGATCGGCACGGCTTCGCTGCCCGGCGTGGCCTCGCGCGCTTCGACAGTGAAGTCGATGCGGTGAGATCCTGGCTCGAGGCCTTCGCGCTCGACCTTCACGCGCACCGGCACCACACGGTTCGATGCGCCGGGAACCTTCAGCGGCTGGGGATCGGACTCGATGCTCATGCCCTGCAGTCCCTCCACCCGGATGCTGAATTCGCGCGGTGTCTCGTCGGTGTTCATGATCTGGAGACGGTAGACGTTCTCCACCACCGGCTCGTCGCTGCCACGCATGGTGTTGGCACGATCGCGGATGACGTCCACCTTGACTGGCACGCGGTGGTAGAGCGTGACCATCGCGATCGCGATCACCGCCACGAGAATGCCCGTGTAGACGAGGATGCGCGGCCTGACCGCGCGGTGCACGATCTGCTGGTTGCTCAGATGGCTCTTGAGCGCGTTCTCGGTCGAGTAGCGGATGAGCCCCTTGGGGTAGCCCATCTTGCTCATGACCTGGTTGCAGCCGTCCACGCACGCGCCGCAGCCGATGCAGTCGTATTGCAGACCGTTGCGGATATCGATGCCGGTCGGGCAGACCTGCACGCAGATGCCGCAATCGACGCAGTCGCCCAATCCCTTCGCCTTGTAGTCGGCGCTCTTGCTGCGGGATCCGCGCGGCTCGCCCCGCTCGGTGTCGTAGGTGATGATGAGCGTGTCGGGGTCGAACATGACGCCCTGGAAGCGCGCATACGGGCACATGTACTTGCACACCTGTTCTCGCATCCAGCCGGCGTTGCCGTAGGTGGCAAAGCCGTAGAACAGGATCCAGAAGGCGGACCAGCCACCGACGTCCAGGGCGATCACCTCCCCGAACAATGGCTTGATCGGCGTGAAGTAGCCGACGAAGGTGAAGCCGGTCCACAGCGCCAGCGCGATCCAAAGCGCGTGCTTGGTGACCTTCAGCCTGAACTTGCGCGCGCTGTTGGCCTCCTTGTCGAGTTTCATGCGCGCAGTGCGGTCGCCCTCGACCTTGCGCTCGATCCACATGAACATCTCGGTGTAGACGGTCTGCGGACAGGCATAGCCGCACCACAGCCGCCCCGCCACGGCGGTGAACAGGAACAGCGAGTAGGCCGAGATGATCAGCAGCGCGGTCAGATAGACGATGTCCTGCGGCCAGAACACCAGGCCGAAGATGTAGAACTTGCGGGCCGCGAGGTCAAACAGCACCGCCTGCCGGTCGTTCCACACCAGCCAGGGCGACCCGTAGAAGACGAGTTGCGTCAGCCAGACGAAGAGCCAGCGCGCGGAGGCGAACTTGCCGGTGACCGCGCGCGGATAGATCTTCTTGCGGATCTCGTAGAGCGCCTGCTCCACGACCTCGACCGGCTTCTGAGGGGAGACCGCTGCTTTGTTGACGTCGTTCATTTGGAAACCCGGGACTGGGGACTGGGGGCTAGGGGCTGGGGATAGGGTCGCTGGATCACACGCTACCGCGCTTCCGAAGGTATTGCCGTGACTGCAGTCACACTCGGGACGCGGGAAGCTCGGGACAGACCGGGATCTCCCCCACCCCCCCCCCCCCCAGCCCCCCCCCCCCAACACCCAAAACCCCCCCCCCCCCATAAAAAACCCCCCCACACAC
>CAYLTE010000241.1:0-6371 GCA_964386195.1 uncultured Burkholderiales bacterium | reverse complement strand
GTCGTTGTGATGAGTCCCGGGCGAGGATCTCGTTGTGCCTGGTCGCGAGGCGCGAATGGTACCGGTTTGTAGAAATTACGCCATCAGGGCATTGCTGGTGCGATTACGTGCAACTTCAGACGATGGGCGGCTGAAGTTGCTCGGTGGCGATCACCCGCTGCACGGCGGGCCGTGCGAGCATGCGCAGCAGGAACGGCCCGAGATGCGCGTGATCCCGCGCGGGCTTCGCGGCGCTTCCAGTGTACATGCGCGTCCAGCGGCACAGCATGAACGCATAGATGTCGAGCGCGCTGTAGGTCTCGCCCAGCATCCAGGGCCCGCCATGGGCCGCCAGCTGGTCATCCATCTGCTTCAGGTGGCCGCCGACCTTGGTCTGCGCGACCTCCTTGACTTCGGCCATGGCGCTGCTGCCGGGCCGCAGATAATTCTCGGGGTAGAAGTACATCAGTTGCGTCGCCTGGACCGTGTTGGTGAACCACACCAGCCACTTGTAGAAGTGCGCGCGTGCAGCCGTGCCCACCGCCGGCGCTAAGGCGCTTCCGGCGTCGCTGTCGACCAGGTGCAGCACGATCGCGGCAGTCTCGTACAGAACGAGTTCGCCGTCGACCAGCACGGGAATCAGGCCATTGGGATTGAGCTTGAGGTATTCCTCGGACTTGTGTGCCCGGTTCGCCCGGTCGACGAGCTTCAGTTCGAACGGAACGCCCATTTCCTCGAGCAGGATGTGGGGCGCGATCGACGCGTTCGACGGGTAATAGTGGAGTTCAAACATGGATGCGCTCCAGGCGAAGTCGAAGTGTATGCGATCAGAGGCGACGCGCGGCGCCGCGATCGACGGATCGTACCGGTGTCGGCCGCGCGGCTTGAAAGCGGAACGTCGCGCAGTGATCGGCGTTTTGCAGACTGGCTATGCCGACTGCGCGAAGATCTCCTCCAGAACCGGCAGCAGGTACTGCCGGAACTGCGCCGGATTTTCGCTCATGGGGAAGTGCCCGACCTCGTCCATGATGGTCACGCGCGCCCCGGGGATGGAGGCTGCGGTGCGCAGCGTGTCCTCCGGCGAGCAGGAGAAGTCGTACTCGCCGGTGAGCAGATAGAGCGGACACCTCTGCGTGTCGATGCCGCCGAGCTTGCCGCGCAGGTCGGCGTCGACCCGGTAGAAGTACAGGTCGCCTTTGAAGATGCCCGGCCCGCCCTGCATGTACTGCCACAACGTCTCGTGGCGGTGGGCCTCGGGGCTCTGCGGTGCGATCAGTCCGGAGACGAGTGCGGCACAGACCTCGCCGCCGTGCACGTCGGCGCGATGCAGCCAGTCGGTGTCGTACCAGGGCGCCTGGAAGTCCGCGGCCTCGAGCCCGATCAGCGCGCGGAAGCGCTCGCCGTGCGCATGCGCGAGCTGCAGCACGATGCGTCCGCCGATGGAGCATCCCATCACGACCGGGTGCTCCAGCGCGAGTGCGTCGCAGAAGGCGAGGATGGTGGCGACGTAGCGCTCGGTGGTGAGTTTGTACTCGCCGCTCTGCCAGCCATCAGGCGGGTAGGACTTGCCGTGCCAGGGCAGGTCGAAGGCGATAACGCGGAAGCGGCTCGTCACCGCCTCGTCGCACAGGAGGTGTCGGAACTGGCGCGAGTCCGCGCCGGCGGTGTGCAGGCAGAGCAGCGGAATGCCCTGTCCGGCTTCCTCGAAGTACACGCGACACGTTTCCCCGAGGATCGGTACGTGCACATAGCGTCCGACGATCGGCTCGATCGGCGCGGCACTCACGCGGCACCTCCCGCACGAGGCAGTGCCAGGACGTCCTTGAAGTACTGCAGGTTCGCCAGGAAGGGGTGAAGATCGCCCTCGAAGCGCATCTCTCCGCACTTCGACAACGCGAACAGATCGTGCCGACCGGGCGGCGGCGGATCCTGCCACAGCGATGCCCACGCCCCCGCGCTTCCGCGTATTGCGAAGTCCCACGCGCTCATCAGCGGCAGCGGACTGCGGCACTCGGCGATCCGGCCGTCTTCCACGCGCAGCAGGAACTGCGTTGCGCCGATCTCGATCATGCAGCGCGTGCGCAGATGGCGGGCGCGCCACACCAGATGCGCATCGGCCTGCGCGCGCGAGGGGATCGCCGCGGCGAAGCGAGCGGCGAGTGCCGGTTCGGATGACGCCGAGGCGTTCATTCTTCGTTCTCCATGCCTGCGGATGGCGCGTCGTCCACCACGCGGCTGATCACCGGGTGATAGGCATCGCCCCAACCGCGTTCGATGGCGGCCGCGAACAGCGCATCGACGTGACGTGCGCCCTCTGCGTCAACGCCGGTGTCGCGCGCCAGTTCGAGCGCGTAGGCGAGATCCTTGCGCGCGTACTCGACCGAGAACGCACGCTCGGGAAACTCGCCGGGCACGATCGCATTCATCCCGTGATTGCGCAGGGCAAAGCTGTCGGCCGATCCCTTGCTCAGCGTGTCGAATAGCAGCGCCGGGTCCAGGCCCGCGCGGCGCGCGATGGCGCGCGCTTCCGACAGGGCGGTCACCGTCTCGAACAGCACCATGTTGTTGAGGATCTTCGTCACCTGGCCGTTGCCCACCGCACCGCAGTGGGTGATGTCGGAGGCGAAGCAGGCGATCAGTGGCCGTACGGTTTCGAATGCGCCGGCATCGCCTCCCACCATCACAGAGAGCGTGCCTTCCTCGGCCGCCTGACGGGTGCGCGCCACCGGCGCATCGAGATAGTGGACGCCGCGACGTTCGAACTCGGCGGCGAGCGTTCGCGTAAGCGCAACGGGCGAGGTGCCGAGGTCGACGAAGATCTGGCCGGATTGCAGGTTCTCGAGCACGCCGTTGTCCGCGTGCACCAGCGATTCGAGCACCTTGCCCGACGGCAGCGAGACGAACAGGATCCGGCTGGTGCGCACGAGTTCACCGACGCTCTTCGCCGCCTCCACCCCGTGCTGAGCGACGCGCGCCAGCGGCGCAGGGTCGAGGTCGACTGCGACGACGCGGTGTCCGCCCCGCACGCGCAGGTTGCGGCACATGGGCTCGCCCATGACGCCGAGTCCGATGAAGCCGATGAGGGGTGTGGTCATGTGGGTTCCTTTATCGCAAAGACGATGTCATTCCGAGCGCAGCGAGGAATCCTCGCCGTGGACGCTGCAAAGCGAGGATCCCTCGGCTTCGCCTCGGGATGACACCGTGCCTCGCGATGACACCGTAGCCCACCCCTCTGGACGACCGCAACATCCACTCACATCCCCCAGTACACGCTCTTCGCCTGCTGGTACAGCCGTACGCCGCCGATGCCTTTCTCGCGGCCGACGCCGCTGTCCTTGAAGCCGCCGAACGGCGCGGCGATCGAAAGCTGCTTGTAGGTGTTGATCCACACGGTGCCGGCCTCGAGCCGGCGCGCGACACGCCACGCGCGGCGGTAGTCGGCGGTCCAGACCCCTGCGGCGAGACCATACGCCGAGTCGTTGGCCTGACGCACCAGGTCGTCCTCGTCATCGAACGGCAGTGCGCACAGCACGGGACCGAAGATCTCCTCGCGGCAGGCGGTGGCCTCGTTGCTCAGACCGTCGATGACTGTCGCCAGGTAGTAGGCGCCGTTCGCCAGCGCGGCGTCATCGGGACGAGCGCCACCCGTCACGACGCGACCGCCGTCGGCCCGCGCGCCCTCCACCATGTGCTCAACCCGGTCGCGATGCGCGAAGGACGACAGCGGGCCGAACTTCGCGCCCGGTGCATCCGGCAGCGCCGGGTGCAATGCACGCGCGCGCTCGGCGACGAGGGCGACGACGCGGTCATAGACCGCGCGCTGCACGAACAGGCGCGACCCGGCCACGCAGGACTGTCCCGTCCCCTCGAAGATGCCGTCGGCGACCGCCGTTGCGGCCGCGTCGACATCGGCATCGGCGAACACGATGTGCGGCGACTTGCCCCCCAGTTCCAGCGCGACCGCCATCAGCTTCTCGGCCGCGATCGCAGCGATGCGCCGGCCGCTCGCGGTGCCGCCGGTGAAGGACACGAAGCGCACCTGCGGATGACGCACCAGCGCATCGCCGGCGACTGCGCCGGTGCCGGGCAGGACGTTGAGGATGCCGGGCGGCAGCCCGGCGTCCAGCGCAGCTTCACCCAGCAGTAGCGCGGCGGAGGGCGTGACCTCCGAGGGCTTGAGGATGACGGCGTTGCCGGCTGTGAGGGCAGGCGCCACCTTCTGCGCTTCCATCGTGAGCGGCGAGTTCCACGGCGTGATGGCTGCCACCACGCCGTAGGGTTCGTACAACGTCATCGACAGGTATGCACCGCGCGCCGGATTGACTTCCGCGCCGAGCGTCTCGCACACGCCCGCGTAGTAGCGGAACACGCCGGCCGCGGCGAGCGCCTGCGCACGGCATTCCGACAGCACCTTGCCGTTGTCGAGCATCTGCGCCTGCGCGAAGGCCTCGGCGCGGGTCTCGATCAGATCCGCGATCGTCGCGAGAATCCGCGCGCGCCTGTGCGGCAGCATCTCGCGCCAGCCCGGCGCTGCGACTGCGCTGCGCGCCGCATCGACGGCAGCATCGACGTGACGCGCTGAGGCGGCGCACACCTCGTAGTTGAGTTGTCCGGTGGCGGGATTGACGGAGGGGATCACCGCGTCGGTGTTGGCGATCCACTCGCCGCCGATGAGCAGAGGCCTGGGCTGGGTAGCCATGGTTGTTGTAGTGGGGTGGGGCAGGGGAGTATAGCCGTCACGCAATGATGTCATCCGGAGCGCCGAGTATGTGTGTCATCCCGAGCGCGAGCGAGGGATCCTCGCCTTGCACCGTCCACACCGAGGATTCCTCCCTGCGGTCGGAATGACACCGAGGGGGCAGCATGACACCGAGGTGGTCAGCATGACGCCGAGACGATCCGGCACGTCACCGCTGCCTCCGCCCCGCACGGTATGATTGGCCTTCTTATGGCCGAACGCTCGTTCAAGAAGGAAGTCCAGACCCTGCGCCTTGGGGCGGGCCAGACCTTTCACGGCGAGGGCATCCTCGCGGTCACCAAGGCGCTGCTGCAGTCGGGCGTGGGCTACGTCGCCGGCTACCAGGGCGCGCCGATCTCGCACCTGATGGACGTCCTCGCCGACGCGCAGGACATCCTTTCCGAACTGGGCGTGCACTTCGAGGCCTCCGCCAACGAGGCCACTGCCGCCGCGACGCTCGCCGCGTCGGTGAACTATCCGATCCGCGGGGCGGCGACTTGGAAGTCCACGGTCGGCACCAACGTCGCGTCCGACGCGCTGGCAAACCTCGCGTCGGGCGGCGTGACCGGCGGCGCGATGATCGTCATCGGCGAGGACTACGGCGAGGGCTCCAGCATCATGCAGGAGCGCACGCACGCCTTCGCCATGAAGTCGCAGATCTGGCTGCTCGATCCGCGCCCCAACCTGCCGAGCATCGTGTCGATGGTCGAGAAGGGCTTCGAGTTGTCCGAGGCCAGCAACACGCCGGTGATGCTGGAGTTGCGCATCCGCGCCTGCCATGTGCACGGGCGCTTCGTCGCAAAGGACAACGTGCGGCCGGCCTTCACCTTGCAGGATGCACTGGCCGAACCGCGCCGGGACACCAGCCGGATCGTGCTGCCGCCCGCCTCCTTCCAGCACGAGCGGGAGAAGATCGAAAGGCGCTGGCCGGCCGCGGTGCAGTTCATCGCCAAGCACACGCTGAACGAATTCTTCGACGGCGACGAGACGGACATCGGCATCGTCCTGCAGGGCGGCATGTACAACGGCGTGCTGCGGGCGCTCGAGCGGCTCGGACTCGCGGATGCCTACGGCAGCTCGCGCATTCCCCTCTACGTCCTCAACGTCACCTATCCGCTGGTGGATGCGGAGATCCTGCGCTTCTGCGGCGGCAAGCGCGCCGTGCTGCTGGTTGAGGAAGGCCAGCCCGACTACATCGAGCAGAACCTGCATGCCATCCTGCGCAAGGCCGATGTGCAGACCCGAATCGTGGGCAAGGACGTGCTGCCCATGGCCGGCGAGTACACCGGCGAGGTGATGCTGGCCGGCTTGCGCGCCTTCCTCGAGCGCCATGCGTCGCAGCTGGTTTCCGTCGCCAGCCATCCCGGACCGGTCACGCAGCATCCGGCCGTCCAGGCGCTGAGCGGCGTCGTGCCCCAGCGTCCGGCTGGCTTTTGCACCGGCTGCCCGGAGCGTCCGATCTTCACGGCGATGAAGCTGGTCGAGAAAGAAGTCGGACCGATGCACGTGAGTGCGGACATCGGCTGCCACCTCTTCTCGATCCTGCCTCCGTTCAACATCGGCAACACGACGATGGGCTACGGGCTGGGCGGCGCAGCCGCCTCGGCTTTCAACGTCGGCGCGCAGAAGAAGGCGGTCGCGATCATGGGCGACG
>CAYLTE010000240.1:0-6374 GCA_964386195.1 uncultured Burkholderiales bacterium | reverse complement strand
GCTGGAGATGAACACGTCGCCCGGCATGACCGGGCACAGCCTGGTGCCGATGGCGGCCAAGGCCGCGGGCATCGATTTCGACAACCTCGTGCTGCACATCCTGGAGATGTCGCATGTGGGATAACCACCGGCTGCTCGACAGGATCGCCACGCTGCTGTACGCGCTCGCAGCGGTGGCCATCGCGCACGCTGCGGTCGTCGCTGCGATCCGCTCGCCGATGTTCGCGTTGCGCGAGATCGAGGTCGTCGGCGACACCAACCATACCTCTCCGGCGCAGGCGCGCGCACTGGCGGCGCGCGAGCTGCACGGCACCTTCTTCACGGTCGATCTCGACCAGGCCAGCGCCACCTTCGCGAAGCTGCCCTGGGTGCGCACCGCCCAGGTGCGCCGCGTGTGGCCGGACCGCCTGGTGGTGACGCTCGAAGAGCACGTGCCGCTGGCGCGCTGGAACGGCGAGGCGCTGGTCAATCAGCAAGGCGAAGTGTTCGACGCGAAGACCGACGCGCCGCTGCCTGCGTTCGTGGGCCCGGCGGGCACGTCCGCCGAGATCGCGCGCAGCCATGCGGCATTCCGCGAGATGCTGGCCGGGGTGGGTCGCCGTCCCATTGAGGTGCGTCTGTCGGTGCGCCGTGCCTGGCAGATCGAGCTCGACGACGGTCGCATCTTGGAACTGGGACGGCAGGACCTGCTGCCGCGCCTGGCCCGCTATGTCGCCGCTTACCGCACGATCGTCGCGCATGTCCCGCCCGGCGCGCGCATCGACCTTCGGTACGAGAACGGCTTCGCCATCCGCCAGCCGGGCCTGCGCTGGGGCGAGCAGCCCGCGTGAATGGGAACGCAATGACCAAGCAGAAAGACAACAAGAACCTCATCGTCGCCCTCGACATCGGGACGTCGAAGATCGTCGCGATGGTGGCGGAGCTCAAGCCCGAAGGCGGCTTCGAGGTGATCGGATACGGCAGCGCGCAGTCGCGCGGTTTGAAGAAGGGCGTCGTGGTCAACATCGACTCGACGGTCAACGCCATCCAGCGAGCGCTCGAGGAAGCCGAACTGATGGCCGACTGCAAGATCCGGGAAGTCTACACAGGCATCGCGGGCAGCCACATCCGCAGCTTCAATTCGCACGGCATGGTGGCGATCAAGGACCGCGAAGTGACGCAGGTCGACGTCGATCGCGTCATCGAGACGGCGAAGGCGGTGAACATTCCCACCGACCAGCAGATCCTGCACATCCTGAACCAGGAATTCATCATTGACGGGCAGGAAGACGTGCGCCAGCCGCTGGGCATGAGCGGCGTGCGTCTCGAGGTCAAGGTGCACATCGTGACCGGCGCCGTCTCCGCCGCGCAGAACATCATCAAGTGCGTGCGCCGCTGCGGGCTGGAGGTGAAGGACCTGATCCTGCAGCCGCTCGCCTCGGCCACCGCGGTCCTGTCCGAGGACGAGAAGGACCTGGGCGTGTGCTTGGCCGACATCGGCGGGGGCACGACCGACATCGCGCTGTTCACCGACGGTGCCATCCGGCACACCGCGGTGATTCCCATCGCCGGCGACCAGATCACCAACGACGTGGGCGCAGCGCTGCGCACACCCACCAAGGACGCCGAGGAGATCAAGCAGAAGTACGGCTGCTCGCTGCGGGAACTCGCCGATCCGGCAGAGATGGTGCAGGTGCCCGGGGTGGGCGAACGCGGCTCGCGGCAGTTGTCGCGGCAAACGCTGGCGGAGGTGATCGAGCCGCGCGTCGAGGAGTTGTACTCGCTGGTGCAGGCCGAGCTTCGCCGCTCCGGCTTCGAGGAGCTGCTCTCCTCGGGGATCGTCCTCACCGGGGGCAGCGCGATGATGCAGGGCATGGTCGAACTGGGCGAGGAGATCTTCCACATGCCGGTGCGCGTAGGCACGCCGCACTACACCGGGAGCCTCGCGGAGGTGGTGCGAAATCCGCGCTATTCGACTGCGGTCGGGCTGCTGATGGCGGCCGTCTCGCAGCACGAGCAGCAGCAGATGGCGCGGCTGCAGGGATCTTCCATCAAGCACGTGTTCGAGCGGATGAAGAGTTGGTTCCAGGGCAATTTCTGATCGGTTCGGTGTTGGGGAAAGGCAAAACGGGTTCGTCGGTTCGGTTTTCCATTCGAGAGGAGGTGAGACATGTTCGAGTTGGTTGATATGCAAACCCAGGAAGCGGTCATCAAGGTGGTCGGTGTCGGCGGCTGCGGAGGCAATGCGGTCGATCACATGATCGAGGCGGGGGTGCAGGGCGTGGAGTTCATCGTCGCGAACACGGACGCGCAGGCGCTCAAGCGCAACCGCGCGCCGATCCAGCTGCAACTGGGCTCGACGGTCACCAAGGGGCTGGGCGCGGGCGCCAACCCGGAGGTGGGACGCCAGGCAGCCATCGAGGATCGGGAGCGCATCGTCGAGTTGATCGAGGGCGCGGACATGCTCTTCCTGACAGCCGGGATGGGCGGCGGCACGGGAACGGGCGCTGCGCCCATCGTGGCCGAGACGGCGCGTGAACTGGGCATTCTCACCGTCGCGGTGGTCACCAAGCCCTTCGTCTTCGAGGGCAAGCGCCAGCGCATCGCGCACGACGGCCTGGAGGCGCTGTCCCGTCACGTCGACTCGCTGATCGTCATTCCCAACGAGAAGCTCATGCACGTCCTGGGCGACGACGTGAGCATGCTGGACGCGTTCAAGGCGGCCAACGGCGTGCTGCACGGTGCCGTCGCGGGCATCGCCGAGGTGATCAACTGCCCGGGCCTGGTCAACGTGGACTTCGCCGACGTACGCACGGTCATGTCAGAGATGGGCATGGCAATGATGGGATCGGCCAGTTCGACCGGCGCGCATCGCAGCGTCGCGGCAGCCGAGCAGGCCGTGGCGAGCCCTCTGCTCGAGGACGTGAACCTTGCCGGGGCACGCGGTGTCCTGGTGAATATCACGGCCAGTTCCAGCCTCAAGATGAAGGAAGTCCATGACGTAATGAACACGATCAAGGGGTTCACGGCAGAGGACGCCACCGTGATCGTGGGCACGGTGATTGACGAGAACATGGCGGACCGTCTGCGCGTGACGATGGTTGCGACCGGGCTGGGCTCGCCGGTGAAGGGCATGCAGAGCAAGCCGCTCACGGTGGTGAAGACCGGAACGGACATGCGTCCTGTGGAGACGGTCGACGCGGTCGACTACAACCACCTCGACACGCCCGCGGTGATCCGGCGGCGCAACCGTGAGTCCACGATCGAGGCGATGCGCCAGTCGGGTGTGGATCTGCTGGACATCCCAGCCTTCCTGCGCAAGCAGGCCGACTGACATGGGCTGCCCGGGGGGGCAGGCATGACGGCGCGTTGTAGAAGTGGTTAAACGCTTGCCCCCATTGGTATAATCGAATGCTTTTCTCCGGGCTGGAAGGGCTCGAATGATCAAGCAACGCACGCTCAAGAACATCGTCCGGGCCACGGGCGTCGGACTGCATACCGGCAGGAAGGTGTTCCTCGCCCTGCGTCCGGCCGCCGTGGATACCGGCATCGTGTTCCGGCGCATCGATCTCGAGCGTCCGGTGGAGATTCCTGCGCGGGCGACGCTGATTGGCGACACTCGCCTGTCCTCCTGCCTGCAGCGCGACGAGGCGCGCGTCTCCACGGTTGAGCACCTCATGTCCGCCTTTGCCGGGCTGGGGATCGACAACGCTTACGTCGATCTGACCGCCGAGGAAGTGCCGATCATGGACGGCAGCGCGAGCCCATTCGTGTTCCTGATCCAGTCAGCTGGCATCGAGGAGCAGAACGGACCCAAGCGCTTCCTGCGCGTGCGCGAGAGCGTGGAGGTGACCGAAGGCGACAAGTGGGCCCGCTTCGACCCGTACGACGGCTTCCGCATGGAGTTCAGCATCGACTTCAGCCACCCCGTCATCCAGAAAGGCCGGCAGCAGGTCACGGTCGATTTCGCCAGCACCTCCTACGTCAAGGAGATTGCGCGCGCTCGGACCTTCGGTTTCATGCAGGACGTCGAGCACCTGCGCGCGCAGGGCCTGGGCCTGGGCGGAAGCCTGGACAACGCCATCGTCGTGGACGAGTTCAGCGTGCTCAATCCTGACGGGCTCCGCTACGACGACGAATTCGTCAAGCACAAGGTGCTGGATGCGATCGGCGATCTGTACCTGATCGGTTATCCCATTCTCGGCCGCTTCAGCGCCCACAAGTCCGGTCATGCGCTCAACAACAAGCTCGCGCGCGCCCTGCTGGCCCGCGAGCAGTCATGGGAACTGGTGAGCTTCGCCCGCGAGGAGGAGGCGCCCGCCTTCGTCGGCCTGCACGCCGCCACGGCGTGACGCGCAAGCCGCAAGGCGCGACTGGCTGCGCTGCGTCCGCCAGCCGATGACGCTCGTCGCCCTGCGAATCATCGGCTTCATCGTCCTGATCGCCGTGGGCGGGTCGGTGGCCACTTATCTGTTCACGCAGGACCGGCGCTGGCTGCGCTTCGCCTGGCAGGTGTTCAAGTACAGCCTACTCGTGGCCGCCACGGTCCTGGCGTTCCTCTTCCTCGAGCGTCTGCTGCTGGCGGTCTGAGATCTCCGGCCGCGACAGCATTCCGCGGCAGGCCTCACGCAACGGTCCGTCCGGCAGGGAGCCTTCCAGCTGTCGCCAGGCAGTCTTCGCCGACGCGCTCAGGCGACGCCCAGCCCGCATCCGCGCCGGCGACTGCCGCGCAACGTCCACAACAATACGAATCTCGCGCACTGTCGAGTCTGCGCCGTTCAAGGCACGTATCAGCCGCGGGCGCAGCAGGCGCAACCGGGCGGCGGCCGCACCGTGCGCCGCTTCGACGACCGCCACCCCGTTGTCGCAGTGGAGAACCCTGCAATGCGCGGCGAGGGCCCCGGGCAGGGCGCCCGCCAAGGCCCGCTGCAGCGCGGCGGCGACCTGCAGTTGCATGTTAATTGCTTTGAAGGCCGGCACAGCGTTCAACAGCGCGCCAACACGTCTGCTCGGATCGGTCATGGAGGCGGGCGGAGGCGAAGGGGAGAGGCGTTGCACGTCATTCTAGTATCCAGCCGGTCAGCACGGTCCAGGTCGTTCACCATCAGCCGCGCCCAGCTTGCGCTGGCGGCGTGCGCCGTCTTTGGCTCAGCCTTCCTCCTGGCCACGGTACTCAACTATTTCTCGCTGCGCTATGCAGTGGCCAACGACCATCCGCTTATGCGCCCCGTAGTGGCGGCGCTCAAGGCCGAGGAGAGCCAGCGGATGCAGGCCTATGTGCGCGACGGCCTGCGCACCATGGCCGTGAAGATGGGGGAACTGCAGGCGCGCATCACCCGGCTCGATGCGTTGGGCAGTCATCTGTCCAAGAGTGCGGGATTCAAGGGCGAGGAGTTCGACTTCGATGCCCCGGTTCCGGGGCGAGGCGGTCCCGAGGCGGCCACCCCGGCGCGAGAGTGGTCGCTGCGCCAGATTGGGGAGGAACTCGACCGCCTCACCGGTCAGCTCGAGGATCGCTCCGACAAGATGGAATTCCTGGAATCGGCCTTCGCCGAGCGCAGCGCGCGCGCGCTGATCGCTCCGGGCAAGTCGCCCATCCGGGGGGTCGGGTATTTCTCGTCGTCCTTCGGCTGGCGCGTGGACCCGTTCACGGGTCTGAACACCTTCCACGAGGGGATGGACTTCCCGGCGAACACCGGCGAACCGATTCTGGCTGCGGGCGGCGGTGTCGTGGTGTACGCGGCTCGACACCCCCAGTATGGTAATATGGTTGAGATCGATCACGGCAACGACCTCGTGACCCGCTATGCCCACGCTTCGAAGCTGAACGCGAAGGTGGGGGACGTAGTTCTGCAGGGAAGCAAGATTGCCGAAGTCGGCAACACGGGCCGATCTACCGGACCGCACTTGCACTTCGAGGTGCGACACAGGGGCGTTGCACAGAACCCTGCGCGCTTCCTGCGAAAGCCCGGCTGATACGCGTAGTTCCGCCGCCTGAGGGGTGACGGGTCAGGAATGGCCCCTCGCCCCTCGTGTTTTCTGCGGCCCGCAAGCCGATCTCGGGCATCTGTGATGCTGCCCTCTGGGCTCGACGTCGTCGCCCTCATCTGGACGACTGATGATTACCTCCCTTCTCAAGAAGGTTTTCGGGAGCCGCAACGACCGCCTGGTCAAGCGCTACATGCAGGCCGTGCGCAACATCAATGCGCTCGAGCCGGACATGGAGCGGCTGTCGGACGAGGCACTGCGTGGCAAGACCGATGAATTCCGCGGCCGGCTGGCGCGCGGAGAAACGATAGACCAGCTGCTGCCCGAAGCATTCGCAGTCGTGCGCGAGGCCGGCAAGCGCGCGCTGAACATGCGCCACTTCGACGTGCAGCTCGTCGGGGGCATGG
>CAYLTE010000239.1:0-6402 GCA_964386195.1 uncultured Burkholderiales bacterium | reverse complement strand
CAGCCCCCAGCCCCCAGCCCCCAGCCCCCAGCCCCCAGCCCCCAGCCCCCAGCCCAATGGCCGCCCTCCCATCCCTACGCCAGCTCCGCTACCTGGTCGCCCTGTCCGAATCGCTCAACTTCCGCGTTGCCGCCGAGGCGTGTTTCGTCACGCAGTCGACCTTGTCGGCCGGGATCAAGGAACTGGAAGGCCTGCTCGACGTGGAACTCGTGGAGCGCGACACGCGCAGCGTGCGCCTCACCGACGTGGGCAGCGAGGTGGTCGAGCGTGCGCGCGCCCTTCTGGCGCAGGCGCACGACCTTGTGGAGGTGGCCCGGCTGGCGCAGAAGCCGCTGTCGGGGACGATGCGTCTGGGGGTGATCCCGACCATTGCGCCCTTCATGCTGCCCGGCCTACTGCCGCCGCTTCGCGCGGCGCATCCAGACCTCAAGCTCTTCCTGCGCGAAGATCAGACCGAACGCCTGCTGGAGCGACTGCGCGCGGGCGATCTCGACGTGGCGCTGATCGCGCTGCCCTACGACACGGGTGAACTGCTCACGCGCAAGCTGTTCAAGGACGAGTTTTGGTTCGTCGCGCGCGCGGACGATCCGCTGGCGCGGGCGAAGGAGGTGGCGGTACGCAGCGTGCGAGAAGGCGAGATTCTGCTGCTGGAGGAGGGGCACTGCCTTCGGGAGCATGCGATCGCCGCCTGCGGCACGCGGAAAGCCAATGCCGAATCGCAGGTGGAGGCGACCAGTCTCACCACCCTGATCCAGATGGTCGAAGGCGGGCTGGGCGTGACCCTGCTTCCCGAGATGACGCTGAAGGCCGGCATTCTCAACGGCACGAGCCTGGTGGCGCGACCGTTCTCATCGCAGGTTCCGGCGCGCGACATCGCGCTCGCCACCCGGCCCACCAGCGCGCATCGGCGCGACTTCGACCTGCTGGCGGAATTCATCGTGGCGCGGGCGCGCGAGAAGAGCAGGGCGAAGGCGCCGTCGCGTGCGCCCAAGCGCAAATGAGCGTGTCCCTCACGCGATGTGCGGCGCCAGTGCTTCCATCCAGCTGACCACTGCAGCGGCACCGGCGTCGGGGATGCCGATCGCACGCGTACCGAGGTAGCTCGCGCGTCCGAGTCGCGGCGCCATGTAGGTCGTGGCGTCGCGGCCTGCGCGCGCAGCCGCGACGGCCTCCTCCCACGCCTGCGCCGACGATCTGCCTGCACGTACGGCCGCGGCAAACGCATCGGCGGCCGGCTGCAGGGCGTCGACCATGGTGCGATCGCCCGGTTTTGCGCCGCCGAGTTCCCGGATGGCGGCGACTGCCTGGCCGAAGGCATCGGCCCAGTCCGCAGGCCTGGGCGCGGGATTGCCCTGCAGGGCACGCGATGCGCGCAGCGCAGCGGTCGCGTAGAACGGCCCGGAGCTTCCCGCGATCGCGCGGCGCAGCGCGTGACCGATGTTCGCCAGCGCAAGCTCGGGGGTGGCCCAGGCCGAAGCGGGCAGCGACATGACCGCCGCGGCGCCGCGCGCCATGCTCGCACCCAGGTCGCCATCGCCTGCACGGGCGTCGAGCGCCGTCAGGTGGGCCTCGCTTGCCAGCAGTGCTTCCGATGCTGCCTGCGCCGCGCGACGGATGGCGGAGTCGCCTGAATTCGCTGCTTCGTTCGCTGCCGACTCGGAACTTGACGCATGGCGGGTGCCGCTGCGCTCGAGGACGATGTCCGGTCCGAGCCGGCCGGGTCCCGGCCACGCCGGGGCATCGGTGGCGGCATCGAGCAGCGCCACACGCTCGTCGGTCAGGCGCATCAGCGACAGCGAAAAACCGGGCATGTCGAGCGCGGAGAGGAGCGTACCGCTCCATGCGCGCTGCACGTCGATGCCGCGCGTGCGAAGGAACTGCAGCGCATCGCGCGCGACGATGCTCAGTTCCATCGGCGGCGTGGCACCCAGGCCGTTCACCAAGAGTGCCACGCGTGCCCCGGCGCCGAGGCCGCGATCGAGCAGGATGCTGTCGAGCAGCCGCGTCACCAGCAGCTCGACGCGTTCCATCGTCGCCTTCTGAACGCCGGGCTCGCCGTGGATGCCGAGGCCCAGCTCGATCTCCGCGGCACCCAGTTCGAAGCTCGGCTTGCCCACCGCAGGCAACGTGCAGGCGCCCAGCGCGACGCCCATCGAGCCGACGTCGCCGGCCGCCTCGCGGGCGAGACGTGCGACGTCTGCCAGCGGCAGGCCGCGCGCGGCGGCGGCCCCGGCGATCTTGTGAACGAGCACTGTTCCGGCAATGCCGCGCCGACGTTCGGCATCCACTGTGTCGCGCAGCGAGACGTCGTCGGCGACCACGACCACTTCGACCGGGATGCCCTCTGCGCGCGCCAGCTCGGCAGCCAGGCCGAAATTGAGCCGGTCCCCGGTGTAGTTCTTCACGATGAGAATCGCACCCGCGGGACCGGCCGAGGTGCGGATCGCGGCGAGCACGGCGTCCGTACTGGGTGAGGTGAAGACATCGCCGGCCACTGCCGCGCTGAGCATGCCGCGCCCGACGTAGCCGGCGTGCGCCGGCTCATGACCGCTGCCACCGCCGGAGAGCACGGCCACACTGCGACTGAACGGATCGGGCAGATCCGCCTGCACCACGACATTCTCGTCGGCCAGCAGGCGCTGTCCCGGCGCAAGCGCGACGCTGCCCTCCAGCATTTCGCGAACGACCGTGGTCGGATGGTTGATCAGCTTCTTCATTGTTCGAGTTCTCCCTCACTGAAGCATCCGTGCATGCCGTGGCGCGCGGCGCGCGCGAACGGTCGCGTAGCGGTGCAGCCTACCTGTCGTGACGCGACGCGCCTTCCCCGTCCAGATCCTCGTTGAAGCGCAGCCGGTTGCCGAACGGATCGGTGACCTGCATGAGCTTTGCGTTCCAGGGCGCGAGTTCGATGCCAGGTCGCATGAAAGGGTAGCCTTTCGATGTGATCTCCGCGTGGAACTCCTGCAGTCCGGTCACACGTAGGAACACGGTCGAGCCTGGACAGCAGTCCCCGTGGTGTTCGCTCAGGTGCAGCACGCAGCCGTCACGCGCTATCTGCAGATACACCGGCGCGTCCGGTTCGAAACGGTGCTCCCAGTCCACTGCGAACCCGAGGAATCCCACGTAGAAGTCCCGAGCCTTCTGGAGGTCGAAGATGCGCAGAATGGGGATGGTCTGCCGGACGGTCAGCATGGGGTGCGCTCAGGCAGCTTTTGCGCAACCGGCCGGCTTGTATACGCGTTTGCTCGATGGCGGATTGTTCTCCAGCTTGTGCGCGGGGCGGCGGGGACGCGCGACCAGTTCTCCCCCGCAGTTGGGACACTTGCCGCCGAGCACACCCTCGGCACACGCCACGCAGAAGGTGCATTCGAACGAGCAGATGCGCGCGTCCGTGGAATCGGGGGGCAGATTCTTGTCGCAGCATTCACATCCGGGGCGTAGTTCGAGCATGGCAGGCTCCTGTGCAAGGCAAGGGATGCGTCGTGGCGGCTAATGGCGATGGCTGCGATCGTGCGTGCGGTCGAGGATCTGCTGCGCCTCCGCCTGTGCTTCTTCCTCGCTGGGCGTCGGTATGCCGAAACCGGCCGCCCTGGACCAGACCACGACATCGCCTGCGCTCGGATCGTGGTACCCGGGCAGGCCGAGATCCTGGATTTCGCACGCGGCGTCGTAGGCGGACACGTCTCCCGCCACATACCGGCGCAGGATGGGAAAGATCCGTGCATCGGGCAGGTCGTCGTGGTCGTCCATGCTGGCTCCGGTAATCGATGCCTGTCCGGCTGCTGTGCAGCGCAGCTTACTGGGAAACGGCAAGTGCGGCACTGGTGGCAGCAAGCAGGCACGCGACGCAGCGGACGTGGTTCCACCCGAGCCACTCCCGAACATAGACTGGCCAGTACGCAAGTGCGTCGTGAGAAGTCGGGTCCAGCGCCGCGAGTCTGTTGTTGCGCGGCACGTTGAATGACATGGTGACGCCTACCGATCCGATCAGATAGATGACGAAGGCGGCGATCAACCATCCGAACGTATGCGGCTGGTGACGGCCGAGGAACGCGGTGACGCCGAGCAACGGCACCGTTCCCAGGAACGCGCCGAGGAACCAGGGGTTGATCACCGTGACGTTGATGCGCTGCATGCCGAGGATGCCCTGGGCCGGAGGCATGGTCGCCAGTGCGCGCATCACGAAGGTGGAGAAGGTGAAGAAGACGCCACCGACGAGGGCCGAGGCGATGGAGGATGCCAATGCGAGCGATGACAGTGCATTCAAGGGTCTTCTACCTTCGAAGCTGTACGGAACCTGCCACGCCTATTCGAGCGACATCTCCTCGACGCCCGCGTCGGTCCTTTCCACACATTTCCATCGGGTATTCCACTGCGTCATGCCTGAATCGCAATTGTCAGGCGTACTCGCGCGCCGGTAGCAGAGCTTGTCCCGCTTCGTGATCGACCAGCCTTTCTCGACGTCGACAAACGTCTCCACCGCCCCGTTCGGGGCATCCGATCCCGACGCGACCTCCACCCGACAAACCTTCTCCATCGTGTCGGATACCAGCCTGACCTCGCCGGCTGCGGCGTCGGCCAGGCAAGTCATGGCCAACGTGCAGCCCAGCAAGCCGGACAAGCGGCCTGTGCTCGTGAACATGGCAACCAACTCCCTGACCAGAGACACGCGTTGACGGGCGGGGCGTTAGACGGCGAAAGCCATAGGTCACAGGCCTTCCGCAAGCGAGTCGGTGCGACTCATTTCCTCGCTCGAACCGCCGACAAGTCGACGATGTTACCGCGAACGCGATGCAGATCGATGTAGTAGATGCTGTCCCCTGCATCCACCGGCACGCGGCTGCCCACACGCTGCCGCTCGAACGCTCTTGCAGGCTGCGCATCTATGGCCACCGATAACGTGACCTGGTCACCGCTGACACCAACGATCCCGATGTTGCAGCGTCCATCTCGTGTCGTCACCGACGCGTTCTCGAATACTCCCGTTTTCTCCAGCACGATGAGTGCGAGCTCTTCGGTAGTTGTTGCTCCCTCGACCGCGCCCGATGAGGACCTCAGCTCTTGGAGTTCTTCCTTCAGTTGTGCAATCTGATATTCCCGCGGCGCGACGAGCAGTTCGTGGGCGATCTTCCACGTCGCCGCCGCAACGCCAGAGCAAAGCAATAGCAGCGATACGAACCAATGTTGTTTGAACTTCTCGATCACGCGCTATACCCCCGGTCACGCGGCAGCTGTCGCAGTAGGACTCGATGCAACGACTCATGCAGTACGCGCTGCATTACGGCAAACGGATCAGCAGCTCTCGAACAACGCCCGGATCTGCTCCGCATCCCGGGTGCGGTGCAGCGCGAGCGACAGCAGGATGCGCGCCTTCTGCGGGTTGAGATTGTCGGCGCCGATCATGCCTGCTTCCGAGATACGCTGCGTCGTGGGCACCCGGCCGCTGCCTCCGCGCGACGATTGAACCACGACCAGCCCGGCTGCGACGGCTTCCTTCAACGCCTTCAACTCCCCGGGGCTGACCATTCCCGGTGCGAAGCCGGCGCTAACGATGCCCTGTGCTCCTGCGGCCATGAACGCGCGCACCGCGGTGCCGTCGGCGCCGGCATAGCAATACGAGATATCGACGCGCGCGGGCGATCGCAGGTCTTCGATCGAGAACGGGCCGTTCGGCGCGTGCCGGCGCGCGGGCCGGCGGTAGAGTGCGATCCGGTCGGCGTCGGCGTGTCCAAGTGCGCCGAAGTCGGGCGTGCGGAAGGTCTGCAGCCGCCAGGTGGAGGTCTTGGTGACCTCGCGCGCCGCGTGAATCTCGTCGTTGAGCACGACCAGCACGCCCAAGCCCCGCGCCTGCTGGGACGCCGCCACGCGCACTGCATTGGCGAAGTTCATGGCGGCATCGGTCGAGAGGCCGGTCGCAGGACGTTGCGCGCCCGTGAGCACCACAGGCAGATCGCATCCGAGCGTCAGGTCGAGCGCGTAGGCAGTCTCTTCCATGCTCGCCGTGCCGTGGAGAATGACGATGCCGGACAGATCGGCGTGTTCGACGACCAGTCCGTCGATGATCTCCCATAGCCGGGTCCAGGCCGGAAAGTCCATGTCCGTGCTTGGAATCGGCGGGAACGGCACGGGAATCAGCTCGGCGAACTCGCCCGCCTGTGGAAACGTATCGATCATCTCGCCGGCATCGAGCATCCTTCCCGACGCCAGGTAATCGTGAAGATCGAACGGACCACGCCCCACCGAGGAGATCGTGCCGCCCGTCCCGATGACGGCGACTTTGCCGCGCGTACTCATGCTCGCATCTCGCTATGCCCCAGCCCCCCCGCCCCCCCCCCCCCCCCCCCCCCCCCCCCCCCCCCCCACCCCCAACACCCCCCCCCCCCCCCCCCCCCCCCCCCCCCC
>CAYLTE010000238.1:0-6411 GCA_964386195.1 uncultured Burkholderiales bacterium | reverse complement strand
ATTGCCCTCGTGGGCCTGCCTGCTACGCTCGGCCCAGCGCAGGCTCAGGCGCATCGAGTCGGCCGCCTGCCGCGCATCCGCCGGATAAGGCGTGCATTCGTCGAAGATCATCGCCACGTCCGAGCCCAGCACGCGCTGAATCCTCATCGCCTCCTCCGGCGACAGGAAGCAGCGGTCCCCATTGACGGGCGACTGGAACTGCACGCCTTCCTCGCTGATCTTGCGCAACGCGCCCAGGCTGAACACCTGAAACCCCCCAGAGTCGGTCAGCAGCGGACCGTCCCAGCCCATGAAGCGGTGCAGACCGCCATGCAGACCGATCACCTCGAGTCCAGGACGCAGCCACAGGTGGAAGGTGTTCGACAGGACGATCTGCGCGCCCAGTTCACGCAGGTCGGACGGCGCCAACCCCTTGACCGCACCGTAGGTTCCCACCGGCATGAACGCTGGCGTCTCCAGCGCACCGTGCGCCAGCGAAAGACGGCCCCGTCGCGCGGCGCCGTCGCGCGCCTCGATGTCGAACTTCATGCGCCGGCTCCGGCAGCGCGCTCGATCAGCATGGCGTCGCCATAGCTGAAGAACCGATAGCGCTCCTTCACGGCGTGGCGGTAGGCAGCGAGCACGTGCGAGCAACCGGCGAAGGCCGAGACGAGCATGAGCAGCGTCGAGCGGGGAAGATGGAAGTTCGTCAGCAGCAGGTCGACAACCTGGAAGCGGAAGCCAGGCGTCACGAACAGGGCCGTCTCCCCTCCGCCGGCCGGGAGCCGCCCGCCCTGCGCGGCCGACTCCAGCGCACGCAGGCTGGTGGTGCCCACCGCCACCACCCTGCCCCCACGTTCACGCACGCGGTCGACCGCTTCGGCGGTCGCCTCGGGGATCCAGTAGCGTTCGGCGTGCATCCTGTGCTCCTCCACCTTGGCAGTGCGAACGGGCTGGAAGGTGCCGGCTCCTACGTGCAGGGTGATGAACGCGCGCGCAACACCGGCGTCCTCCAGGCGCTGCAGCATGAGGTGGTCGAAATGCAGGCCGGCGGTCGGTGCCGCCACCGCGCCGGCTTCACGCGCATATACGGTCTGGTAGCGGCTGTCGTCGTCCTCGCCCGGACTCCGGGTGATGTAGGGCGGCAGCGGCAGTTCGCCATGATGCTCCAGGTATTCCGCGAGATTGCCCACGCCCTCGAACGCGAGGCGATAGAGATCGGCATCCCTTCCCAGCACACGTGCGCTCGCCCCGCCAGGCAGATCGAGCAGCGTGTCCAGGCGCGGCGCGTGGCTGGCGCGCACCAGCGCCAGCGCGTGGGAGGCATCCAGCACGCGCTCCACCAGCAGTTCCACGCGACCGCCGCTGCGCTTGGTACCGTACAGGCGCGCGCGCATCACCCGGGTGTCGTTGAACACCATCAGGTCGTCCGGCGACAGCAGGTCGGGGAGCGCCTCGAAGCGGCGGTCGGACAGATCGCCGGTCGTGCCGTCGAGGGTGAGCAGACGGCTGTCGCCGCGGCGCTGCGCGGGGAACTGCGCGATCAGTTCAGGCGGCAGGTCGAAGTCGAAGTCTTCGATCCGCATGGCGCGCATTATAGCCAGAGCCTCGGCCGGCGTGACCCGCACCGCGCGCGGTTTGCCGCTGCAGCGGAAATCCCGGATAATTCCTCGCTCCCACGCGGCCGGGATGGCGGAACTGGTAGACGCACGGGACTCAAAATCCCGCGCTGGCGACAGCGTGCCGGTTCGATTCCGGCTCCCGGCACCATCGGGCATCGCCCGACCTCACGAGGCATCGCCCGCATACGGCAAGCGCCCTCACGTGAAACTCATCATCAAGAAGATCGACGACGACGGCCGCCTCGGCCTCGTACCCGGCTTCCTCGACACGCGCTGGGATATCCACGTGGTCGACAGCAACGACGCACTGGCCTTCGCGCGCGCCCTCGAGGACGCCGACGCGCTCATCTCCATGACCTGGCGTGGGGACGAGCCGCGCGCGCCCAGACTGCGGCTGCTGCAGCTGCCCGGCGCTGGCACCGACGACATCGACTTCGATCGCCTGCCTCCCACCGCCAGCGTGTGCAACTGCTTCGGACACGAGATCGGGATCGCCGAGTACGTGTTCGCCGCGATGCTCGAATGGACAGTGAAGCTGCGCGCGATGGATGCGTCCCTGCGTGGTGGCGACTGGAGCGGCTCCTACCTCTGCGGCCCCCGGCATGGCGAGTTGCACGGCCGCACGCTGGGAATCATCGGTTACGGACACATTGCCCGGGAGGTCGCCCGTCGTGCGAATGCCTTCGGCATGCGAATCCTGGCCTGCAGCCGCCACCCCAGGCAGGAAGAGCCGGGGATCGGGCGCGTGGAGGGGATGGACGCGCTGCCGCAGATGCTCGCGCGCTCCGATTACGTCGTGATCACCGCACCGCTGGACGACGCTACGCGCGGACTGATCGATGCCGGCGCCTTCGCGCGCATGAAGCGCGAAGCCTTCCTGATAAACGTCGCGCGCGGCGGCATCGTCGACGAATCGGCACTGTACGACGCGTTGCACAGTCGGCGCATCGGTGGCGCGGCGATCGACGTCTGGTATCGCTATCCGCCGCAGGGCCAGCGATGCGGAGAGCCCTCCTCGCTGCCGTTCGCGCAACTGGACAATGTCATCATGACGCCGCATGCCTCGGCCTGGACCGACGGCCTGCTTCCCCGCCGCAACCGGACGATTGCGGACAATCTCAACCGCCTCGCGCGCAACCAGCCCTTGCTCAATGTCGTGCGCGCGCCCGAGGCCCACTCGAGGACCGAAACGTGACCCCGCATGCCATGCAGGACGCCGCCCGCTCACTTTGGAACAACTGGCTGTCGGGGCAGCGCATGCGCGAACTGCCCGCGGCGTGCCGACCCACCACCCGCGCCGAGGGCTACGCCGTGCAGGAGCAGGTGATGGCGGTTGCAGGACGTACCCAGTTCGGCTGGAAGATCGCCGCCACCAGCGGCGCAGGGCAACGTCACATCGGGGTGGACGGCCCGCTTGCCGGCCGCCTGCTGGACGGCCAGGTCTCCCCGAGTGGCGCGACGATCTCCTTGCGCGGCACTCAGATGTTCGTGGCCGAGCCGGAGTTCGCCTTCCGCATGGGCCGAGATCTCGCGCCCCGCGCGCAGCCCTACGACACGGCAGAGGTCCTGGCGGCGGTGGACACGCTCCACCCGGCGATCGAGGTGCCCGATTCACGCTTCGAGGACTTCGCATGCGCAGGCGGCCCGCAACTGATCGCGGACAACGCCTGTGCGCACCTGTTCGTGCTCGGCCCGGCAACAGCCGCCGATTGGCGTGCGCTCGATCTCGCCGCACACGCGGTGCAGGCCAGGGTCGAGGGACGCTACGAACGCAGCGGCAAGGGCGAGAACGTGCTGGGTGGACCGCAGCTTGCACTCACCTGGATCGCGAACGAGCTCTCGGCGATCGGCATCGGCCTGCGGGCTGGCCACGTGGTGACTACCGGCACGTGCATGGTTCCCCTCGAGATCGTCCCAGGCGATCGGGTCTTCGCCGACTACGGCGTGCTCGGCTCGGTCGAGGCACGGTTCGCCGGCTGAGTTCACAACCGGACACAGTCGCATGTCCACCAAGGCCACCCGCTCCCGGCGCTTCAGCTTCTATCCGAAGTCGTTCCCGATGCTCATCCTGGTGGGCTTCTCGCTGGCCGTGCTTCCGTTGATCCTCGCGCTGATCAACAATGCCGTGTCGATCCGCGAGCTCGCCAACAAGAGCCAGCGCGCCGTGTACAACGCCGTCCAGGCCACACAGAGCAGCCGCAAGATCATCGAGCAGATCACCAGCATGGAACGCACTGCGAGGCAGTTCTCCATCCTCGCCGATCCGCAGATCTTCCTGGTTCTGGAGGAAACCCACGCGAGCTTCCTCAACACCGTCGAGCAGGCACGTGCTCTGCCGCTTCTGCCCGAACAGGTGCACGTGCTCGAGCGCATCGGCGAGATGGAGAACCTGCTGTTCACCAGCATCGCGGGGCTTCACGAGCAGCCTACCCTGGTGGTGGACCTGGTGGATGACTACGGGCGCATCCTGGACCTTGCCCGCGCGCTGGACGGCATGGGGCGCGAGGCCGTGCAGCGCGAGACGGCCGCCATGCAGACGCTGTCGGCCGAGGTGGACGCGTTCATCTTCTGGCAGGTGGTCGCGCTGATTCCCGTGGCGGTGTTCCTCGTCGCTGGCTCGACGTTCCTGATCCTGCGCCCTATCCGGCAGATCCAGACCGCGCTCAAGCGGCTGGGGGAAGGCGACTTCCAGCAGCAGGTCAACGTTTCCGGTCCGCGCGATCTCGAGGATCTCGGTCGTCAGATCGACTGGCTGCGCATGCGCCTCATGGAACTGGAGGAGCAGAAGACTCGTTTCCTGCACCAGGTCTCGCACGAATTGAAGACGCCGCTCTCGGCGATTCGCGAAGGTGCGGAACTGATGGCCGACGGCGCGGTCGGGCAGCTCACCCCCGCGCAGAACGAGGTGGCCCGGATCCTTCACGAGAACACGCTCCGACTGCAGCGATTGATCGAGGACTTGCTAAACTTCCACACGGTGCAGTTCCAGCGTTCGGGCATCCACCTCGAGACGATCGACCTCGGCAGCGTGATCGAGCGCGTTGCGCAGGCGCACCGCCTGCCGATGCGCGCAAAGGAACTGCGCTTGAATGTGAACTGCAGCCCACTGTCGCTGCGCGCAGACGAGAACAAATTGGAAGTCATCCTCGACAACCTGATATCCAACGCAGTGAAGTTCTCGCCCCCGTTCGGCGAGATCTCCATCAGCGCACGCCCGCGCGGGCAAGAGGTCCTGCTCGACGTGATCGACGAGGGTCCGGGCGTGCCGCAGGCCGAGCGGGAGCGCGTGTTCGACCCCTTCTACCAGGGCAAGGCGCGCCCCGATGCGCCGGTGAAGGGCACAGGGCTGGGGCTGGCGATCGTGCACGAGTACGTCGCCGCGCACGGTGGACAGGTGACGATCCTCGAGCACCCCGGACAAGGCGCGCATTTTCAGGTGCGACTGCCAGCCGACGGCCTGCAGAGACGGGCCGCATGATCAGGGGTGCGCTACTCGGCTTTGCCTGCACGCTGGCCCTGACCGCGGGCTGCGTGCCCGTGCAGCAACGCCCCGTGACACCGCCACCAGTGGCGGAATCGCCGCCTCCCGAACCGCCACGCCCTGCTGCGCCGGAGCCGCCACCCGCAGAGGCTGAGGCGCCTCCTGCGCCCGCACCGGCACCCCCGCCGAAAGTCAGCGACGCCGAGCGCCTGCTGTACTATTACGAGTACGTATCCAAGCTGCCTGCCGAGCAGGCGGCCCAGGAAGCGGAGCGGACCCAGAAGGTCTATGCGCAGAACCGCACCGACTTCGCCCTGCTGCAACTCGTGATGATCCGCGCCGTGCCCTCGGCGTCGAACAAAGACCGCGCTCAGGCGCTCGAACTGCTGGGGCCGTACCTGAAAGACAGCCGCGAGCGTGGCTCGGACCTGCGTCCGCTCGCCCTGCTGATGAACGGCGTGCTGACCGAGCAGCAACGGCAGGAAGCCGAGATCCAGCAGCAGAGCGCGAAACTCAAGGAGGAAGCGCGTCGAAACGAAGAGCTCAAGCAGAAGCTCGATGCGTTGATCGAAACCGAACGCAAGATGCTCGAACGCAACAAACCGACGAGGACCCAATGACGACCCAATCCGCCCGCGTGATGCTCGTAGACGACGATCGCGACCTGCTGCGATTGCTCTCCATCCGTCTTCAGGGTGCCGGCTACGCCGTCACTGCCGTGGAAAGCGGCGAGGCGGCCCTGTCTCAACTGGCAGTGGCCAGCCCGGACGTGGTCATCACCGACCTGCGCATGGGTGGAATGGACGGCATGGCCCTGTTCCAGTCGCTGCAGAAGAAGAATCCGGCGCTGCCGGTGATCATCCTGACGGCGCACGGCACCATTCCCGATGCCGTCGATGCCACCCAACGCGGCGTGTTCGGCTATCTGACCAAACCATTCGACGGCAAGGCGCTGCTCACGCAGGTCGAGAAGGCGCTGCAGGTCAGCGGCAGCGCGGTTGCCGCGAACGACAGCGACGCCGACAACGGCTGGCGCGAGGAGATCATCACCCGCAGCCCGGAGATGGAGGCCATCCTCGCCAAGGCCCGCCTGGTGGCCAACAGCGATGCGAGCGTGATGATCTTCGGCGACAGCGGCACCGGAAAGGAACTGCTCGCGCGCGCGATCCATCGTGCCAGCCCCCGGTCCACCCAGCCCTTCGTCGCAGTCAACTGCGGCGCCATTCCTGAGCAGTTGCTCGAATCCGAACTGTTCGGACACACCAAGGGCTCCTTCACCGGCGCCGCCTCCGATTACAAGGGATTGTTCCAGGCTGCCGGCCGCGGCAC
>CAYLTE010000237.1:0-6434 GCA_964386195.1 uncultured Burkholderiales bacterium | reverse complement strand
GCGGAGATCGATCCGTTGTTGATGATGCGGCCGCCGCGCGGATCCTGGGCCTTCATGATCTTGATCGCTTCCTGCGTGCACAGGAACGGCCCGGTCAGGTTGATGTCGACAACCTGTTTCCACTGCTCGAAGGTCAGATCTTCGAGCAGCACGCCCGGCGCATTCACGCCGGCGTTGTTGAACAGCACGTCGAGGCGGCCGAACTTCTGCTTCACCTGCGCGAACAGGTCGCGCACCGATGCCGGATCGCTCACGTCGGCGACGATCGCCGTCGCGCGTTCGCCGTCGCTCCCGGCCTCGGCGATCGCCTTGTCCAGCATCTCCTTGCGACGGCCGGTGATGACCACGCGGTACCCGTCGCGCAGCAGCGCGAGCGCCGACGCCTTGCCGATTCCCGTGCCGCCTCCCGTGACCACCGCCACCCTGTTGTGTGCTGCCATCGCACGCCTCCTCGCATTTGTGAGAGTGCGCATGGTACCGCAGCCGCGCGCGGCGGCCGCCGCGCCGTGCGCGTCTAGTCGTTGTTCAGTCGCGCCTGGAAACCGGCCCGCGCCAGCGCGGCGAGGACCTGCTGGACGTGCTCCCGGTCGCGCGTCTGCACCACGAAATCCACTTCGACGCTCTGCACCGGGAGATTGGTGAATGCGCGCTGGTGGAAGATCTCCTCGATGTTCGCGTTCTGCTCGGCTAGGCACGTGGTGACACGGGCGAGTGCGCCGGGCAGATCGCGCAACTGCACGGTCAGCCGGGTGAGCCGGCCGGTGCGCACCATGCCCCGTTCGATCAGGTCAGCCAGCACCAGGGGATCGATGTTGCCGCCGCACAGCACCAGGCCGACGTTGCGGCCGCGGAAGCGCTCGGGCTCGGCGAGTACCGCCGCCAGGCCGGTTCCGCCCGCGCCCTCGACGACGGTCTTCTCGATCTCGAGCAACAGCACGATGGCCTGCTCGATGTCGTCCTCGTCCACGAGGAGAATGTCGCGCACCAGATCGCGCACGACCGGCAGCGTGAGCGTCCCCGGGTGCTTCACGGCGATGCCATCGGCGATGGTGTTGGTGCCGAACTGCGGCGCGATCCCCTTCAGCGCGCAGTACATGGAGGGGAAGCGTTGCGTCTCGGCCCCGACGATCTCGATTTCCGGCGCCATCGCCCGGGCAGCCGTCGCCATGCCCGCAATCATGCCGCCGCCGCCGATCGGAACGACCAGCACCTCGAGGTCGGGCTGGTCCGAGAGCATCTCCAGCGCAATCGTCCCCTGCCCCGCGATGACTTTCTCATCGTCATAGGGGTGGACGAGCGTCAGTCCGCGCGCCTGGGCCAGCTCCTGCGCGTGCAGGCGCGCATCGTCGAAGACCTCGCCGTGCAGGATCACTTCTGCTCCGTGGCCGCGCGTGTGCACCACCTTCACGCCTGGCGTGTAGCGGGGCATTACGATGACAGCCGGGATGCCGAGCCGGCGCGCGTGATACGCCAGCCCCTGCGCATGATTGCCGGCGGAGGCGGCGATGACACCGCGTGCGCGCTGTTCGGGCGTGAGCGAGAGCAGCTTGTTGAGCGCGCCGCGCTCCTTGAAGCTGGCCGTGAACTGATGGTTCTCGAACTTGAGGTAGATCTGCGCGCCGGTGATCTGCGACAGCGTACGCGAGTGCAGGCAGGGCGTGCGCACCACGCTGCCGTCGATCGCGGCGGCAGCGGCCTGGACGTCCTGGAACGAGAGGCTCATCGCGTGAGATTAGCAGACCCAAAAAGCAAACAACCCGCCGGAGCGGGTTGTCGCCTGGGAAGCAAGGCGGCTCAGACCGCCTGGATGTTCGATGCCTGCTTGCCCTTCGGGCCGGTGGTGACCTCGAAGCTCACGCGCTGACCTTCCTTGAGCGTCTTGAAACCGTCCATCTTGATCGCGGAGAAATGCGCGAACAGGTCTTCACCCTTCTCGTCCGGCGTGATGAACCCGTACCCCTTCGACTCGTTGAACCACTTCACCGTTCCAGTTGCCATGTGTCCCTTCCCTCGAAACTGACTGAACCGCGGGCTCCCACCCGTACCGATGTTTGGGCTTCAAGCACGCGATCGGGAATCCGACACGGTCGACCACAAACATGCCGCTGGATCATACGCCTTCCGCATGAAATATCCATACGCCTGGCGCTAGGAAAATGCCTGATGCATCCCACCTGCCGTCGCCGGAAAGAGACGAGGCATGACAGCACCGTTTCGCCGGGCAGGGTCGCATGCTGTCGGATTTACAGCATCCGCCATGCGCCCCCGGATTTCCGAACCTCCCGTTCCGATTCTCAGGGTCGGTGCCAAGCTGAAAATCATGAAAATCTCTGTTCCCGGGGCAGGAACCCTGCGAGAGAATCGCCGCACCGGTGAGCCCTGGTGATGCCACCGGTTTCCTGCACGAGGCTTCGACAATGAGTCTGCTTTCCGGCGCCCGGATGGGCGCTTTGTTCGGCCTGGCCGCCCTGGCCGGCGTGGCGGTGGCACAGACAGCGCCCCAATCCTGGACCGGCGATCTCGCTGCGATCGGCGACGACGATTGGAACCACGCGCGCGCGGCGCACCTGCTGGAGCGGGCCGGATTCGGCGGCACGCCGGAGGAGATCGACGCCCTGGCCGCGCTCAGTCCGGCCGACGCGGTCGCGCGGCTGCTCGACTTCGAAAACGTGGACAACAGCCACCTGCGCCCCTTCGACGCCTCCGATCTGTGGGACGAGGGACTCGATCCGTTCCCGGTGAGCCGGCCGGCCACCACCGACGAGGCCCGCGCGAACGGCGAAGCCCTCGGCGTCCAGGTCAAGCCCGATGGCAACCGACGCATGCAGCCGGTGGTGAACAAGTTCTTCTACTGGCTGCGCGCGAGCCGCCTGGAGACCAACCGCGCGGCCTACTGGTGGGCAGAGCGGATGCTCACCACCCATCGCCCGCTCGAGGAGAAGATGGCGCTGTTCTGGCACGGCCACTTCGCCACCAGCGAGGAGAAGGTGCGCGACGTGCGCAAGATGCTGCGCCAGTTGGAGCTGTTCCAGGCGCACGGAACCGGCAACTTCCGCGACCTGCTCATTGGCGTCGCCCAGGATCCGGCGATGCTCGCCTTCCTCGATGCCGGCGTGAACGTCAAGGGCGCGCCCAACGAGAATTTCGCCCGCGAGATCATGGAGCTGTTCACCATGGGCGTGGGCAACTACACCGAGGAGGACATCCGCGAAGCCGCGCGCGCATTCACCGGCTGGAACTACGACGACCTGAAATTCGTGGTCAACCGGGCCCAGCACGACGACAGCGTGAAAACGGTACTGGGGCGCACCGGCCCCTTCGACGGCGTACAGGTCATCGACATCATCCTGGCGCACCCCGTGACGGCCGACTACATCGCCGCGAAGATCTACCGCTACTTCGTCCGCGACGAGATCTCGCCGGCGCTTCGCACCCGGCTCGGCGCGGTGCTGCGCGACAGCGGCTACGAGATCGAGCCGCTGCTGCGTACGATCTTTCTGTCGCGCGACTTCTATAGTGCGCCCAGCGTGGGAACCCGCATCAAGGGCCCGGTGGAACTCGTGGTCTCCACCTACCGCAAGCTCGGACTGAAGGAAATGCCCGGCGTGCCGGACTTCAACGACACCACCGCCGCGCTCGGCCAACAGCTGTTCCGCCCGCCCACGGTCGCCGGGTGGGCACAGGGCCGCAGCTGGATCACCCCTGGCCTGCTGATCGAGCGTGGCAATTTCGCACGCGATGTCGTGTTCCCCGACATCAACTACATTCCCAGCGATCGCTACCCGTCGCTGCTCACCGGCGACGAGATTCGGGCGGTGCACGAGCGCATCGGCATGGGCTACGACATCAGCAGTGCCACCAAGCCGGTCAGCATGGCGATGGCGGGCGGCGCAGGCGGCGACGCCATGGCCATGTCCAGCGCCATGGTGGACCGCGACGAGGACTTCAACACCCGCTTCGGCAGCTATCGCGGCTGGCAGATGGCGGTCGAGCGCGTCAAGCCGATTCCCCGCACCTTCGCCCGCCTGAATCTGGCCGGCATGGTCGAAGCGCAGAATCTGGCCGACACCGGCGCGGTGGTGGATTACCTGCTCGCACGCCTTCTCACCGTTCCGATCGATGCCCACCGGCGCGACCAGCTCGTTGCGTTCCTCGACACGGAACTGGGCACGAGCGACGTCGCCCGTGCACGCACGTACATGGAAGAGCCGCTGCGCATGCTGGTGCACCTGATCCTGAGCATGCCCGAGTATCAGCTCGGCTGACCGCCCTGCCCCGATCGATCTGGAGGACGAGCAATTGAAGCGCAATGAGATGGAACGACTCGTGGCGCGGCGGCGCCTGCTCAAGGGAGCACTCGGAGGCGTGTGCGCGCACACCGCCGGCGCGCTCGGCCTGCCGCTGTTCTTCGGCAGTGCTGCCAGCGCGATGGCGACGGCCCCCGCGGAGAACAAGCGCATCCTGGTAGTGATGGAGCTCTCCGGCGGCAACGACGGCCTGAACACCCTGGTCCCCTATGCCGACGACGCGTACTACCGTCACCGCCCCAACATCGGCATCAAGGCCGGGAAGCTGCGCAAGATCGACGAGCACTTCGGGTTCAGTCCTGGCATGGCCGGCTTCGAACGCCTCTATAAGGACGGCAAGCTCGCCGTCCTGCACGGCTGCGGGTACGACCAGCCGTCCTTCTCCCACTTCACCTCGATGGCCTACTGGCACACGGCTGCGCCGAACAGCGGCGGCGAGTATGGGTGGGTCGGTCAACTCGCCGACGCGCTTGCGCCGCAGGGCGCGCCGAACTTCCTGGTCAACATCGACGAGACGCAGTCGCTGGCGGTGCGCAGCCAGGTGCACACGCCGGTCGTGTTCGACGACCCCGAGAAGTTCGTGCGCAAGGGTTTCTTCCAGGAGCGCCCGGTGTTCGAGCAGATGGCCGCCGCGAAGGCGGCGGGCAACCCGGCGCAACGCTACCTGCTCGATGTGGCGCGCAGCGCGCAGGATGCTTCCGCGCTGGTGCGCGAGGCGTGGTCGCGCTACCGCACGCCGGTGGACTACGGCGTCTTCCCGGTGGACCTCAAGAAGGTCGCAGCGCTGATCGACGCAGACCTGCCCACGCGCCTGTACTACGTCGCCTACCGTCACAACGCCTTCGACACGCACGTGCATCAGAGCGACCTGCACGCGCGTCAGCTGACCTACGTGTCGGACGCGGTGCTCGCCTTCCAGCGCGATCTCGAGCGCATCGGGCGCGCCCAGGATGTCACGCTGCTCATCTTCTCGGAGTTCGGACGCCGCGTGCCGGAGAACACCAGCCTGGGCACGGATCACGGCACGGCCAACCTGATGTTCATGGTCGGCGAGAACGTCAAGGGCGGGCACTACGGAACGCCGGTCAGCCTCACCCAACTTGACGAAGGGGACAACCTCATCCATACGATGGACTTCCGCCGCGGCTATGCCACGGCCGTCGAGGGGTGGATGGGACTGAAGGACAGCGCGCCGCTGCTCGGCGGGAAGTTCGAGCCGCTGCCGGTGTTTGGTTAGGGGCTAGGGACTAGGGACTGGGGACTGGGGACTGGGGACTGGGGACTGGGGACTGGCAACGATTGAAGTGCGGCTGATTCACCCGCGCAAGTACTACGTTCTGTAGTCCGCCTGTAGTCGAGAATTCTCCCAACCGCGATCTCCCCCAGCCCCTAGTCCCCAGCCCCTTCTTTCCCCCAGCCCCTAGCCCCTTCTTTTCAGAGCAGTCCCCGCGCCGCCAGGCTGCGCATCAACGCCGCGACGCCATACGTCCAGGGCTCGATGCGGTCGCAGTAGTTGACGCGATTCGAGAGGGCGCCCAGCGCGCTCGAGCGGATCGTGACGACGTCGCCGAGCCGGTGGGTGAATCCGCGCCCCGGCTCGCCGCGGTCCTGCGTCGGCGCGAAGGCCGTGCCGAGGAACAGCACGAGACCATCCGGGTACTGGTGATTGCGATTGAGTGCCTGCGCCGCAAGGTCCAGCGGGTCGCGGCTGATCTGCGTCAGGTCGTAGCCGCCGCGAACCACGAATCCATCCTCGCCCGCCACCTCGACGTCGATCCGCACCCGGCGCAGGTCGTCATGGGTGAAGTGCTCATCGACGAGGCGGATGAACGGCCCGATCGCGCAGCTGGCATTGTTGTCCTTGGCTCGCCCGAGCAGCAGCGCACTGCGTCCTTCCCAGTCGCGCAGGTTGACGTCGTTGCCGAGCGTGGCACCGACGACCTCGCCGGCGCTCGAGACCACCAGCACGAGCTCCGGCTCAGGATTGTTCCAGGACGAGTTCTCGAGGATGCCGATCTCGGCACCGGTGCCGACCGCCGACATCGGCTGCGCCTTGTTGAACACCACGGCATAGGGGCCGATGCCGACCTCCAGATATTGCGACCACGCGCCGCGCCGGATGAGCGA
>CAYLTE010000236.1:0-6435 GCA_964386195.1 uncultured Burkholderiales bacterium | reverse complement strand
GCCAGCGCCCGCGCGAGCCGGTCGTTGCATCGCGCGGCGCGGTGCCCACCGCCCGGCGCGCGGCCGCGCGCACGTCGGCATCGAGTCGCGGCGGCGGCGCCTCGTCGGCCGCCTCCCGCCAGTGCTTCTGCAGGGCACTCTCGCGTGCGAGGAATGCCTCGAGTTCGCGATCGTTGTCCGACGAGTGGCTCACAGCACGTCCTCCATGCCCTGGCGCAACTTGGCCAGCGCGTAGCGCAACCGGCTCTTGACCGCCTCCCGGTCGGCCCCGGTCACGCGCGCGATCTCGTCCACGCCCAGTCCGCCCTCCTCGTGCAGGAGGAAGGCTTCGCGCTGCACGGGCGGCAGTGCGGCGACCAGGGCCAGCAGCCGGGCGGCCTGCTGGCGCCCCTGCGCGATGCGTTCCGGCTGCGCGGATGCCGGGGCCGGCACGGACTGGATCGGATCGGACGCGTCGTCGGCCTCGGATGTGGCGATTTCCACCGGCCGCAACCTGCGGTGGTGATCGATTGCCCGGTTGTGCGCGATGGTGAACAGCCAGGTCCTGAATCTGGCGGTCGGTTTGTAACTCGCGCGCGCCGCGATCAGGGCGGTCCACACGTCCTGGAAGATCTCGTCGGCGAGATGTCGATCCCGGCCGAGCAGGTGGACGATGAAGCGGAACAGTCCGCCGCGATGGCGTGCGTAGAGGACGTCGAATGCGCCCGCATCGCCCGCGGCGTAGCGCAGCATCAGCGCCTCGTCGGTGTCGTCCCCCTCCATGGAGGCAGGAGTGTACGCGGGCGCTGGCCTGAAGGCTTCGGGTGCGGGGTCGAGGGCGCGCGTGTCCTGGAGGAACATCTTCGTCCAGCTGGCGGGTGGAAATCGATTGAACGTCGGGACAGGCAAAAAGGGTTGAAGTCGGGGCGGCCTGCTGCAAACTTAATCAAGCGCTTGACTTAACCCATGGCCCCCCAGTAGATTGATCGCATGAGCACCCCGAAATCGATCGCCGTCGCAGGCACTGCGCGCGGCCGCAGGGCCGCCGAGCCGGAGCATGCAGACCGGGGCGCCGCCGCGCGCCGGCAACTGCTCACCCACGCGACCCGCATCTTCTCGCTCAAGGGCTACGCCGGGGCGTCCACGCGGGAGATCTGCGACGCCGCCGGCGTGAACGTCGCCTCCATTCACTACTACTTCGGCGACAAGGAAGGGTTGTACCGCGCCGTGCTGCTGGAGCCGATCGACCGGTTCACCCGGGCGCTGGAAGGGTTCGACGATCCGTCGTTGCCGCTCGAGCAGGCACTTCGCACCCTGCTGGAGCCCTTCGTTTCCACCTCCGACGACGCTGCGCACGATCGCGCCGTGATGCGTCTGCACCTGCGGGAGATGCTCGAGCCCGGTCCGGTGTTCCGCGAGGTCGTCGAGCGCAGCATCGTGCCCCAGCACGAGGCCCTGGTGCGCATGCTTGCCCGCCACGTCGGCGCATCCTCGCCGGACGAGGCGCTGCACCAGCTCGCCTTCGCGGTGATCGCCATGGCGCACGACTACTGCATGTCGCGTGAGTTCATGAACCTCCTGGTCCCCGGCGTATTCCGCCACGCGGACGCAGAGGAACGCATTCTCGAACGACTCGTGGGCTACGGCGTCGCACTGATCCGTCACGAGGCGTCCCTGCGCGCTGCACGCGCGCCAAGAGGCGGCGCGAGTCGCCGCGCCAGATCCGGCCCAAGGACATGAACCGCTCGCTCGACAAGCTCAACTTTCGCGGTCCGCGCCGGATGCGCAATGCGCTGATCGTGGTGGCCTGCGCCGCGCTGATAGTCGTTGCCGCCCTGTGGCTGATGGGCGGCGAACGTGCGGCAGAACGCGGCGCGCCGGGCGCATCCGCCCCGGCCGGCGCAACGGCTCCGGCGCGCCCGGCGTTGACCGTGACCACCGCGACTCTGGAGCCGGTCGAGTGGCCGCTGGTGCTCTCCGCCAACGGTAACGTCACGGCCTGGCAGGAAGCGGCGATCGGATCCGAACTGCAGGGTCTGCGGCTCACCGAGGTGCGCGTGGACGTGGGCGCTTCCGTGCGGCGCGGACAGGTGCTCGCGCTGCTGTCGAGCGACACGGTCGCCGCCGAACTCGCGCAGTCGCGCGCAGCGGTGGCCGAGGCGCAGGCCGCGCTGGTCGAAGCCAGGGCGAACGCCGAGCGCGGCCGCCAGCTCGAGCCGAGCGGCACGATCAGCAAGCAGCAGTTCAACCGCTACATCGCCGCGGAGCAGACCGCCCAGGCCCAGCTGCTGGCGGCGCAGTCGAAGGTGCGCGCCGACGAGGTGCGTCTGTCGCAGACGCGCATCCTGGCCCCCGACGATGGCGTCATCTCCTCGCGCAGCGCAACGCTGGGCAGCGTGGTGCAGTCCGGCCAGGAGCTGTTCCGCCTGGTGCGCGGCAATCGCCTCGAATGGCGTGCAGAAGTGACGGCCGCGGAACTGTCGCGCGTCCGACCCGGCATGCCCGTGACCGTGGTCACGCCCGGCGGCGCGCGGGTCAGCGGCAAGGTGCGAACCGTGGCGCCCACGATTGACCCGCAGACACGCAACGGGCTGGTCTACGTGGATCTTCCCGCGGGGTCGGCAGCGCGCGCCGGCATGTTCGCGCGCGGCGAGATCGACCTGGGACGGGCGCCGGCACTCACGCTGCCGCAGAGTTCGGTGGTGCTGCGCGAAGGCTTCAGCTACGTCTTCCGCGTCGGCGACGACGGCCGGGTGAGCGAGGTCAAGGTCGAGACAGGCCGACGTGTGGGCAGTCGCATCGAAATTCGCGACGGACTCGAACGCGGTGTTGCGGTTGCAGCGACCGGCGCGGGCTTCCTGACCGACGGCGATCTGGTTCAGGTCGCCGGATCGGAACCGCAGGCGCCGGTGGCAACGGGCGCGGTCACGCGCTGAGGTCGCGATGGCAATCAACGTCTCCGCCTGGTCGATACGCAATCCGATCCCGTCGATCCTGCTGTTCGTGATGCTGACGGTGGTGGGGCTCATGTCCTTCCACCAGATGCGCATCCAGAACTTCCCGGACCTGGATCTGCCCACCGTCATCGTCAGCGCCTCGCTGCCGGGCGCCTCGCCGTCACAGCTCGAGACGGACGTCGCGCGCAAGATCGAGAACCAGGTCGCCACGCTGCAGCAGGTCAAGCACGTCTACAGCAGGATCCAGGACGGCGCGGTCAGCGTGACCGTGGAGTTCCGCCTCGAGAAGCCGCTGCAGGAGGCGGTCGACGACGTGCGCGACGCCGTCTCGCAGATCCGCGCCGACCTGCCGTCGGACCTGCGCGATCCGGTCGTGTCGAAGTTCAACCTGGCTGGCGTGCCGATCCTGACCTACACGGTCGCCTCGCCGCGCATGGACGAGGAGGCGCTGTCCTGGTACGTGGACGACGTCGTCACCAAGGCGCTGATCGCGCTGCCAGGGGTGGGCAAGGTCGAGCGCGTGGGCGGCGTGACGCGCGAGGTGCGTGTCGAACTCGACCCCGGCCGCATGCTCGCACTCGGCGCCACCGCAGCAGACGTCTCGCGCCAGCTGCGCCAGGTTCAGCAGGAAGCATCCGGCGGCGCCACCGAGGTCGGCGGCGCGGAGCAGGCGGTTCGCACCATCGCCACCGCCGCGAGCGCCGCCGAACTCGCGCGCATGGAGATCGCGCTGAGCAACGGCCAGCGCGTGCGGCTCGATCAGCTCGCGAGCGTCTCCGACACCTTCGCGGAAAGGCGTTCCTCTGCGCTGCTCGACGGCAGGCCGGTGGTCGGCTTCGAGATCACGCGCAGCCGCGGGGCAGGGGAGATCGACGTCGACGAGGCGGTCAAGCGCCGCATCGCGCAGCTCGAGGTCGAGACCCCCGGCGTGAAGTTCGCCGAGGCATTCAACTACGTCGATCAGGTGCGCGAGGGCTACACCGGGTCGATGTGGCTCTTGTACGAAGGCGCGATCCTGGCGGTTCTGGTGGTTTGGCTGTTCCTGCGCGACTGGCGTGCCACGCTGGTGTCGGCCGCCGCGCTGCCGCTGTCGATCATCCCGACCTTCATCGGCATGCACTGGTTCGGATTCACCATCAACGTGGTCACGCTGCTGTCCATGTCGCTGGTGGTGGGCATCCTGGTGGACGATGCCATCGTCGAGGTCGAGAACATCATGCGCCATCTGCGCATGGGCAAGACGCCGCTCCAGGCCGCGCGCGAGGCTGCCGACGAGATCGGGCTGGCGGTGATCGCCACCAGCTTCACCCTGATCGCCGTGTTCCTTCCGACCGCGTTCATGTCCGGCATCCCGGGCAAGTTCTTCAAGCAGTTCGGCTGGACCGCCGCGATCGCCGTGTTCGGTTCGCTGGTCGTCGCCCGCATGCTCACGCCGATGATGGCGGCCTACCTGCTCAAGCCCGCCATCCGGGAAGAGAAGGACGGTGCGGTGATGCGCTGGTACCTGCGTGCCGCCGCCTGGTGCGTACGCCATCGCCTGGCGACCGTCCTGGGCGGGCTTGCCTTCTTCATCGGCTCGCTCATGCTCATCCCGCTGCTGCCGTCCGGCTTCCTGCCGCCCGACGACCTGGCGCAGACGCAGGTGACCATCGAACTGCCGCCAGGAACGCGCTACGAGGACACGTACCGGGTTGCGGAGCAGGCGCGGGCGCTCATCTCGCAGCAGAAGTACGTCACGCAGGTGTACAGCGCGATCGGCGGCGGTTACTCGGGCGGCGACCCGTTCAAGGCATCGGGCGTGTCCGAGGCCCGCAAGGCGACCTTGTCGATCAACCTGACGCCACGCGGATCGCGTACGCTCAACAAGCAGGAAGTGGAGGCGGAACTGCGCGAACTGCTCACCCAGCTGCCCGGTGCGCGCGTGACGGTCGGACTGGGCGGGTCGGGCGAGAAGTACGTGCTCGTGCTCACCGGCAGCGACGGCCACGCGCTGGCCACCGCCGCGCGCGCGGTGGAGCGCGATCTGCGCACCATCCCGGGCATCGGCAACGTGGCATCCACCGCGAGCCTGGTACGCCCCGAGATCGTGGTGCGTCCCGACCTGGCACGCGCCGCCGACCTGGGCGTGACCTCCGCGGCGATCGCCGAGACGCTGCGCATCGCCACCATTGGCGACTACGACCAGGCGCTCCCCAAACTCAACCTCGCGCAGCGACAGATTCCCATCGTCGTGAAGCTGCCGGAGGACGCACGCGGCGACATCGCACTGCTGGAGCGGCTCACGGTGCCCGGACGCAACGGCCCGGTGATGCTGGGCAACGTCGCGCACATCACGGTCGACAGCGGCCCTGCGCAGATCGCCCGCTACGACCGTCAGCGCAACATCAATCTCGAGATCGAGCTCAATGGCGTGCCGCTGGGCGAGATCACGCGCGCGGTCGACCGGCTGCCCAGCCTGCAGAGCCTGCCGCCCGGTGTGAGCAAGACCGACCTGGGCGATGCGGAGATCATGGCGGAACTGTTCGCCAGCTTCGGGCTGGCCATGCTCACCGGCGTGCTGTGCATCTACGTGGTGCTGGTCCTGCTGTTCAAGAGCTTCGTCCATCCGGTGACGATCCTCGCCGCGCTGCCGCTCTCGCTCGGCGGCGCCTTCGTGGCCCTGCTGCTCACCCACAACGCCTTCTCGATGCCCTCGCTCATCGGCCTGATCATGTTGATGGGCATCGCCACGAAGAACTCGATCCTGCTGGTGGACTACGTGCTGATCGCACGGCGCGATCACGGGCTGCCGCGCTGGGACGCGGTGCTCGATGCCTGCCACAAGCGCGCGCGGCCGATCGTGATGACCACCATCGCCATGGGCGCCGGCATGATGCCGATCGCGCTCGGCCTGGGCGTGGACCCGAGCTTCCGCGCACCGATGGCGATTGCGGTCATCGGCGGCCTGATCACCTCGACCTTCCTCAGCCTGTTGGTCATCCCGGCCGTGTTCACCTACGTCGACGACGCGGTGCAGTGGCTGGCCGGCCTGTTCCGGCGCGGCGAGGCAGCGGCCGGCCACGTCGCGTTGCCCCCCTCGAAGGCGGAGTAGCGGCCGCCACGCTGCCCGCAGCCGGCGGCGTCATCGATTCGTCCGATTGCTGTCATCGACACAAGCCGTTGGAATGCCGCATTCCATCGCGCTAAGGTGGAAACCGGCACTGATGCCACGATGACTACGAGGAGCAGATCATGACAAGCGAATCGAAGTGCCCGTTCGCCGGGCAAGACGGCGTTCCATCGAACGTCGGGGTGCGCACGAATCGCGACTGGTGGCCGAACCGGTTGAATCTCGCGCTGCTGCACCAGCATTCCTCCCGCTCCGATCCGATGGGCCCGCAGTTCGACTACGCGGCGGAGTTCCGCTCGCTCGACCTGAGTGCCGTGAAGCAGGATCTCTACGCCCTCATGACTGACTCCCAGGACTGGTGGCCGGCGGATTGGGGCCACTACGGTCCGC
>CAYLTE010000235.1:0-6466 GCA_964386195.1 uncultured Burkholderiales bacterium | reverse complement strand
GGAGATCTCGGAGATCTCGGTGGCGCGGTTCTCCCCCTGCGATGCCGAGGACATGAGCTGCAGGTAGTCGACGACGATCAGCCCGAGTCCCTTGTACTGGCGGTGCAGTCGCCTGGCGCGCGCGCGCAGCTCCAGCGGGTTGAGCGCCGGCGTCTCGTCGACGTGGACGTGCGCTTCGTTCAGTCGGCCGACGGCGTCGGTGAGCCGCTTCCAGTCCTCGTCGTGCAGACGGCCCGTGCGCAGCTTGTGCTGATCGAGCCTGCCGACCGAACCGAGCATGCGCAGCACGAGTTGCGTACCCGCCATCTCCATCGAGAACACGCCCACGGGAAGCTTCGCCTCGAGCGCGACGTTCTCCGCGATGTTCATCGCGAGACTGGTCTTCCCCATCGATGGTCTGCCGGCGACGATCACCAGATCTCCCGGCTGCAATCCTGACGTCATGCGGTCCAGATCGATGTATCCGGTGGGCACACCGGTCACCTCGTTGTTGCCGCCGCGGTTGTAGAGCATGTCGATGCGCTCGACCACCTGCGTGAGCAGGTGCGGCATGTCCTGGAATCCCTGGCTGCCGCGCGCGCCCTGCTCCGCGATCTCGAACACCTTCGACTCGGCCTCGTCGAGGATCTGTCCGGCGTCTCGGCCCATGGGGCTGTAGGCGCTGTCGGAGATCTCCGTTGCAACCGCGGCGAGCTGGCGCAGGATCGCGCGCTCGCGCACGATCTCGGCATAGCGACGGATGTTGGTGGCCGACGGCGTGCCGGCCGCCAGCGCGCTCAGATAGGCGAGTCCCCCGACCGCGGCAAGGTCCTTGGTGCTGTCCAGGCTCTCGGCGACCGTGACCACGTCGGCGGGACGTCCCGCGCCGATGAGCTTGACGATGTGCCGGTAGATCTGCCGGTGATCGCCGCGGTAGAAGTCGCCCTCGGCGATCATGTCGGCGACGCGATCCCACGCGGCATTGTCGAGGAGCAGTCCGCCCAGCACAGACTGCTCTGCCTCCACCGAATGCGGAGGAACCTTGAGGGACTCGACTTGGGCGTCGGCGGTCGGAGTGGCCATGTGTCGCAACGATGGACGAGGTGGCGTACGCGGCGGACGCACTGCATCGCGCCGGGAAGTCGGGGCATTCTACTGCGTGAACCCCGCGCGCGATATCGGCCGCGGCGCGTGGCAGTCAGGCGCGCAGAAACGAAACGAGGGGCGCAAGCCCCTCGTTCTCGTACGCGATCCGTTCGCGGCCGCTGCCGCAAGCCTCACTCAGGCACGACCGTGACCTTGATCTGCACCTTCACGTCGGTGTGCAGGTCGAGCATCACCTCGTGCTCGCCGATCTGCTTGAGCGGTCCGCTGGGCATGCGCACCGATGCCTTGGCCACGTCGAATCCCTGCGTCTTGAGAGCCTCGGAGACGTCGTGGTTGGTGACCGAACCGAACAGGCGCCCGTCCACGCCCGCCTTCTGCGAGATCTGCAGGACCAGGCCATCGACTTTGGCGGCCTTGTCCTGGGCGGCAGCGAGGATCTCGTTCTGCTTCTTCTCGAGATCGGCGCGGCGCTGCTGGAACTCGGCGATGTTCGACTCGGTGGCGCGACGGGCCTTGCCGGTGGGAATGAGGAAATTGCGGGCGTACCCATCCTTGACCTTGACGATGTCGCCGAGCTGGCCGAGGTTGGCAACTTTCTCCAGGAGAATGATCTGCATGCCGGCCTCCCTCAGTGCACGTCGGTGTAGGGAAGAAGGGCGAGATAGCGCGCGCGCTTGACCGCGACCGACAGCTGTCGCTGGTAGTGCGCCTTGGTGCCGGTGATGCGCGCCGGGATGATCTTGCCATTCTCGTTCACGAAGTCCTTGAGCAACTCGACGTCCTTATAGTCGATCTCCTGGATTTTCTCCGCGGTGAAGCGGCAGAACTTGCGGCGCTTGAACAGCGGGCGGTTCGCGCGGTCGTCGCGTCGCTTGTCTTTCGGCTTGCCTCGTCCGAATGCCATGATGATGTCGTCCTCTAGTGTGTTTCGAATTCGTCTATGTGCAGGATCACGCGGGTGCTGCGGCGGCTGCGATTGGCAAGAAAGCCGGCTACGCTGATCGTGCTGCCCATGTGCAGCGCATCCAACGCGCGGGCCACTTCGCCGAGCGCCACCGCGTCCACGACAGCCTTCACCGTTCGGGCCAACTGCGCTTCACGCTGAACCGACTCGTGCTCCAGGGTCAGGTCCAGCGCCGGGATGCCGGCGGGGGTGAAGCGCAGCGTGTCGCGCGCCACGATCCTCCCGGTCAACGCCACACGGTTGCGTCCGGGCGGGCTGGCGCCCTCATCCAATGCGCCGCGAGCCCCTTATGCCGCGCCCGCTGCCGGGCCGGGTGCGGGACTGGCCGCCGCAGGACCCTCGCCACGCTCGCGGTCACCGGCCGGCTTGGGCCGCTCGGCGCGCATCATGGGCGAGGCTTCCGTCACGGCAGCGGTCTTGTGCACGATCAGGTGTCGCAGCACCGCATCGTTGAAGCGGAACGCGTGATCCAGCTCGTCCAGCGTCTCCTGGTCGCACTCGATGTTCATCAGGACGTAGTGCGCCTTGTGCATCTTCTGGATGGGATACGCGAGTTGGCGGCGGCCCCAGTCCTCGAGACGGTGGATCTGGCCATTGCGGCCGGAGATCATCCCGCGGTAGCGCTCCACCATCGCGGGCACCTGCTCGCTCTGGTCGGGATGGACGATGAAAACGATCTCGTAATGTCGCATTCAATCTCCTCGTGGGTTGGCAGCCCCCCGGATGCGAGCCGGTAGGGCAAGGAAGGATCCGGCGCAGGGGAAATCCCAGACGGATCGAACGAAGCCGCGGATTATACGAGGAAAGCGGAACGCGCCACAAGGAAGCGGCGGTTTTCGCTAGGTCAGGCAGAGCAGGCCGCCGCGGATGTGTTCCGAGAGCGTGGCGGCGTTGGCAAGCCCGTAGACGCCGAATCCCAGCACCAGTCCCCCGGCAGCCACGCGCACCCGGGGCGAGCGGGTGACTCCCGAGAGCTTGCGCATCGCCAGGCCAGCGAGGAGCAGGTTGGGGACAGTGCCCAACCCGAACGCTGCCATGATGGCGGCGCCGTCCAGCGCATCGCCCGCCAGCAGTGCCGTACCGAGGATGGCATAGACCAGTCCGCAGGGTATCCAGCCCCACAGCAGACCGAGTCCGATCGCCCGCGGCAGAGTATCGGCCGGCAGCAGCCCCTTGGTCAGCGGCTGCAACCGCTGCCACAGCGCCAGGCCAAGCCGCTCGAATCGGGTGACGATCTGCGACACCCCGGCCAGATACAGGCCCAGGCCGATGAGCATGACGTTGGCCAGTACGTACAAGGTCATCTGGACCGGCAGCACGCCATCGAACATCAGTCCGATGCTCCCCGCCGTTCCGGCGATCGCCCCGGCCACGGCGTAGGAGGTGACGCGTCCGACGCTGTAGCCGAGGTGCAGGCTCCAGCGCCGTCCGCCGGTCTGTCCGGACAGGGCCGCGACGATGCCGCCGCACATGCCGGCGCAGTGGACGCCGCCGAGCAGGCCGGTGACGAAGACGGCCGCGAAGATGGTCAGGGTCATCGCGGGAAAAGCCTACACGGCCTTGGAATAACGGGCGCGCTCGCGGCCCTCGCGCAGATAACGGTCGAACACCATGCAGATGTTGCGGATGAAGTATCTCCCGAGCGGGGTGACGCTGAGGTACTCGTCGGTGAGCCGCACCAGCCCGAGGTCGCACAACGGCTGCAGATCGTCCAGTTCCGCCGCGAAGTACTTGCGGAAGTCGATCAGATGCGCGACTTCCAGCGACTGGATCGGGACCTCGAAGTGGCACATCAGGGCCTGGATGAGCACACGCCGCAATAGATCGTCCGCGGTGAGCTCCACTCCGCGCATCACCGGCAGCATGCCCTGGTCGAGGCGGAAGTAGTACTCGTCCAGGGTCTTCACGTTCTGGCTGTAGGTTGGCCCCACCTGGCTGATGGCGGAGATGCCGAATGCAATCAGGTCGGTGTCCGCGTGCGTCGAGTAGCCCTGGAAATTGCGGTGCAGGCGGCCTTGGCGCTGCGCGACCGCCAGTTCGTCGTTCGGCTTCGCGAAGTGGTCCATTCCGATATAGACGTAGCCTGCCGCGGACAGGCGCCGGATCGCCAGCGACAGCAGCTGGAGTTTCGCGTCGGGCGTCGGCAGATCGGACTCCGCGATGCGCCGCTGCGGCTTGAACACGCTCGGAAGGTGAGCGTAGTTGTACAGGGCGATGCGGTCGGGGCTGGCCTGAACCACCTGCTCGAGCGTGCGGTTGAAGCCAATGACGTTCTGCTTGGGCAGGCCGTAGATCAGGTCGACGTTGACCGAGCGGAACCCGGCCTCACGCGCTGCCTGCATCACGCCGAGCGTCTGGGCCTCGCTCTGGATGCGGTTGATGGCCTTCTGCACCGTCGGATCGAAGTCCTGCACCCCGAGGCTCACGCGATTGAAGCCCAGCCTGGCCAGGCGCTCCACCGATCCCGGCTTGACCGTGCGGGGATCCAGCTCGATCGAGAACTCCCCACGCTCCTCCAGGGTGAAGTTGTCCCGGATGGCGTCGACCAGGCCGCGCATTTCCCCCTCGTCCAGGAAATTCGGGGTTCCTCCGCCGAAGTGCATCTGGACCACCGAGCGCGAACCGGAAAGCAGCGAACGCACCAGCGCCATCTCCCGCTGTAAATACTTCACGTAGCGGGCCGACCGGGCGTGATCCTTGGTCACGACCTTGTTGCACCCGCAGTAGTAGCAAATGCTTTCGCAGAAGGGAATGTGGAAATATAATGAGATTGGCTTGGGCGGCCCGGCCATGAAGCGCTTGCGCAGCCAGTCGGCATAGGTGGAGCCGTCGAATGCCTCGATCAGGCGGTCGGCGGTGGGGTATGACGTGTAGCGCGGGCCGCTCACATCGAAGCGCTTCAGCAGCTCGATTGGAACCGGCGGACCCGACAGGTTTTGCTGCATAGGTGAGCCTACTCCTTCAGTGGCTAGCAATGTGCCATCGCCGCCGCCGGTGTCAATTGACGTGGATCAAACGCTATAGCCGGCGAAATCGATGTCCTCGACCATGACCGCCTTCAAGATCGTCCCCGACGTGAACCTGTCCCGGCTCAAGACCGCGTGCTCCAGCTGCAGCCTGCGGGAGCTGTGCCTCCCTGTCGGACTGAGCGACGACGAGATGGAGAAGCTCGACGACCTGGTCTTCACGCGGCGGCCGGTCAAGCGCGGCGAATACCTGTTCCGCGTGGGAGAGGGTTTCAATTCCCTGTATGCCGCGCGCACGGGGTTCTTCAAGACCAAGCTCCTGCTCGAGGACGGTCGCGAGCAGGTGACCGGTTTTCACATGGCCGGCGAACTGATGGGCATGGACGGGATCGGCACCGAGAAGCACACCTGCGATGCCGTGGCGCTCGAGGACAGCGAGGTCTGCGTGATCCCCTTCGACCGGCTCGAGGGTTTGAGCCGCGAGATGGAGGCGTTGCAGCACCACTTCCACAAGGTGATGAGCCGCGAGATCGTGCGCGAGCACGGCGTGATGATGCTGCTGGGGAGCATGCGTGCCGAAGAACGCCTGGCGGCGTTCCTGCTCAACCTGTCGCAGCGCCTCCAGACGCGCGGCTACTCGCCGAACGAGTTCAACCTGCGCATGACGCGCGAGGAGATCGGCAGCTACCTGGGGCTGAAGCTGGAGACCGTCAGCAGGGTCTTCTCAAAGTTCCAGGAAGAAGGCCTGATCGCCGTTCAGCAGAAGAACATCCGCATCGTGAACGCGGGCGGACTGCGCGAGCTGGTCGGCAAGGGCGCCGCTTAGGCCGCTGTATTCCGGCCTGCGCCCGTACGCGTCCTCCCGGCGGAAGCCGGGACCCGCGCTCCACCCTTACGGCCTGGATTCCGGCGTTTGCCGGGACCGGCTCTTCTACCCCCGCACCAGTACCTGCTTGCGGGACTCCGGCACGCCCAGCTTGCGCAGGATCGAAGCCATCAGGCACCACTTCGTAATGCCGCTCTGAAGCAGGTTCGCGCCCACGAACGCAGTGAACCACAGGAAGTTGGCGTTCACGAAGAGCGGGCTGCCGTCGACGCCGAGTGCGAGCGACAGCAGGACGAAGGTTCCGGCGACGACGTGGACGATATTGTCGACTGTCATGTGCAAAGCTCCTATGCGATGCCTTATCTCAAGATCACTCTAGCGCCGGGGCCGGGACGGGTCGGTGACCTTCGTCACACTGCCGCGGTGCCCGCTGCGTCGCTGCCGGAGGCAGGCCCGGGCGTCGCCGGCGCGGGAGTCCGGCGGGACTTGCTCCACAGGGCAACGTAGTAGAGCACCGGGATGACCACCAGCGTGAGCAGCGTCGACACCAGGATGCCGAAGATCAGCGAGATCGCCAGGCCGTTGAAGATCGGGTCGTCGAGGATGAAGACCGCGCCGAGCATC
>CAYLTE010000234.1:0-6504 GCA_964386195.1 uncultured Burkholderiales bacterium | reverse complement strand
GTCGGCGGTCAACATCTTCGTGAAGGATCTCGGCATCGTCCTGGATTCCGCCCGCAAGTCCACGTTCCCGCTGCCGCTCACCGCCACCGCCCACCAGATGTTCCTGATGGCCGGTGCACAGGGGCTGGGCGGAGAGGACGACTCGGCAGTGGTCAAGGTGTTCCAGACGATCTCGGGCATTCCGCTGCCGGAGAAGAAGCGCGCGCGCGTTGCCAAGAAAGCGACCAAGACCAAGGCCGCCACGCGCACGAAGACCGGGCGCAAGGCCAAGCGCTGATTCAATAGGTCGGAGCGCATCACCATCACGGCGCGAGGGCGTCAGCGCTGCGGCGCAAAGGTATCAACGCTACGGTGTCATCCCGAGCGTCAGCGAGGGATCCTCGCCGTAGCGCTGAGACCGCCTCACTCCCCGCGCACACCCAGCGCGCGGTACACCTCCTCCAGTTTCTGCGGCACCCGGGCGCCGACGAACATCTGCGGATTGCTCGGGGTGAGTGCCTCCTCGCGCTCGCGCCGCGCGATGATCTCCTTCGCCTGCTCGAACGCCGCGATGAACGAGCGCGTGCGGCGCAGCGCCTGATCGAAGTAGGCACGTCCGAAGTAGGTGAAGTCCGACTCGGTTCCGCAGCCGAAGGACTGGCGTGACGCCTCCGCCGCGGTCAGGACGATGGTGTGCTCGTCGGCGAGCGCATCGACGAAGCCGCCCGAATAGCACGCCGAGATGACCACCACGCGCCACTTGATGCGCGCCTCGTCGAGCATCCCTCGCAGCATCCGCGGATCGACGTCGTTCAACTGCAGCGGCCAGAACTGCATCGCCAGCCTGTGGTCCTCGGATCCGTGCGAGGTGAGATAGAGGAAGAGCACGTCCTCCTCCGGATCCATCACCTCGCCCACCCTGCGCAGGGCACGGGCGATTGATGTTGCGGTGGCGACCGGTTCAGTGGCGACAGTACTCGGGTTGTTCATCAGCAACAACATGCGCGGCGCGCTGTCGTAGCGCTCGCGGAATAGCTGCGCGATGACGCGCAACTCTTTCATGAACACGTCTTCCGACGCATAGCTGGCCGCGCCCACGAAGTACAGGTCTGCCACGCCCGGCCGCGAAGGCGCCAGACGGCGCATGGCCTGCTCGAGCAGTGCGGGCTGTGCGTAGAAAACCTCCTCACGGCTGACAGCGAACGCATCGCCAACATCGTCGCCTGCATCGGTACCGGCCACCCACAGGGGCGCTGAGGGCAGGTGCCAAAGGGGCAGCGCCACGCTCACTCCGAGGACAGCCATCGCATACAGCCGGCGCAGTGCGCCGCCCCCGGCCAGGCGGGCAGCGCCGAGAAGCGACGCGGCGAGCCATGCCGCATACAGGACGTACCAGGCGGTCGCATCGTCGGTCGCTTCGCCTGCCCAGCCCTCGAGCGCGACGATGTCGAGGATCTCGAAGGCGACGTCGTAGATCAGGGCGATTGCGGCGAACAGGATCGGAAGGGTCAGCAACAGCGCGCGTCCGGCCCACAGGGAGACCAGCCATCCGGCCAGCAGGACGAGCGGGACGCTGACCAGGGCGCGCGGCAGTGCCTCGGCCGACAAGGCGCCATCCCAACCCGCGCGCGCCATGCCAGACAACAGCTGCAGGCCAAGACTCAGGACGACGAGCGCGACGAGCTGTCCGGGCGTGGCGCGCAGGTGAGCGGCATCGACGCGCAGCAACAGCGCGGCGCGCACGCCGGCGCGCAGATTGCGCAGCAATCCGGACATCGCACCGGCCGTGTCGTCCAGTCAGATCTCCTGCCGGCCGGACTTTCCGAGGCGATGCCGCACCAGCTCGAGCGCCGTGGCAACGCCTTCGAGGTTGGGATTGAGGGCGTAGGCGCGCTCGAGGAAGTCGAGGGCGCGGTCGAGCTCGTCGCGTTGAGCGTAGATCGCGCCGCAGCCGGCCAGCGCGCCGAAGTGGTTGGGGTTACGTTGCAACGCCTCGTCGCAGTCCTTCAACGCCTGATCGAAGTCGCCGATCAGAAAATAGACCGTGGCACGCTTGTTCCACGCCTCGGCGAAATCCGGCCGTCGTTCGATGGCGCGGGTGAACGCATCGAGCGCGGCGCCGATCTGCTGCGCCTCCATGCGCTCGACCCCCTCCTTCACCAGGGCGTCGGCTTTAGTGTCACCAGAGCGCAGCCACACGCTCCAGATGGCGCCCTCGGCCAGGTTGCGCAGGTGCGCATTCTCGTCGCGCAAGGCATCGAGCAGCACTTCGACGTCTTCCATCCTGCCGGTCCGCGCGAGCTGCTCGATTGCCTGCGCGCGCCGGCCGGTGTCGTCGCTGCGCATGGCCGACAAGGCCTGGCTGCGCGACATCTCTGCAGACGCAACACCGCCGCTGACGGCGGAAAACGCGGTGACAAGGACGATAAGGAGAAACTGGATACGCTTCATGAGTGATCTCCCGGGTGCCCTCCTCCGGGTCCATTCTAACGCCATCCATTCGCCCTGCTACAGTTACGGACCGGTCCCCGGTTCCACCGAAGAGAACGCCCATGAACGCATCCTCCTCCACCTCCGCGCCACACGTGCTGGACGCCCCGGCGCGCATCGGCATGGCGCTCGCGGATGTCGACACCCCCGCCCTGCTGCTCGATCTCGACGCCTTCGAGCGCAACCTGCAGCGCCTGGACGAGGCACTGCGCGGCCGCACGGTGCGCGTGCGGCCTCACGCGAAGTCGCACAAGTGCCCCCAGATCGCGCTGCGCCAGATTGCCCGCGGCGCCGTGGGCGTGTGCTGCCAGAAGGTGAGCGAGGCCGAGGCCATGGTGCGTGGCGGCGTCAAGGACGTCCTGGTGGCCAACGAGGTCGTCGGCGCACCGAAACTCGCACGCCTGGCCGCCCTCGCCCGCGAAGCGCGCATCGGCGTCTGCGTGGACGATGCGGGTAACGTCGAGGCGCTGCAGCGGGCCGCACGCGCGGCGCAATGCGTGCTCGACGTGTACGTCGAGGTCAACGTGGGCGCGGATCGCTGCGGGGTGGAACCCGGCGACGCCGCACTGGCCCTCGCGCGCGCCATCGCACGTGCGGACGGTCTGCGCTTCGCCGGCCTGCACGCCTATCACGGCGGCGCGCAGCACCTGCGTACGCCGGCAGAGCGCAGCGCGGCGATCGCGCAGGCGGTCGAGAAGGTGACGCGCGCGAAGGCGCTGATCGAGGCGGACGGAATCGAGGTCGCCATCGTGACCGGGGCGGGCACCGGCACCTTCACGCTGGAGGCGGCCAGCGGCGTGTACAACGAGATCCAGCCCGGCTCGTACGTGTTCATGGACGCCGACTACGGCCGCAACCTCGGGGACGACGGCCAGCCCGTGCGCGACTTCGAGCACAGCCTGTTCATCCTCGCCAGCGTCATGAGCCACGTCCTGCCGCAGCGCGCCGTGGTCGACGTCGGCCTGAAGGCACACAGCGTGGACTCCGGCATGCCCACCGTGGTGGGCGTCCCCGGCGCGCGCTACACCCGCGCCTCGGACGAGCACGGCGCCATCGAGCTCGACGGCCCGGGTACGATGCGCCTCGGCGAGAAGATCCGCCTGATCCCGGGCCACTGCGACCCGACCGTGAACCTGTACGACTGGCTGGTGTGCTACCGCGGCGACCGCGTCGAGGATCTGTGGCCCATCAGCGCGCGAGGCGCGTTCTATTGAAAGCAGGGGCTGGGGGCTAGGGGCTGGGGGCTAGGCAACGGGCGTCCGACCCGCGCACTATTGTTTCCTGCTCCGAAGATCTTTCCCTACCACAATCTCTCCAGCCCCTAGTCCCCAGTCCCCAGCCCCAGTCTCCCATGACCAATCCACGCTACCTCGGCTTCGACACGCTCTCGCTGCACGCGGGTCAGCAACCCGACCCGACCACCGGCGCGCGTGCCACGCCCATCTTCCAGACGACGTCCTTCGTGTTCCGCGACACGGACCACGCAGCGGCGCTGTTCAACATGGAGCGTGCAGGACACGTCTACTCGCGCATCTCCAACCCGACGAACGCGGTGCTGGAGGAGCGCGTCGCGGCACTGGAGAACGGCATCGGCGGCATCGCGACCGCCAGCGGCCAGGCCGCGCTGCACCTGGCGGTGAGCACGATCGCGGGCGCGGGATCGCACGTCGTCGCCAGCCGCTCGCTCTACGGCGGCTCACACAACCTGCTGCACTACACGCTGCGGCGCTTCGGCATCGAGACCACCTTCGTCGATCCGCGCAGCCTCGACGGCTGGCGCGCGGCGATCCGTCCGGACACACGGGTGCTGTTCGCCGAGACGCTGGGTAATCCCGGGCTGGACGTGCTCGACGTGCCGAACGTCGCGCAGATCGCGCACGAGGCGAAGCTGCCGCTGCTGGTGGACTCGACCTTCACCACGCCCTATCTGATGCGGCCCTTCGATCTGGGCGCCGATCTGCTGTTCCACTCCGCCACCAAGTTCCTCGGCGGGCACGGCGTGGCCATCGGCGGCGTCCTGGTCGACAGCGGCGCGTTCGACTGGGAGGCATCGGGGCGCTTCCCTGAGCTGACCGAACCCTACGACGGTTTCCACGGCATGGATTTCCAGGAGGAATCCACCGTCGCCGCCTTCCTGCTGCGCGCCCGTCGCGAGGGCCTGCGCGATTTCGGCGCGTGCATGGCCCCGGCCGTGGCCTTCCAGATCCTGCAAGGCGTGGAAACGCTTGCCCTTCGCATGCAGCGGCACGTGGAGAACAGCCGCAAGGTGGTCGGCTTCCTGGCCAGCCACGCCGCCGTCGAGTCGGTCAACTATCCCGAGCTGGAATCGCACCCCGACCACGCCCTGGCGAAAAAGCTGCTGCCGCGCGGCTGCGGCGCGGTGTTCACCTTCGCGATCAAGGGCGGCCGCCCCGCGGGACGCAAGTTCATCGAGTCCCTGCGCGTGTTCTCGCACCTGGCCAACGTCGGCGACGCCAAGTCTCTGGTCATCCACCCGGCGACCACCACGCATTTCCGCATGGACGACGCCGCCCTCGCCGCCGCCGGCATCGGTCCCGGCACCATCCGCCTGTCGGTGGGCCTGGAGGATCCGCAGGACCTGATCGACGATTTGGCGGGGGCGTTGCGGGTGTCGCAGAAGTAGACCCTCTCAACGCAAAGGACGCAAAGATCGCAAAGGAATTCGATTGGAAGAGAGCCGAGAGAACCGCGCGGCGCGAATTGCCGTCGACTGCGCGATGAAGGTGCATTCGGCGCTTGGCCCCGGTCTACTCGAGAGCGTGTACGAAGCCTGTATGACGCACGAACTGTCGAAGTGCGGGATCGATGTCCAGCGGCAGCGGGCATGCCCGGTTTTCTACGACTCGATTCGTCTCGATGCGGGGTTCCGGCTAGATCTCCTCGTGGACGAATGTCTTATCGTAGAGATCAAGGCCGTCGAGGAACTCGTGCCGTTGCACATGGCACAGTTGCTGACCTACCTCCGTCTAACGCAGCACCGCCTGGGATTGCTCATGAACTTCAATGTCCGGCGGATGAAGGATGGCATCCAACGCATCGCGAACGGACTGTAGTTTTTCTTTGCGCTCTTTGCGCTCTTTGCGTTGAGCGTCTTGGAGGGAGCTTTGGAACTGAACGTCAACGGCCGCAAGGCCTACGCCTACACCGGCGGCAAGCCATTCGACGCGACGCTGCCCACGGTGGTGTTCATCCATGGGGCGCAGCACGACCACTGCGTGTGGGTGCTGCAGTCGCGCTATCTGGCCCACCACGGCCGCGGCGTGCTGGCGGTAGACCTGCCCGGGCACGGCCGCTCCGACGGTCCCGCCCTGGCGAGCGTCGAGGAGATGGCGGAGTGGATCGTCGCACTGCTCGATGCCGCCAAGGTCGAGCAGGGGGCCCTGGTGGGACACAGCATGGGCTCGCTGATCGCGCTGGAATGCGCGGCACGCCATCCCGGGCGGGTGCGGGCAATCGCGCTGGTCGGCACCGCATTTCCCATGCGCGTGTCCGACGAACTGCTCGACGCCACGCGCGACGATGAGCCGCTCGCACAGGACATGGTCAACATCTGGTCGCACGCCGCCTACGCGCACTACCCCAGCAATCCCGGGCCGGGCTTCTGGGTGATGGGAGAGAACCTGCGCCTGATGCAGCGCCAGGCGCCGGGCGTGATGCACGCCGACTTCGTCGCCTGCAACGCCTACTCGAATGGCGCGAATGCAGCCGCGGCAACGAAATGTCCGGCGCTGCTCGTGCTGGGGAAGCGCGACATCATGACGCCGCCGCGTGCGACGAGAGATCTCATGGCGGCGATTCCGGGTGCAAGGAAGGTGGAGATTGCCGGCAGCGGCCACGCCCTGATGGCGGAGAAACCGGACGAGGTGCTCGACGCGCTGGCCGCGTTCGTGTGAATCCGTCCGTCCCGGCCGCGGGCCGGGACGGTATTGCGCACGATCCTATCGCTTCGCCTGCTCCAGCATCTTCTCCGGCGTGCTGACCTCGTACTTGCCCGCTTCCTCGATGTTGAGCGAC
>CAYLTE010000233.1:0-6537 GCA_964386195.1 uncultured Burkholderiales bacterium | reverse complement strand
AAGGCAAGCGATGCGCGGAGACGCTGTTCTTCGACTACCATCGTCAGCACGGCGTGCGCATCAAGGTCGCCCGCATCTTCAATACCTATGGCCCGCGCATGCATGTCGACGATGGCCGGGTGGTGTCCAACTTCATCGTCGCAGCGCTCACCGGACAGCCACTCGTCCTGCAAGGTGACGGTGGCCAGACGCGCTCCTTCTGCTATGTGGACGATCTGATCGGCGGGCTGCTGGCGTTGATGGACGCCGAGGATGGCTTCAGCGGGCCGGTCAACCTCGGCAACGACAACGAGATGAGCATACGCGTGCTGGCCGAGCACATCGTCGAGATGACAGGATCCCGTTCGGTTCTGAACACAGGTCCGCTGGGCATCGACGACCCCCGTCGCAGACGCCCCGACCTCAGCCTCGCACGCGCCCGGCTCGGCTATGTGCCCCGTGTCCAATGGAAAGAGGGGCTGCATCGCACCATCGAATACTTCCGAGGCCTGCTCGGGGAACAGGAGCGCGTGAACCTCACGGTGACACACGCCAGCGAACACTGACGCCGGCGCCTCGTTGGGATGCTATATTTTTCCAGTCGCAGCGAGCCATCCCTACGCATGCAACGCCTGCTCATCGTCGCTGGCGCGATCCTGCTGGCAATCGGACTGCTCTGGCCGTGGATCTCCAGGCTCGGGCTGGGTCGGCTGCCGGGCGACATCCGCATCGAGAAGGACGGCTTCGGTTTCTACTTTCCGCTCACCACCGGCATCGTTATCTCGCTCGTCATCACGCTGATCCTGTGGATCTTCCGGCGCTGACCGCGGCAGCGCACCACATTGAGTGCCGCAGCGGCGCAAAGAGCAGGAAGAACATGAACAGATCCGACCAGAGTCATTTCACGCCGCCCGAGGCCGGCGGCCTCCTGCCCCCGGCCGGGACGCATCCTCGATCGGCAGAGGTGTTCCGGCACGGCAGCATGCTGCTCAAGCTGTTCGCGCCCCGCGGTCACGACCCGCAGCCACCTCATACCCGTGACGAGCTGTACTTCGTCGCGGCCGGTTCGGGCTGGTTCGTCAACGGCCAAACGCGCTATCGCTTCGGCCGCGGAGACGTGCTGTTCGTGCCCGCCGGCGTGACGCATCGATTCGAGGATTTCAGCGACGACCTCGCCGTGTGGGTCGTCTTCTACGGGCCGGAGGGCGGCGAGCGCCCCTGAGTGAGAGCGCGCCGGTGCTTCGGGTCCTGGAAGCACTCAGTAGACCAGAAGTACCGCGCCGATAGCCAGCGCAACGGCGGACACGGCGGCCCGGCCAAACGAAGCACGGCCGGGATGATGCCGCAGGGCGTAACCGTGCAGCACGAGTGCGGCCGCCCCAACCGCGAACTGAATTGCTGCGAATCCAAGCACGTAAGCGACCAGGGGCGTCGTTTCCGCGCCGAAAATGGTTTCGGCATAGGTATAGCCGTGCACCGCACCGGCAGCAAGCGCAACCGGAGCGGCCCATGCCATCCTGATGCGAGGCCTGATTAGCAACAACGCCGCGGCGATCACCACGGATCCGGCGATCGCCACCTCAGCCTTGGGAATGATCATCCCGTGAAGATGGAGCAACGCGCCGACTACGCTACCGGCAATCAGCGCGAGGAGTCCTATCAGGCCCTTCGGAACAAGAGCGAACAGCAGACCGGCGACGATGATGAACACGGCATGGTCGAGCCCAATGAGGGGATGCGCGAGCCCGGACAAGATGCCCTGCCCGAACGTCGCCGGCAACCCGCCGTCCATGAAGTGGTGTGCCTCCGCGATCCCTGGTGCGCCTGCCGAGGCGGCGAGCACACTACGCACAATGGCATTCTTGCCGCTGAGTAACGTGTTCATTCCGCCTCTCCCAGGATGGACGCTGAATCTAACATGAGGGTGAGCGATAGCTGCGTCAGGCGACACGAAAGCGATGGTGCAGCTGTGTGTCATGCATGCGACCCAGCACGAGCTGCGCTGCGATCGCGCCGCACAGCGCCAGGAACATGTCCCACTGGGTATCCCACACGTCGCCCTGCGTGGCGAGGAATGCATCCGCAGCGCTGCCGGAGGCGACCGCCACCCACCATTCGATCAGCTCGTAGAAGGCCGAGAAGGCAAGACAGAAGCACACGACCAGGAAGAACAGCCAGCCGCCGCGCTTCAGGGGTGTAACCCGCAGCAACACTTCGCGGGCGATCATCGCAGGGACGAAGCCCTGCGCGATGTGTCCGAGACGGTCGTAGTAGTTGCGCGCGAGGCCGAACGCGTCGCGCAGCCAGCTGAACAGCGGCATTTCCGCATAGGTGTAGTGCGCGCCGATCATGAGGATGATGGCGTGCACGAGGATCAGCGTATAGACCAGATCGGTGAAGCGGTATCGCCGGTAGAGGCTGACCAGCACGATCGCTCCGAAGATGGCGGGTGAGGCCTCCAGGAACCAGATGAAGTAATCCTTCGGCGCCCACGCCGACCACGCGAGCACTGCAAGGCCGGTGGCGAGAAGCAGGAGATGGTAACGGGTGCGAGAACTTTCCACGCCCAATCTGCCAGCGTCCGCAGTCACTCGATCTCGTCCACCTTGAGCAGGACGCGCCGGGCTTCGCGGCGCGCATCCCGGCTGCTCGCCAGGATCTCCTCGTCGCGACGCACCGCCTCTTCACCGATGCCGGCGATCTCGATCCACTCGCCGAGCCTGCCCGTCACGCTGGTCTGCACCCGCTGGACCTGCACATCGGCTGCCCCCTGTCGCTGCACCCGGTCGCCCGAGGCGAGGATGTCGAGGGTCACGTGATCGCCGACGACGCGGGGCGTGACGATGAAGCCGGCATCGATATCGCGGTACTCGATGACGTCCTGCCAGGCACGCCCATCGGGCGTGTCCACCCATCGCCGGCTGCGGATGGGCACCGACTGGCCGATCCGGATCGTCGCCTGGCCGCCATCGAGAACCTGCACCTGCTGCGAGAGACGTTCCCCGCGCTGTCCTTCGCTGCGATAAACCCTGGCCCGCACGCCGCCGCCCTGGACCGTGGCGCCTGGCGGCGCCGGCTTGCCGGCGGAGGAGACGACGACATCGTCGCCGATCTCAACCCGTCCCGAGACCTGCCCGCCGCGCTCGCTGTGCTCCAGGTCCGCGTCCTGCCGCACCGAGATCATCAGGCGTCGCTGCATGGTGTCGATCTGCGCCAGGACATCCTGCAGTTCGGCCAGGTTCTCGGGCGTCGTGCGCACGATCAGCCGGCCGTTCATCGCGCTAAGTGTGCCGCCCTGCGCCAGCAGCGGCTGAAGCACCGGCACGATCTGATCGGGGGTGCGGTAGCGCAACTGGATCACCTGGGTGACGAGTTGCTGCGCCATCACGACGCCCGTCGTCGACACGAGCATCAGCACGCAGACCAGCAGGCGCACTCGCACGCTCATCGTGCTCATCCCGGCAGACGCGCGCTGGCGAGCGCGAAGCGCTTACCGGGGTCCTGGCGGTAGAACCGCGCCAGCTGCTCGTATACCGCCGGATACTCGTCCTGCACGATGTCCGGCGTCTCGAAGAAGGCCTCGGAGAGCACGGCGAAGAACTCGCCGGGGCTCTCGCTCGCGTAGGGATCGATCGCCGTGTCCTCGCCTGCATCCACGCGCGCGCAGAAGTCCTCGTAGGCCGTGCTCAACGCCTTGCTCCACCCCTCGCGGCTCATGCCTGGATGCAGCGGCGGAAATCCGTTCGCATCGCCGTTCAGCATGTCGAGCTTGTGCGCGAACTCGTGAATCACCACGTTCACGCCGTCCGGATACTCGCTGGTCTGGATGTCGGCCCACGACAGCACCACCGGCCCGCCGAGCCAGGCCTCGCCCATGTAGGGATCGTCGGTCTCGTGCACCACGCCCGTTTCGTCGACGTGCTGGTGGCGCGGCACGAACTGCTCGGGATAGAGAATCACGCCACTCCAACCCCGGTAGTAGTCCAGGCCCAGATGAAGGACCAGGATGCAGGCCTGCACCGCGATCCACACCTGCATCGAGGGTGTGAGCACGATTCCGTGCGTGGCACTGAACGATTTCTCGTGGAGGAACAGCGTGACCAGGTCGCGCAGCTTGCGCTGATCGTCGGGTTCGAGCGTCCAGGCGAAGGGAAAGTGCCGCACGGTGTCGTCCCACAAAGCGTCGTCGAGCCCGGACTGGCGCAAGATGCGTTCGCGCCGCCAGTTCCGATACACGCTTCCGAGCACGTTCCGTTCACCCCGACTGCCCGGAAGGCAGGGAGACGGCCGTGTGCGACGCGTCGGATGGCCCGTCGTCGGTTGGCAGCCCGGCCATCGCCGGTCCGGCCTGGATCACGCCGGCCGGCATGTCGAGCTCCACGCGCTCGATCTGCGAGAAGCGCCGCGAGATCTTGTCGCTGGTGATGCGCACGTCCTCGGCATCCTCGTGCGCCTGGCGGATGTGCTCGGCCAGCTTGCGCATGCGCTGGTCGAAACGCCCGAACTCCTTGCCCAGCTTGGACAGCTCGTCCTTGATGATGTGCACCTGGCGCCGCGTCTCGACGTCCTTGATCACGGCGCGTGCGGTGTTGAGCACCGCCATCATGGTGGTGGGCGAGACGATCCACACGTGCCGCTGCATGGCATAGTCGACGACCTCTGCGTGGTGCGCGTGGATCTCCGCAAACACCGCCTCGGCGGGGATGAACATCACCGCGCCGTCCGAGGTTTCTCCCGAGACGATGTAGCGCTCCGCGATGTCGCCCACGTGCCTGCGAAGATCGCTGCGGAACTGCCGGACTGCGCCCGCACGGTCGCCTTCAGCCAGGTTGTCGTCGAACATCCGATGGTAGTTCTCCAGCGGAAACTTGGCGTCCACCGCCACCAGTCCAGTCGGATCCGGCAACAGGAGCATGCAGTCGACGCGGTGGCCGTTGGGCAGGGTGTACTGGAACTCGAAGGCCGAAGGCGGCAGGAGATTGCGCACCAGCCCTTCCAGCTGCACTTCGCCGAATGCGCCGCGTGCGCGCTTGTCGCCAAGGAGCTGCTGCAGGCTGACCACGTTGGTCGTCAAACCGTCGATCTTGCGCTGCGCTTCGTCGATGGTCGCCAGCCGCGCCATCACGCTGGTGAAGGTCTCGTTGGTCTTGCGGAAACCCTCCTCCAGGCGCTCGTTGACCTTCCCGCTGATCTGCTCGAGGCGCGAGTCGGTACTGCGCGTCAGGCCCTCGATGGTGCCGGTGAGCTGCTGCGTGATCGAATGCAGCGTGTTCTGGATCAGCTCCTGATTCGCCCGCCCCTGCTCGCCGAGACGCTCCAGCACGCGGGTCAGCAGCTCGGCGCGCAGTTCGTCCTGCTTGCCCTGCAACTCGGTGGTCAGTGTGGCCAGGCGCTGCGCGGTGGTCTCGCGATTCGCGGACAACTCCTCGGTCTGCGACAACTGCAGCACCAGCATCGCATCGCGGGTCTGCTTCAGGTCCTGCGACACGGTATTGCGAAGGCGTTCAGAGTTGTCGCCCAGGCTCGCACCGATCCGGTCGGCCAGCGTATTGAGGCCGTCGTTGAGATCCTTGAGCATCTCGAGGTGCTTGCGCTCGAGCACCTGCGTCACGGTCTCGGGCAGGTTCTCCTGCCGCTGGAGCAGGCTGCCCACGCGCAGGCCGACCCAGATCACGGCAATCAGAGTGATGGCGACCAGGACGATCAGCGCGAGCGAAACGGTGACGGGATCCATGCGCGGAGTATAGCGCCCGGGGGATGCCCGGGCGCCCGCAGGATGTCATGGCATCCGGCTTTCGCCGGCGCGGCGGCTCGGCGTGGCGGCCGTCTACGCCGGCTCGGCTTCCGTGCGCGAGGCGCGCTTGCGCTCGTGCTCCTTGAGGAAGCGCTTGCGCAGGCGAATCGACTTGGGCGTGATCTCGACCAGCTCGTCGTCGGCGATGAACTCGATCGCCGATTCCAGCGTGAGCTTGATGGGCGGCGTGAGCGTGACGTTCTCGTCCTTACCCGCGGCACGGATGTTGGTGAGCTTCTTGGTCTTGATCGGGTTGACCACGAGGTCGTTGTCGCGGCTGTGGATGCCGACGATCATGCCCTCGTATACCGGGTCTCCCGGCGAGACGAACATGCGCCCGCGCGGCTCCAGGTTGAACAGCGCGTAGGCCACCGCCTCCCCCTCCTCGGCGGAGATCAGCACGCCGTTGCGGCGCTCGGGCATCTCCGGCTTGAGCGGGCCGTAGTCGTCGAATACGTGGCTCATGATGCCCGTGCCGCGGGTGGTGTTGAGGAATTCGGTCTGGAAGCCGATCAGGCCGCGTGCGGGGATGCGGTACTCGAGGCGCACGCGCCCCTTGCCATCGGGCACCATGTCCTGCAGGTCGCCCCGGCGTTCGCCCAGAGCCTGCATGACGGCGCCCTGATGCGCCTCGTCGCAGTCGACCGTGAGCATCTCGTACGGTTCGCAACGTTCGCCGTCGACGGTACGGAACAGCACGCGCGGCTTGCCCACCGCCAGCTCGTAGCCCTCGCGGCGCATGTTCTCGAGCAGGATGGTGAGGT
>CAYLTE010000232.1:2384-6551 GCA_964386195.1 uncultured Burkholderiales bacterium | reverse complement strand
CGGCCGGGGCTGCCAAGGAGATCAAGGCGCTGATCTCGGACTCGGTGGAGAAGGTGGGCAACGGCTCGAAGCTCGTGGAGCAGGCCGGCAAGACGATGGAGGAGATCGTGGTGTCGGTCAAGCGTGTGACCGACATCATGAGCGAGATCAGTGCGGCCTCGATGGAGCAGACCTCCGGGATCGAACAGGTCAACCAGGCGGTGACGCAGATGGACGAGACCACGCAGCAGAACGCTGCGCTGGTGGAGGAAGCGGCAGCGGCGGCCGAGTCGCTGGAGGAGCAGGCGCGCACCTTGGTGCAAGCGGTGTCGGTATTCAGGCTGGCCGCAGGACAGGAGTCGACACACGACCGGCGCGGGCCGAACCGTGCGACCAACGTGGAGCGCCTGCCGCAGGCAAAGGCGGACGCCAGGACCTCCCCCTTGAAGCGCGCCTCGGCAACCGCGTCCAGGAGGGCGGTGAACGCTGCCGAGGACGAGTGGCAAGAGTTCTAGCCACCGGATCGGATGGACCGCGGCCGGATCAGCGATGCGCGCCGAGGTCGCGGCGCGCGCAACGAGAGCGACCATCGCGCGTGCGGTGAGCGCGAGGCGCTCGCCTGTCTTATCCTTCCTCCTATGCACCAATGAATCGAGGAGGATCGATGAAGAAGATCGCCACCGCGGCGGGTCTCGCCTGCCTTTTCCTTGCACCGCAGGTGGTCCAGGCGCACGTGATCTGGAGCAAGTGCGCGGAGGAGCTCGATGGCGGAACCTTGTACAACTTCCGCTTTGCCATCGGCAAGAACGAACAGATCGCCCAGAAGAACCAGGAGCGGGTGACGTCGGACAGCGACTGCGAGACCGCGCTGTCGTGCAGGCGTGGCTGGTACGCGCAGGTCGTCACGCACATCGACGAAGACGGCGAGCGACGCGTGGCGGAGGGCGTCGCCTGCGGCGCGCGCAGCCAGGACGAGGCGATCAAGCTCGCCCAGCAGGGTTGCCAGGCTGCGGCCGGCGGTGCGGTGAACGCGCATTGCCGCACGGTGCTGCACCTGGGAAAGGACGACAACACGGTCGGAGATGAACTGCCTGCCGGGGCGACCGAGATGACCGGCGGCGACTATGACCGCCAGGGATGTCTCGACCAAACAGGCCGCATGGGACACGCGGTGGCGCGCGGACAGTTCTTCGAATGCTTCTGACGCGCGGCGTAGTCGCCGCGCACCAGTTCAGTTTCCGCGCTCGTGTGCGCTGCGGCCGGCCATGTCGGCCAGCACGCTTTCGAGTGTCGATGTGTCGATCGGCTTGGTCACATGCAGGTCGAAGCCGGCATCGAGGCTGCGCGCGCGATCCGACTCCTCCCCCCAGCCGGTGAGGGCGACCAGGCGCATGGACCGATACGCCGGTTCGGCGCGCAGGGCGCGGGCCAGTTCGTAGCCGCTCGTGCCCGGCATGCCGATGTCGAGGAAGGCCACGTGGGGATTGAAGCCTTGCAGCACCGTGAGCGACTCCTGCGCCGAATAGGCCACCCGTGCCACGTGGCCCAGCCCTTCCAGAACGAGCGCGAGGCTGTCGGCTGCATCCCGGTTGTCGTCGACGACGAGCACGTGCATCGGCGGTCCCGCCTGCGCCTCGGGCGCTACAGGAGGCGCAGGCTCGCGCGCTGCGGCTGCAGACATCGGAAGCCGGACGGTGAAGGTACTGCCCAGTCCCAAGCCCTGACTCGATGCCTCGACGGTTCCGTCGTGCATCTCCACCAGTCGCCGGACCAGCGACAGACCTACGCCGAGGCCGCCCTGTGCACGATGCAGGGTGCGGTTGACCTGCGTGAACAGGTCGAAGATCTGGTGCAGCATGTGAGACGGGATGCCCAGTCCGTTGTCGATCACGCGGATACGCGCCCAGGATCCGTCGCGGTCGACGACGAGCCGCACGTTTCCACCCTCTGCCGTGTACTTCGCGGCATTGGTGAGCAGGTTGCTCACCACCTGGCTCAGCCGGCTGGCGTCGCCATTGACCCACAACCCCTGAGGCGACATCTCCCACTCGAACGCATGGCCGCCGGAGTCCAGGAACGGCTTGGCCGCCTCGATGGCCTGCTCGATCACCGGCTGCAGCGGTACCGGTTCGCGTCGCAGCACGATCTTGTCGCCCGTGATGCGTGACACGTCGAGCAGGTCGTCGATCAGTCGAACCATGTGCGACAGTTGACGCTCCATCATCGCCAGCGTCTTGCCCGCCACTGCGCCGTCCCGTTCCTTGCGCAGGATCGCGACGCCCGAACGTACAGGTGCCAGCGGATTGCGCAGCTCGTGCGCCAGCGTGGCGAGGAACTCGTCCTTGCGTCGATGCGCCTGCTTGAGCTGGGCTTCGATGTGCTTGCGCTCGGTGACGTCGATCAGCGCGACGACGGCGCCTCTGACCTGCCCATAGCTGTCCCGCAGCGGCGCCGCATTGCCCATGATGGCGTGCACGTCGCCGTTGCGGAAGCTAAGCTGCAGTTCGACGTTGGCGATCTCCCGACGCTCCGCGATGGCTCGCTGCAGCGGAAGTTCCTCCGGCCTGAGCGCGATGAGAGTGCCCTCGTCGGGATCGCCGGCGAAATAAGTGCGCTGCGCCGAGCTGGCTGCCAGACTGCTGCCGATCGGCGCGCGAAGCAGCCGATACGCGGCGGCATTGCCGGTGATGTCCCGGCACTGCAGGTCGTTGGCGATGAGGATCGCTGCAGGCACGCTCTGCATGACCGCTTCGAGTTCTCCCGCGCGTGACTGGGCACGCGCCTCGCTCTCGCGTAGTGCGAGCGCGCTCCTGGCCTGCTCGCTGACGTCGCGAAACACCACCACGGCACCCAGCACCTCGTTGCGCGCGGCCTTCACCGGCGTGGCGATCGCCTGTACCGGACGTTCCTCTCCGCCGCGGGATCGCAGGATCGCGCCGTCAGCCAGGCGAACGGACTCACCGCTGCGTAGGGCATGCAGGCCCGGATCGGTCGTAGGTGTGCCGGTGTCCGGGTGCTCGATCTTCAGGACCTGCGTCAACGCAAGTCCCACCGCCTCTTCCTCGCTCCAGCCAGTCAGTTCCTGCGCGCAGCGGTTCAGCATGCGAATGCGGCCGGCTGCATCGGTGGCCACCACCCCTTCTGCGATGCTCTGCAGCGTGGCCGAGAGCAGTTCCCTGTCACGATCGCCCTGCCGGCGACGGCTGGCGGCCTGCCAGACGTAGAGTGCGAGCAGGCCCGCGAGAGACAGGCCGAGCAGCAGCGTCGCGACGGAAGCGGCCGACGCGAGCCCGTAGGCTCTCTGGATCCGCTGTTCCGCGTCACCCTGCACGTACAGCGTTGTACCGCCGATGGCGACCGCCCGCGCAGTGTCGTGCAGGGACTGCGTCTGGCGCAGCACCACGGCACTGCTCAGCAGCAGTCCGGTCGCGAGCACGAAGATCGCAACGAGCAGACGCCATCGGTGCGCCCTGATCGATGAGGAACGGTTCAGAGGAGGCACGCCCATGTCCATGTTTTCCTGTTCCGGACTCCAGCGCGCACGCACGAAACGGCACTCGCCCACTACCTGGGGAAGCCGGCGCGAGCCGGTCCCTCGGGACGAGGCAGGAAACCATGATGGGCGGATTTGTAATTTATTCTTCTCGCTGCACCCGACGACTCCTCTCATCGGGCGCTGCGGCGTTCATCACATTCGCGAATGCGCAAACGCTTCTCGGTATGTGAAGCGAGGGCTGATTATGCACCCAGGCGGGGCTCGAGTGAGGCGCGCGTGACTGGGCGATTGTCAGCGTAGCCTAATGTGCGCGAATTTGGAGGTTGCTGCTACTCGGGTGCTACCTACGGCACAATGTGCCCGGCATGCGTTCCGGCCTTGCCGCCATCGGCCGGTGCTGCCATCGACCCGCGAACAGGAGAACTAGATGAAGCGACTTGCGCCTATCTTTCTTGCCGTCATGCTGACCGTACCGCTGTGGTGCGGTGCCGCCGACAAGACCGCCAGCCCGGCCCAACCGCCGGCAATGGCGCAGGCGGATGGCAAACTGCTCGACATCAACCGTGCGTCCGCCGAGGAACTGGCAAGCCTGAAGGGCATCGGCGAGGTCCGCGCCAAGGCGATCATCAAGGGCCGCCCCTATGCGCGCAAGGACGAACTCTATTATGTCACTGCGCATCTTGTGCGTTCGG
>CAYLTE010000232.1:0-2374 GCA_964386195.1 uncultured Burkholderiales bacterium | reverse complement strand
CTGGTGAAGAAGAAGATAATTCCGCAGTCCGTCTACGACGGGATCAAGGAGCAGATCATCGCGAGGCAGGGGTGACCGGGCTCACCGCGCGCGCTTCGTGTCGGTGGGGCTGTCGTTCTCGTGCGTGAACGTGCGAGCATTCAGTCGACAGTTCCAGGCAAGCAACCCAGCTGCAGCACCAATGGTCGTTGTCCGCCTGCGCCGTCCGAAGCCCAACCCACCAGGTAGCCGCGTCCCGTGTCGTCGCGAGTCATCGACCCGTACAGCAGCACGTTTTGCAGATTGCCCGTATCGATTCGGTGCGCGCTCGCCGTGCCGCTGCGCACGTCGCGCACGACCCAATCGAAGCGCGAGCCGCTTTGCGTGATGCCGCCAATGCGCGTACCGGCGCCGAGCGGAAAGAGCGATGGTGCATAGCGCTCACCTTCGGGATGGAACCATCCCAGCGCACGCACCGTAGCGGGTTGCTCGCCCCGCGGATCGATCTCGTACAACTGCCCGATGTGCGTGGTGAACAGCAGGCGCCCATCGGCCAGCCAGGTCAGCCCGGTGATGCCGTGATTAGCGCCTGGCGATTCGTCTCCGAAGTAGTGGGCGAGAGATGTTGCGCCGATCTCGCGCAACTGCGCGTCGTATTCGACGAGCTCGGCGGCCGCAGTTCCGTCCAGTGACTGACGCGTGCGCGGCACGTAGGCGTGGCCGCGCGCATCCACGAGGAAATTCCGTGAGACATGGCCCCCGATGGAGCCGACCGTTGCCTTCAGCAACGTCCTATGTGCGGTGTCGTACTGGTAGAGCACGTGGTTCCAGTACCCCAGCGCATACAGGTGGCGGCCGTAGCCATTGACCGCTACGAGCCCTTCGCGGGTGGCGGCAAGGTGCTCCCACTCGTTCGTCCGCGGATCGATGCGCCACAGGTGCCCGCCCCAGCGAGGTGGAGCACTGCCGTCCTCGCGTTCGCCCTGTTCGTCGCTCGATGCGAAATAGAGCCGGCCGTCGTCTCCGGTGACGATCTTCGAGTGGATCTTGATCTGTCCTTCTCCGTCCCGGCGGAGGCCCAAGCGCTCCAGCTGGTCGAGGACTCCGCCGCGATCGAGCCAATGGACGACAACCGGATGGTACTCGAACAGATGCGCGCTCATTCCCGGCGACCACGCCGAGACGCCGAACCAGATGTGGCCGCGCGCATCGCGGCCAGTCGCTCCCCAGATCGCGTTGCCGTCGAGGATGCGGGGAACCGAGAGTTCGCGTACGTGCGGTACGCCAAGAAGGTCGGCAGGCGCGTCGATGAAGGTCGTGCCGGAGAGCACGACCGAAGGCACCCCGATCGATCGCGCGCCAGCAATCGATGCGACGCTGCACACCACGATCGCAAGAATGAAACGAAGGCAGATCAATCGAAGGTCATGTTCTGTCCGACGTCGCGCGTGTCGGACATGGTGGAGACAGTGACATCGTAGCCCGTGCAGTTGTCCGCGGCCAGCAGGCTGGACGGTGTGCGCGAGGCCAGGAATACCACGGCGCCGCTACGCAGAACTGGTTTCGATCCATCACGCACCTCTGAATAGGTTCGCAGCAGAAGAGTGGCGACGCAAGATCCTCGGATGCCTCCTCCGTCATTAGGTAAGTATCCCTCTCAAGTACTGCCCGATAAAGAAGCCCCGAAATGAGTCGTTATCGTGCGCGAGGATGTCAGAAGAGGGATGGAGGCATGTCGGTGGGCAGTCGCTTTACCTGGCTGGGGCTGAGTGTCCTGTTCGCCGGGCGTCGAAAGCAAGGCGGGAAGGCGCGCCGCGTCGCTGCTGGTGGCACATCGCGCCGCGCTGCCGGCGCGCAGCCGCCCGTGACCGCAGTCATCGATTCCAACCCTGCTGCGCGCCGCCGGCGCACGACGCCGGAGCTGCTCCTGCCCGAGACGCTGAACTGGGCGCGCGAACTTCCGCAGAAGGTGCGTCCACTGCACACGATGAAGGGGTTCCCACACGTGGCGAACCGGATATTTCTCATGTGGAGCTCGCCTGAGCACTTCGAGTCCTACATGCGAAGCCTCATGCTCGACGCTCGAGGCGGGCGACAGGGTTTTCCGCCGCCCGTCGCCGCAGAGATTGCCACGCTGTATGAGTATCACTCGACGTCGGCGTATCCCCGTGGGCGCGATCCGTGGGACAGGAACTACCGCAGGTAGCCGCTTATCCGGTTCTCCGCCGGGGTTCAGGGAACCTCAGGAAACTCCCGAGCTGCAACGTGCTCCTGTTCGGCTCGCCGCGACCCGTCCGTCATCCACCGCTCCCAGGTACGTCGGTTGCCGAGGACCGTTACCGCGTTCTAACGCAAGGAGACCGACATGAACTGGGACGTCATCAAGGGCAATTGG
>CAYLTE010000231.1:0-6554 GCA_964386195.1 uncultured Burkholderiales bacterium | reverse complement strand
AGCGCGATGCTCGGCTACGCCAAGCAGGAAGCCAACATCGGCTCGATCAAGTAAGCATCCGAGGACGGCACGCGGGCATTCCCCGCGTGCCGTCTGCTTTCCACCAGATAGTTTGAACCGGGTCCGCCCGCTCTCCGACTCATTCAACGAGCACCCCTTGTCGCAGCATCCAACACGGAGACACGATCATGCAACCCACCACCAAGTCCTGGATTCTCGCCCTCGCGTTGTCGCTGACGGTTGTCGCCGGTGCCGGGAGCAATTACGCTTACGCTGCGAACGCGGAGACCGACGACATCGACGAGGGCGTCATCGCGAAGATGGCGCGTCACCGTTCCAAGCCCTTCTTTCAGAAGGATGGCTCCGGAGGGGACGAGGGCAGCTCCTTCCGGCGCAGCACCTCGTCGTCCATTGGGGAATGCGGAAGCCTGAACGTCGGCAACGTCGTGACCACCAAGCGCACGGGCAATCCGCGTGAGGTCAACGTCTACGTGCGCGGCGACGTCATCAACGCCAACAACCGCTGCCGTTAGCACCAGGAGCCGTCATGTCAGTCCGAGGAAGAATTCTGCTCGCCGCCGGGGCGCTCGCCGCCGCGACCGTCCTGACCACCGGATGCTCGCTCGAGCCGAAGCGTAAAGCCATCGCCATGACCGAGGAGGCGCGCAAGGGGCCGCAGCTCGCGCCCGTGCGCAACATCACGAACTTTTCCGATGGACTGAGGTGCATGGACAAGACGCTGGGCAACTATGGCGTCAAGGACGTGTCCGTGCTGGTCGAGGATCTCCTCGACAACACGAAGAAGGTGAACGCCGGCACCCGCGACATGCTCATTTCCGCGGTATCGGACATGACCAAGCGCAGCCGCGCGGTCCGCCTCGTCACCTTCAGCGCGGACGCGCAGAACCTGGTGGACTTCTTCAAGTTCGCCAATTCCTTCGAGGCCTATTCGGAACTGCCCCAGTACGACATCCGCGGATCCGTTTCGCAACTCGACGAGATCGCCAAGAATCAGTTCGAAGCGGGTGCGACCTTCGAGACCGGCGACAGTGGCATCGGAGGGGGTGTTGCCAAGAGTGCGGGGACCACCATTCTCGGCCTCGACCTCAGTGTCATCTACGCGCGCGACTACTCCCTGGTGCCCGGTGTCACCTCGCGCAACTCGGTGATCATCATCAAGGAGGGCTTCGGTGTCGACGCGGAGGCCCAGCTGAGCAAGTTCGGCATCAACTTCGGCCTCACGCTTACCAAGAACGAAGGCACGGCGCAGGCACTGCGCACCCTGGTCGAGCTGGCGTCCATCGAGCTCATCGGCAAGCTGACCAAGGTTCCCTACTGGCAGTGTCTGGGCGCGGCCCCGGACAACGAGGCGGTTCGCAGTGAGATCGAGGACTGGTACTACGCCATGTCCGGCAGCGACGAGATGGTGCGCTACTTCCAGACGCAGCTTGGTGTGCGCGGCTACTACGTCGGACCGGTCAATGGTCAGTCCAACGAGCAGTTCCGCGCCGCGGTCATCGCCTATCGCCAGGCCTTGAACCTCCCGGCCGAGCCTGAGATCGACCTGGCGTTCTTCCGCGCTTACCTCGCCGCCGACCACGACCAGATCGCCATCGCCGCTCCCGCGCCCCAGGCCGCGCCGGCGCGGGCGATCGCACTCGACATCTCCACCGACGGCGGGCAATCCGCGTTCGCACCCGGCAGCACCCTGACGCTCACCGTGCAGCCAGCCCGGGATGCTCACGTCTACTGCTACATCCAGGACGATACGAAGCGCGTGCAGCGCTTCTTCCCGAACCGCTTCGCGCAGGACTCGTACGTTGCCGCCGCGCGGCCGTTGCGCCTCCCTGGAACCGATCAGTTCCAGCTCTACGCCAGCGAGCGCGGAGAGCGAGAGACGGTGGCCTGCTTCGCCACCGAACGCGAGGTCAGCAGCCGCCTGGTTCCCGACTCCTACGGCGTCGACTTCGAGTACCTCCCGGTCGGCTCGCTCGACGAGGTGCGCGACCAGTTCGTCATCGCCACGGAGGGTCAGGTCGGCGAACGCTTCTTCCACATCGAACCGAAATAATAGGAACCGACATGCGACCCCTCATCTCCCTGCTAGCCGCGCTCGTTTCGCTCGGCCCGTTGCCCGCGGCCGCCGGTGCCGCCGCCACCCCCCAGCCCATCCTGCCGCCTGTGGTCGAGGACGCCGGCGATCGCGCCGCGCCGCCTCCCGTGTATCAGATGAAGTGCTGGCAGTTCGGCCGGCTGATCATCGACGAACCGAATCTGCAGGAGCCGGCTGCGCAGATCGCCCGCGCCACCGTCAAGGCTTCCGGGCCCGACGCGTCCTCGCTCTACCTGGTGGAGACGGCGAATGCCACCTGCCTGGTGAAGGCGCAGCGGAGATGACAGCGCGCGTGCAGGGATTGACGCTGGCACTCTGCCTGGCCCTGTGTGCCGGTCGCGTGCCCGCGGCGGCCCTGTCGCAGGTGGCCATCGACGTGAACGGTGTGCGCGAAGTTGTCTTTCGCGTACCCGGAGACCTGTCGATCGAGCAGGCTGCGTCCGACGAATTGACCATCCAGGCTGAGCCGGCAGTCCTGTCCAAGCTCAACGCACGCGTCCGCGGCGAGCGCCTGCATCTCGAGGTACGCGAGTCGCTGCGCACCGAACATCCCATTCGCCTGACGCTTCGACTGCGCGAGCTTGCGTTTCTGAGCAACGAGAGCAGCGGTAATGTGCGCATCGACACGCTTTCGCAAGCCACGCTTCGCGTGAAAGCGGTCGGCAGTGGCGATGTCGTCATCGCAGCCCTCCGGGCCGACCGGCTGGAATTGCTGCTGTCCGGCTCGGGCGATGTATCGATACGCGGTACGGTCCTCGACGTCGACGTCCAGCACAGCGGCTCGGGCGACTTCGATGGCGCGTCGTTGCGGGCAGCGTCGGTGCAGGTCCTCCATGAGGGCAGCGGGGACGTCAGCGTAGGGCGCGTCGATCGACTCGACGCAGTGCTGCAGGGAAGCGGCGACGTACGCACCGTCGGCACACCACGCCTGCTGCATGTCGCGCCCGGCGGAACCGGCGAACTACTCGCCGACTAGCGCCGCTCCTCCAGCCGAGCGCGCATCCAATCCAGAATCGATTCCCACCGCGAATCCCAGCAGCAGCGGTGGTCGAACTGCGCGATTTCTATGACCTCTGCACCCGGCTGTATCTGGGCGTATGCGCGGACGATGGACGGTGGCACGTTCCGGTCGCGTCCGCCGACGTAGTGCTGCTGCACGATGCGCCGCGGTAGGATCGGTTGCAGTGCCGGGTCGAGGGAGCCTTCCAGCTCGCTGTAGCCGTGCAGGCCGGTCCACGCCCCCACATCCAGGTTGGCCGCCACCGTGAGCACCCCCACCACGTCCTCCATCCGCTGCGCGATCAGCACGGCCAGTGTTCCGCCTCCGCTGACACCGATGAGGACGATCTCGCGGGTGCCGACTTGTGCAGCGATGACACCGAGCGCGGCCGCCATGCTCGCCACCACTTCCTCGGCGTACCTGCGGTGCGTCCAATGCAGCGGCGAGCACGCCGCGTCCCTCGCCAGGCCCAGGTAGCACGGGCGGCCAAGATAGATGGCGGGTTCGGGATCGAGCGCCATGAGCCGCAGCGCGAGGGGATCGCGGGGCGAGGGGTCGAGCGCGACCCGACTGCCGAGCCACGGTGAGCCGTCGTGCTCGATGTACACGTGGAGCCGGGACGCCGGCGCTTCCAACCGCTTTGCGTAGACCACGTGCCGGAACGATTGCCCGACGACGATGCGCCGGTCGAAGCCGTGCTCCTGCGCCAGCCCCTCGTCGGGACGCAGGCCCTGCTGCGAACAGGCTGCCAGCAGCAGGATCGCGAGCAGGCAGGCAGCTCTGCGAGCGACCCGCGGGCGCCGTCCTGAGCGGCGGAGGGGATGCAACATCGACTTCGTGAATGCAAACGGGCCATGCATCGCATGGCCCGTCGATGGCGCCGCCACCGGCAGCGTCAGAACTCCATGCGCACGCCTGCGCTCACACCGGTGCTGTTGACGTCCTCGAGCCCGATGACGGTCTGCACGTTCACGAAGGCCGAAGCGCCCTTCTGGAACACGGCCGAGACGCCGGCGGAAACCGTGAAGAAGTTGCGGTCCGGGTCGGCGGTCGGGATGGCGAAGAAGCTGTTGTTCGGGTCGTTCGTGTACTTTGCCGTGATGTTGCGGTCGTCGTTCTTGAACTCGTGGTTCCACTCGGCACTGACTTGCGGCACCAGTGCGCCGAAGCTGCGGCTCATGGCGTAGGCCAGGCGAATGCCGAGGGCGGTCTGCAACGACTTGACCGACTGGCTGTTCACGTCGAGCGCGAGCCCGGCGAGCGGCTCGCTCTCGGTGTACGAATCGATGTCGAGGTTCAGGTAGCTCACGCGACCGTAGGGTGTGAACGTGAATGCGCCGCGATTGACATCGTATCCGGCACCGAGGACGAAGGTGAACTGATCGCCGTCGGTGTCGCCCTCCGCGGTGGTGGAGATGCTTGGCACTGCCGTGAAGCTTGGAACGAAGATTCTGCGCGCGGTCTCGAAGTCGATCATCGAATAGCTGGCGTGCGCGTCGACGTAGAAGTTGTCGCGGTAGTAGGTTCCGTACAGTGACAGCGAATAGCTGTCGCTGTCGCTGTCTCCGAGCGACTGGGAGATGTCGGCCTTGGTGGTCGCGTAGGTGAGCGCCGTGCCGATGACGAGATTCTCGCGAAGCCGGTAGTCGACGCCTCCGGTGATCGTCCAGCTGTCGAAGTCGAAGCCGTTCTCGAGGTCGGTCGTGTCCTTGTCGCCGAAGAAATACGCCGCATTGAGAAACCCGCCCCACCTGCTGCCGGTACCGTCGGTGCTGGCAGCGCCGCCTGTGCTCGCCTTGCCGAACAACTGCTCTGCCGTGATGGTCCTGTTGGGCGTGTAGATGTCGAGCGCGCTGAGCTGGAATCCGCTTGCGCCGGCATGCAACTCGAACAGGCGCGATTGAAGCGCCCCCAACCCCGGCGTATTGATCTGGCTGCGCGCCTGGATACCGGCCTCTTCCGGGGCAATGCCCTGCAGTGCTTCGGCAAGCTGGGATTCCGTCAGTCCCATGTCGAAGGCCGTCGCGCCGCTGCCCTGCTGAGCATTGCTGGTCTGCACCAGGGCCCGGCACGATACGAACAACTTCTGAGTTTCGCCAGTGGACCCCGCCAACGTCGGACAAATCGTCTGGACGGTGCTGGCGACGGGCGCCTGCACCGGGGTCAGATTCGGCACATCGTTGAGGTCCGCGAGCGCCGGAGTGGCGAACGTCGCGATGAGTCCGGCGATACCGGTGCGGGACAAGCGCGGGGAGTGCATTGGCCTTCTCCTTTTCTGATTGTTCTCGTTTGCAGACGAGAGGATTGAGGTTGATCAGTTCGCAGGCACGAACAGGAAGTCCCCGGATTCGTGGCCGGCATACTTCAGCGGCGCGTACTCGGGGCGCTGATCGATGGGCCCGACCTTCAGCGCAACGTCCAGCACGCGGGCGGACACCGCCTGGTAGAGACGCTGACCCTCGAGCACGTCATCGTTTTGCGAGAGGACCTCGATCAGGCTCTTGGCGAACACGGAGTGCTTGCCGCCACCGCTGTCGATGACTGGCTGAACCCCGCCCGAGGTGAGCACGGTGCGGGAACGCGCCTTGGCCAGCGCCCTCAGCCAGGTCAACCGAGCGTCCTCGGACATGCCGCTGTCCAGCTGGCCGATCGAGGCGCGCGTCATGGCGCCCGAGTAGCAAGAATCGGCGACGACCAGAACGTGCTTGACCGACATGGCATTGAGGACGTCGGTGATGGCGACGCTGGAGATCCAGTTGGCGTCGCTGTCCTCCTCGGCGTCGACCGGGAGCCAGTGCGCGCGCAGGTTGGCGCGATCCAGCTCGCCGTGGCCCGCGTAGTAGATCAGCAGGTTGTCCTTGTCGGTGAGCTTCGCACGCGCCTTGTTGAGCTCCGACAGGATCTGGTAGCGATTGGCATTGATCAGCGTCGTGACTTTGAACCCGTACCGCTTGCGCAGCAGGTCGGAGATCACCTTCGCGTCATTGACCGGCGTGTCGAGATCGGGCAGCCGGTCGTACTCCTGGTTGCCGATCACGATTGCGTAGTACTCGCCCGCCTCGCGCAGCATCGGGCCTTTGCGGGAGGGTGACGTCGCGACCGTCGTCTCCTTGGCCAGCTGTTCGGGCACGAGTGAGAAGTCGAGTACCGCGCGCTTGCCGTGCTTGTCCACGGCGATCAGGGTGACGGGCGTCGCGCCGCGGAACATCTCGATGGTGGTCTTGAACAGGCCGTTCTCGTCGACCGATTCGGTCCGGTCGTTGACAGTGAACGAGAGCAGCCCTGCCGGCGCGATGACCTTGCCCACGAGCTCGCGCTTCTGGGCCATGCCGCGCACCTTGATGGTGGTCTTGCCGCGCACCGTCACGATGGGAGGATCGATCAGCTGAATGGACGGGGGTGCGATGGCCACCACCGGCTGGGGCGGCGCTTCGGCCTTGC
>CAYLTE010000230.1:0-6561 GCA_964386195.1 uncultured Burkholderiales bacterium | reverse complement strand
CGGAGTGCGGCCGTCGAAGCCGACCAGGTTGGTCATCAGGCTCACGCCCTCGTCGAGCGTGACGTAGGCCACGCAGTACGGATGCGGCGTACCCCGGCGCAGGGTGCTGCAGCTGTAGACCTGACCACGGCCGGCGGAGGTCTTCCAGCTTGTCGCGTCGGAATGGCAATGCGGGCAGATGGCGCGCGGCGGATGGTGCGGAAGGCCGCAGGCATCGCAGCGGCGATAGAGCAGGCGGCCCTCGGCCGCGGCATCGAAGAATGGCTGTGCTTCGGGATTCATCAGCGGCGCCGGAATGGCGCGGGTGGCCGGTGGAGTCTTGGTGTCGGAGTCGCTCATCGCGGATGCCTCACGTGCGTTCCAGTATCAGGGTGGCCGAGCCGTGACGGCTGCCGAGCATGCCGCCGGTGCCCTGCACCAGCGCCAGCGAACAGTTCTCGACCTGCACCGCCGAATGCGCGCTGCCACGCAGCTGTCGCACCGCCTCGATGATCTTGGTCATGCCGCCGCGGTTGGCCGGATGGTTGTTGCAGAGGCCCCCGCCGTCGGTGTTGATCGCGAGCCGGCTCTGGCCAGCGATCAGTTGGCCGTCGGCCACGAAGCGGCCCCCCCTGCCTTTCTCGCAGAAGCCGAGGTCTTCGAGCTGGATCAGCACCGTGATCGTGAAGCTGTCGTAGATCGAGGCATAGCGGATGTCCTTCGGCGTGACGCCGGCCTCGGCGAACGCAGCGGGGCCCGAGCGGCTCGCGGCAGAGGTCGTGAGGTTCATCTTCGCGCTGTCGACATAGCCGATGGCTTCGCCCCCGCCGATCACGCGCACCGATGGCTGCCGCAGGCGAGCCGCGATCTCCGGCCGGGCGAGCACGACGGCGCCACCGCCGTCGCTGACCACGCAGCACTCCATGCGGTGCAGCGGGTCGGCGATCAGCGGCGAAGCCAGCACCTGCTCAACGGTCACCACCTCGCGCAGCATCGCATCCGGGTTGTGCTGTGCATGGTGCGATGCCGTGACCTTGATCCAGGCGAGCTGTTCCGGCGTGGTGCCGAACTCGTACATGTGGCGCTGAGCCGCCATGGCGTAGCTGTTGATCGGAACCAGGCCGAAGGGCGTCTCGAACGGCGATTCGGGCGCGAGCAGGTTGTAGGCGCGCGACTGCGTGCCGCTCGAGCCCTCGGAGCGCGGCCGGCCCGCGAGGGTGATCAGCGCCACGTCGCACTGGCCGGATTCGATCGCGCGCGCCGCATGCCGCATGTGCACCAGGTAGGAGGAGCCGCCAACGTCGGTCGATTCGAAGACCCGCGGCTTCAGGCCGAGGTAGTCGACCATCGACAGGGGCCCGAGTCCGGGCGCATCGCCGGCGCAGAAGTAGGCGTCGACATCGCGGGCTTCGAGGCCGGCATCGTGCAGCGCTCCGCGCGCCACCTCGGCATGCAGCTGGGCGACGCTCTTGTCGGGCGCATGGCGGGTTGGATGCTCGTAGATGCCGACGATGGCAGCGCGCTGGTTGCGGTTCATGCGGGGAGGTTCAGCACCTGGCGCGCCAGCACGTTGCGCTGGATCTCGTTGGTGCCGCCATAGATGGTGGACGGAAGGGCCCGGAAGAAGGGACCCAGGACGTCGGCTTCGCCCGTGCCGACCTGCACGATGCCGGCGAGCTGCGCCGCCTCGCCGGCCGCGAGGATCACCTGATCGGCAATGGCCTGGAAGCTTTCGGTCGAGACGATCTTGAGCATCGAGATGTCGGGCGGCACCGGCTCGCCGCGCTTCACGATCTCGACGAAGCGCTCGTAGCAGGCGGTGTGGTCCTCGACCGCCATGCGCAGGCGCGTGAAGCGCTCGGCGAAGGCCGGCTGGTCGAACATGCCGCGCGCCCGCGCCACGCGCGCCAGCACGCCGAGCGCATAGGTCGGGTATTTCGGACTGCCGAGAAAGATGCGCTCGAAGCCGAGCAGGCCCTTGGCGATGGCCCAGCCCTCGTTCGGAGCGCCGACGAGATCGGCGGCCGGCACCCGCACGTTCTCGAGGAAGACCTCGCACAGTTCGTCGTGGCCGGCGACGTCGCGGATCGGCCGCACCCGCACACCGGGCTGGTCCATGTCGACGAGCAGGAAGCTGATGCCAGCCTGCTTCTTTGCCTGCTTGTCGGTGCGTGCGAGCACGAAGATGTGGTTCGCATCGCTCGCGAGCGTGGTCCAGATCTTCTGTCCGTTGACGAGATAGGTGTCGCCTTCGAGCACCGCCTCGGTACGCAGCCCGGCGAGGTCGGATCCGGCGTTGGGCTCCGAGTAGCCCTGGCACCAGAGGTGCTCGCAGGAAAGGATCTTCGGCAACCACCGGCGCTGCTGCTCCGGCGTGCCGTAGCGGATCAGCATCGGGCCGACCATGAGGATGCCCTGGTCGAGGAAGCGCGACACGCCCCAGCGCTCGTGCTCCTCGTAGAAGATCAGGAGCTTGCCCGGATCAAGGCCCATGCCGCCGTGCTCGCGCGGCCAGTTGGGCGCGATCCAGCCGATCTCGGACATGCGCCGATACCAGAAGCCGATCTCGTTCCAGAACAGGCGCCGCGAGGGATAGCGCAGCTCGGACGGATAGTGGGCTTCGAGGTAGCTGCGGATGCGGACGCGGAAATCCTCGTCCGCGAGTGCGTTCCAGTCGATGCCCTTGTCGATCGTGGTCATGCCTGCGCTGCCTCGAAGGCCGGTGCGTGGCGCGCATAGCGCCGCACGTGGTGCTCCGCATTTCCGAGCCAGGCCGACATCGCGAGCGCGCGGTTCAGGTGCAGACTCAGATCGTATTCGTCGGTGTACCCGATGGCACCGTGCAGTTGCACGGCCGTGCGCGCGATGCGGTCGAGCGATTCGCCGGCGCGCGCCTTCGCCCGGCTGGCGAGGCAGGCGCGCTGGTCGGCGCTGCAGCCCGCGTCGACGCGCAGGCAGGCGTTCTGCGCCACGTCGCGCGCCAGCTGCTCGGCAATGTGCATGTCCACCGCCTTGTGCTGCAGCGCCTGGAAGGAGCCGATCGGCTTGCCGAATTGCACGCGGGTACGCAGGTACTCCTGCGTCATCTCGTTGATGCGGCGCATCGTGCCGCTCATGTAGACGCTGGCCATGATCAGGGCGCGATCGCGCGCGGATTCGGCGGCAGCGGCCGCGCGGGCGGGCGTTGCGACCAGATCGGCCGGGTCGACCCGAACGCCGTCGAACGCCATGTGCAACGCGCCGAGGCCATCGATGCGCGATTCGCGCTGGATCCGCAGACCGGACGTGGCCGCCGAGAGCCAGAACGCCGGCTGATCCGGCTCGGCAAACACCAGCAGGAATTCGCCGGCGTCCGCTGGCGTGACGAAACGCGCGCTCCCCGAGATGAACCAGCCGCCTGCCACCGCATCGCATCTCGCACCCGCATCCAGCCAGGCCAGCGCCGGCAGCGCGCTGCCGTCCATCGTCGCGGCGAGCAGCCGCGCGCGCGCCGGGCCGTCGGCGTCGATCAGCAGACCGGCGGCGAGCACGGCGCTGGCCACCAGCGGCTCGGGCCCGCAGTGCGCGCCCCATTCATAGACCAGCTGCCCCAGCTCGGCGAGGCCGCTGCCGAGGCCGCCGTCGGCCTCGGGCACCAGCACCGAGAACCAGCCGAGCTGCGCCATCTCGGCCCAGACATCGGCGTCGAAGTCGGGCACGCGCTGCCGGCAGGCCCGGATGCGCGCAGGCTGGGCGCGGCGCTCGGCGAAGTGCCGCGCCGTGTCGGCCAGCATGCGTTGCGGATCGGTCTGCGGGCGCATCAGTAGGTCGGAGCGCGCTTGGCTTCGATCGCATCGAGCGCTGCCGCGAAGTCCGGTCCGGACAACAGCCGGCCTTGCTGCAGCAGGTTGAACTCCCACTCGTTGGCCAGGGTGCTCTCCATCGAACGGCGCAGCGCGACCTTGGCCGCGCGCAGCGCGTCCGCGGAACGGCTCGCAAGATCCTTGGCGAAAGCCTGGCCCTCGTCGCGAAGAGCGGCCTCGTCTTCCGCGAGATGCGTGGCGAGGCCGATGCGCACGGCCTCCTCGCCGTAGACCCGCTGCGCCCGCATGATCATGTTGGAGGCGCGCTCGAGCCCGATCAGACGCGGCAGCAGATACATTGCGCCGAGCGGCGGAATGCAGCCGATCGCCGTCCAGTTCTCGTGGAAGAACGATTTCTTCGAGACCACGCGGAAGTCCGTCGCGAGCGCCAGGTCGCAACCGGTGCCGACCGCCGCTCCGTTGACCACCGCCACGGTCGGCTTGGTGCACAGCTTGATGAGACGCACTGCACCCTGGAAGAAGCTGTAGACATTTTTCTGCACTTCGTCCGGTGTCATCTTCTGGACCTCGCGCAGGAAGCCCTTGTCGCCGCCCGAGGAGAAGTCCTGCCCGTTGCCGGTGAACGTGATCACCCGCACGCCGGGATCGGCCTCGAAGGATTTCACCGCCTCCATGACCTCGCCGAGAAACTGCGGCACGAGTCCGTTGCGCGTCTCGGGGCGGTTGAAGATGATCTGGGCCACGCGGTCTTCCACGCGCGTCTGGAGTTGTTCGCTCATCGGATGGTCCTTGGATGGAAAAAGGGCTCAGCGCTGCGAGGAGGCCGCGCGCAGCATGTGCTTGGCGATCGTGATCTGCTGGATCTGCGTCGTCCCTTCGTAGATGCGGAAGACGCGCACGTCGCGGTAGAGCCGTTCGACCACGCTGTCCTGCATGTAGCCGGCGCCGCCGAAGATCTGCACCGCGCGGTCGGCCACCCGGCCCACCATCTCGGATGCGAACATCTTGCAGCAGGAGGCCTCCATCGAGATGCTCTCGCCGGCATCGCAGCTCGCGGCGGCCTGGAGGACCATCGCACGCGCGGCGAGCATCTCGGCTTGACTGTCGGCGAGCATCGCCTGGACCAGCTGGAATTCCACGATCGGCTTGCCGAACTGGCGCCGGTCCATCGCGTAGCGAAGCGCCTCGTCGATCAGACGCCGCGCGACGCCCACGCAGATCGCACCCATGTGCAGGCGGCTGCGGTCGATGCTCTGCATCGTGAGCTCGAAGCCGCGGCCTTCGGCGCCGAGCAGCGCGTCGGCCGGCAGCACGCAGTTGTCGAAGGAGAGTTCGGCCACGTGCGTTCCCTGCTGCCCCATCTTGCGCTCGGGCTTGCCGCGCAGGAGGCCCGGCGTGTCGCCCGGCACCAGGAAGACCGAGACGCCTTTGCCGCCGGTCGAGGCCGGATCGCTGCGCGCGACCACGATGAACAGGTCGGCGATGTCGGCATGCGTGATGTAGGTCTTGCGGCCGTCGAGCACCCAGCTGCCGTCCTCGCGCCGGGCGGCACGCGTGCGCAGGCCGGCGGCGTCGGAGCCGCATTCGGGCTCGGTCAGTGCAAAGGCGGTCAGCAGCTCGCCCGAGGCGATGCGCGCGAGATAGCGGTCCTTCTGCGCCTCGCTGCCGCCGACCAGGATCGCGCGGCCGCCGAGTCCGTTGTTGGCACCGAGATAGCCGCGGAAAGTCGGCGCCGCATAGCAGAGCTCGAAGACGACCCGCACTTCCTCGGACGCATTGAGCTCGAGGCCGCCGAAGCGTTCGGGCAGGGTCATGCCGAAGAGGCCCAGCTCGCCCATGCCGGCGAGCAGTTCCCTCGGAATCCGGTCCTCGGCCGCCACCTGGGCCTCGGCCGGGATCAGGCGCTCGCGCACGAAGCGCGCCACGTTGTCGGTGAACTGCGCAAGAGTGTCTGCGTCCAGTGCCAATCGTCGCTCCTGGTATGTTGTCGTCTGCGTGGGTTTGTCGGTTTGCGTGCGGCTCAGCGGTAGCGCCGCTGCAGGAACTCGGCGATGCAGACCGGCTTCGCCTCGCCCTGGCGCTCCACGTTCACGCCCCAGGCAATCTGCATGCCGTCGCCGTCGACCGGCTCGCAGCTGAGCAACCTGAAGCTCGCGCGCAGGTGGCTTCCGACGGGCACCGGCGCAGGAAAGCGGACCTTGTTCAGGCCGTAATTGACCCCCATGCGCATCTTCTCGATGCGCATCGCGAGTGCGAACATCTTCGGCAGCAGCGACAAGGTCAGGAAGCCATGCGCGATCGTGCCGCCGTAGGGCCCCTCCCTGGCGCGCATCGGGTCGACGTGGATCCACTGGTGGTCGCCGGTGGCGTCGGCAAAGAGGTCGATCTGCGCCTGCGTGACCTCGGTCCAGTCGCTTTGCGCCACTTCCTGTCCGACCAGCGCCGGCAGTTCGTCGAGCGAGGCAATGACTCTCATCGTCGTCTCTCCGCGCCGTCTTCAGCCGACCATGGTGAGACCGCCGCTCACGCTGAGCACCTGGCCGGTCACGTAGCTGGAATGCGGGCCGATCAGGTAGCGAACCGCCTCGGCGATGTCCCCGGGCTGGCCGAGGCGGCGGAAGGGGATCGCGCTCAGCAGCGCCTCGCGCAGTCCTTCGGAGGCCTCTGCATTGAAGAGCGGCGTGTCGGTCGGGCCCGGGCAGACCACGTTGACGTTGATCTGGTAGCGCGCCATCTCGCGCGCCAGCGACTTGGTGAATGCGATCAGCCCGCCCTTGGC
>CAYLTE010000229.1:0-6594 GCA_964386195.1 uncultured Burkholderiales bacterium | reverse complement strand
TTCAAGGAAATTCGCTGGCGCCCGTGGACAACCCCGCCCTCGGTGTCATCCCGCCTCGGTGTCATCCCGAACGAAGAGAGGGATCCTCGCCGTGTAGCGTCCACGGCGAGGATGTCTCGCTGCGCTCGACATGACACCGGAGGAGGGTTTGCTCTGCGCTCGACATGACACCAGTGCAGCGCGTGCCTCGCGCTGTCGCCCATGCATTGCATGCGCGGTCCGAATTCCCGAGTGATCTGCTCGTCATATTCAGGTTTTTCCTGATCGCGAGACGCGCCATCATATCCACGCACTGCTAAAAACCTTAGAAGCCGCCGTTTCTGCTCAAGGCTCGTGACGTGCCGTCGAAATCGCAAAGGCCCCGAAACGAAACCTGAAGCACAGAAGATGGCGGACAGCAGGCCCCCGGCAGACGCAACGCCCACAACGAATCGCATCGCGCTCAGCGTGCTCAGCGGAATCGCCGCGGGGGCGGTTTCGTTCGGGTCGACCCTCTTAGCCGGCACCCCGCTGCTGGCCGCATCGATCGCCGGCGTCGTCGCCGCACCCTTCGTGGCACTGCTCACGTTCGCGGCCAGTCGTCGACCGGCGGCTCCCACGCCCGTGATTGCCGCTCCCCCGGCGGCCGATTCCCGCTGGCAGGCACTTGCCGCGCTCGGGCTTGCGGTGCTGCCCCTGTGGTCCAGGCACGTCGACACCGCGCGCGCCAATGCGCGCGAGGCAGTGGAGAGCCTGGTCGTGCGTTTCGGGCGACTGGTGCAGCAACTGCATCATGCGGAGACGACATCAGGCCAGGTCACCGGCGGCAGGCAGGGTGGCATCGTGCACGCGATCGACGACTCGCGGCCGCGTCTCGAGCAGGTCGTCGAGCGTCTGCGCCAGGCCATGACCAGCAAGCAGAAGGTACTCGACGACGTGCGTCAGCTCGAGAACTTCACCGGCGAGTTGCGGGCGATGGCCGATGTCGTCGGCCGGCTCGCCTCGCAGACCAACCTGCTCGCGCTCAACGCCGCGATCGAGGCCGCACGAGCGGGAGAGGCCGGCCGCGGCTTCGCCGTGGTCGCCGACGAGGTGCGCAAGCTCTCGACCCAGTCGGCCGAAACCGGCAAGCGCATCGGCGAGAAGATCAACGTCATCAACGCCGCGATCCAGGCGACCGCGGCCGCAGCCAGCCAGGCGCGCGAGGCCGACGAGGATGCGGTGTCGGGCTCCGAGCACGCGGTGCGCGAGGTGATCGGGTCGCTCAGCGAAGCCGGCTCGGAACTGCAGCACGTCGCGCATTCCCTGCGCGAGGAGAACGCGCGCATCGGATCCGAGATCTCAGGGCTGCTCGTGGACTTCCAGTTCCAGGACCGCATGAGCCAGATCCTGGAGCACGTGATCGCCGACATGCGCAGGCTGCACTCTCACATCGAGAGCATGAACGGTGCTGCCGCGGTGGGCGCACCGGATACGCGCGCGTGGCTGGAGGGATTGCGCCTCAGCTACGCGACCGAGGACGAGCGCCGTGCCCACCCCGGGCAGAGCGATGGCGGTGCAAGCGGTGTGAATTTCTTCTGAAAGCGACGGTGACATGGGCAAGACAGTGATGGTGGTGGACGATTCCGCGAGCGTGCGGCAGGTGGTGGGAATCGCCCTGAAAGGGGCCGGCTACGAGGTGGTCGAAGCGGCGGACGGCAAGGATGCGCTCGGCAAGCTCGACGGGCGCAAGCTGCACCTGATCATCAGCGACGTGAACATGCCGAACATGGATGGCATCGCCTTCCTCAAGGCCGTCAAGGCCAACGCCGGCTACAAGTTCACGCCGGTCATCATGCTCACCACGGAGAACCAGGAAGCGAAGATGCAGGAGGGCCGCGCGGCGGGGGCCAAGGCGTGGATCGTCAAACCCTTCAATCCTCCGCAACTGCTCGACGCGGTGTCGAAGCTTGTCCTCGCGTGATGTCATGGATACCCGCATCGCGCTCGAGCTGGATGGCGAACTGACGGCCCCGCAGGCGAACGCGCAGCGCGAACGCCTCCTGGGTTGGGTGGAACAGGCCTCCCCCTGCGCCGGCCAGCGCATGCAGCTCGATCTCGCCGCGGTGGCGGAAATGGACACCGCGGGGGCCCAGCTCCTGATCGCCCTGTCCCGTCACCTGCAGGCGCTTGGCGCGCTGCTGGACATCATCAATCCGAGCTACGCCGTCACCGGCGTGCTCGCCACCTATCGGCTCCTGCCTGCGCTGGGGCTGCAGGACGCGCAGGGAGGCCGGGCTTGAGCGACGAACTCGAACAGGCGCGCGGCACCTTCTTCGCCGAGGCGCGCGAGATGCTTCAGCAGATGGAGGATTCCCTCCTGGTGCTGGAGCAGGATCCCGGAGACATGGACACCCTTCACGCGCTGTTCCGCGCGGCGCACACCATCAAGGGCGCGGCGGGGCTGTTCGGATACGAGCACGTCGTCGCATTCACGCACAAGGTCGAGAGCGTGCTGGAACGGGCGCGCAGCGGCCGCATCGCGGTCGACCCCGGCTTGCTGTCCGTCCTGCTGCCGTGCACCGACTACATCGGCGCCCTGCTCGGCGCAGCGGACGAGGACGGCGCCGATGCGCGGCTGGCGCCCGGACTCGAGCGCGACGGCGAAGCGCTCGTCGAACGCCTCTCGCCGTATCTGGGCGAGGCGTGCGCGCAGGAAGTGAGGTCTTCCGCCGAAGCGCCGACGGCGCCATCCTCGGGTACGTGGCACCTCTCGTTGCGCGTCTCGCAGGAAGTGCTGCGCAACGGCCTGGATCCGCTGGGCTTCATCCGCTATCTCGACTCGCTCGGCGAGGTCGTCTCGCTCGTAGTGGTCGACGATGCGCTCCCGCCGCTCGCCGACATGGATCCGGAAGCGTGCTACGTCGGCTTCGAGATCCGCATCGCAACCGGGGCCACGCGCGAGCAGATCCTGGCGGTCTTTGAGTTCATGCGCGAAGACTGCACTCTGCGACTGGTGCCGCCGGACGCGAAGGTGCGCGACTACCTGGCCTTGATCGACGAGCTTCCGGAAGCGGGCGCACGTCTGGGTGAGATCCTGGTGGCCAGTGGCGCCCTCACGCGCGCCGAGCTCGACAGCGCACTCGCGGGCCAGGGAGACCGGAAGATCGGCGAGGTTCTCGTCGAGGATCGGGTCATCAGCCAGCAGGTGGTCAGTGCGGCGCTGGTCAAGCAGACCGAGACCCGCGCGCATCGCGCGGAGGAGAACCGCTTCGTACGCGTGCAGGCGGACAAGCTCGACCGCCTCATCAATCTGGTCGGAGAGCTGGTCATAGCCGGCGCAGGGGCGAACCTGCTGGCCGGGCGTGCGGGCAATCCACAGCTCGTGGAAGCCACCGACACCATGTCCACGCTGGTCGAGGAGATCCGCAACAGCGCCTTGCAGTTGCGCATGGTGCAGATCGGCGAGACGTTCGCGCGCTTCCGGCGCGTGGTTCGCGACGTGAGTGACGGACTGGGCAAGAAGATCGACCTGGAGATCAAGGGCGCCGAGACGGAACTCGACAAGTCGGTCGTGGAGAAGATCGCGGACCCGCTCATGCACCTGGTGCGCAACGCGATGGATCACGGCATCGAGACGCCCGAGCAGCGCGCAGCCCTCGGCAAATCCGCCGCCGGACGACTCACGCTGAGCGCATGCCACGACTCGGGAAGCGTGCTCATCGAGGTGCGTGACGACGGCCGAGGCCTGGATCGAGAACGCATCCTGCGCAAGGCGGTCGAGCGCGGGCTGGTCGCCCCGAACCAGTCGCTTTCGGAGGGCGAAGTCTGCAACCTGATCTTCATGCCCGGCTTCTCTACCGCGGAGCAGGTGACGGATCTGTCCGGCCGCGGCGTGGGCATGGATGTGGTCAAGCGCAACATCGAAGCACTGCGCGGCTCCGTCCAGGTCGACACGGTGCCGGGCGCAGGCACGACCTTCACCATCCGTCTGCCGCTGACGCTGGCGATCATCGACGGATTCCTCGTCGGCATCGGCAACGCCTCCTACGTGGTCCCCCTCGACATGGTGGAGGAATGCATCGAGCTGCCACCGCAGTTCGCCATGGGCAACGACGTGATCAACCTGCGGGGGGCGCCATTGCCCTTCCTGCGGTTGCGCGAGACCTTCGAGATCGATGGCCCGCGTCCGGAGCGCGAAAGCGTGGTCGTCGTGCGCTCAGGAAAGGTGCGCGCCGGTCTGGTCGTGGACCGACTGATGGGTGAGTTCCAGACCGTGATCAAGCCGCTCGGCAAGCTCTTCCACCGGGTCCAGGGCATCGGCGGCTCGACCATTCTAGGCACCGGAGAGGTGGCACTGATCCTGGACGTATCGGCGCTGCTCACGCGTTCGGCAGCGGCGCGCGTCGACCCGGATGCACCGCGCCGGCAACCCGCTCAAGCGGACGCCGGCGTTCCGAACGCGGCGACATGACCGGCCCAACACATCTGGCAAGGAGATGACGAAGATGTTCAAGAACCTCCGCTTCGGAGCCCGTTTGGGGATCGCATTCGCGGTTCTGATCGGCTTCATGCTGATCCTCGCAGCCGTCGGCCTGAGCAGGATGAGCATGCTCGGACACAGCCTCGAGCGCGAGGTGACGCAGACCTCGGCTGCCCTGCAGCTGGCGCACGAGATGGAGCGCTCGCTGCTCGCCCAGGGTGTGGCCTTGCGCAGCGCCGCCTTGGCTCCGGATGTCGCCGAGGCGCGCGCCCACGCCGATGCGTACGGGACCGAGAAGGGACGCTTCGCGCAGGCCGAAGGCGAACTGGCGGAGATCCTCGCCGGCACCGAGGCAGAGGCACTCGTACGCGACATCTCCCGCATGAATGCGGAACTGCTCCCCATCAAGGACCGGGCGATGGCGCTGGCCTCGGGCGGACGCGCCCGTGACGCGGCGCAGGTCGTCCACGACGAGGCGGCCCCGCGCTTCGGCAAGGTGGTCGCGGCATTCCAGGAACTGTCCAAGCTGCAGAAGGCGCAGGCACGGCAGGAGTACGAGACGGCCACGTCTGGTTACGAGAAGGCGCGTTTCGCGATGCTCGTCGCCGCCGCGCTAGCCGTCCTGGTGGCGGCAGTGGTGGCCTGGCGGATGACGCGCGGCCTGCTGGTGCCCCTCAGGACAGCCATCGGTGCCGCACAGTCGATCGCCTCCGGCGACTACTCGCACGACCTGGAGGCCGATCGCCGCGACGAGGTTGGGGAGCTGCTGTCCGCGCTCAACGGTGCCCTGGTCAAGCTGCGTGCTGCGCAACAGCAGGCGACGGAAGCGGCACGCATCAAGTCCGCCCTGGACGTGGCGGCCACCAACATCATGGTCGCCGATGCCGACCTGAACATCGTCTACCTCAACGATTCCTTGGAAGCGATGCTGGGCAACGCGGAGGCGGACATCCGCAAGGACCTGCCATCCTTCAACGCCCGTACGGTGAAGGGCACGAACATCGATCAGTTCCACAAGAACCCGGCCCACCAGCGCAACGTGCTGGCGGCACTGCGCACCACGCACTCGGCACGCATGAGCCTGGGTGGAAGGACGTTCAACCTGATCGTCAATCCGGTGTTCGACGAGAGCCAGCAGCGCATCGGCACCGTCGTCGAGTGGAAGGACCTGACCGCTGAACTGGCTGCGCAGCAGCGCGAGGCGCAGATCGCCGCCGAGACCCTGCGCGTGAAGAACGCGCTGGACAACGTCTCGACCAACGTCATGATCGCTGATCCGGACGGCAGGATCGTGTACATGAACAAGTCGGTAACGGACATGCTCTCGCGCGCGGAGGCCGACGTACGCAAGGTACTGCCCAACTTCGACGTGCGCCGTCTCATGGGCGCGAACTTCGACGACTTCCACAAGAACCCCGCGCACCAGCGCAACCTGCTCGGCTCGTTGAAGAGCACGCACCGCGCGCAGATCGCTGTCGGCGGCCGCACCTTCTCGTTGACCGCCAATCCCATCCTCGACGAGAAGGGTGCCCGTGTGGGTTCCGTCGTCGAGTGGAAGGACCGGACGGAGGAAGTGGCGGTCGAGGGCGAAATCGAAGGCCTGGTCGAGGCCGCGGTCGCCGGCGACTTCACGCGCCGGGTGTCGATCGAGGGCAAGGAAGGCTTCTTCAAGCTGCTCGGGGTGGGCATCAACCGACTGGTCGAGACCAGTCAGGTGGGGCTCAACGAGGTGGCGCGCGTGCTCTCGGCGATCGCCGTGGGCGATCTCACCCAGCGCGTGGCGGGCGACTTCCGCGGGATGTTCGCCAAGCTGCGCGACGACACCAACGGCACCTGCGACAAGCTGGGACAGATCATCGGCGACGTGCGCAGCGCGGCGGACAATCTGTCCTCCGCCTCCGAGCAGGTGAGCGCCACGGCGCAGTCGCTCTCGCAGTCCTCCAGCGAGCAGGCGGCGAGCGTCGAGGAAACCAGCGCGTCCATCGAGCAGATGTCGGCCTCCATCACCCAGAACTCCGAGAACGCCAAGGTCACCGACGGCATGGCGACCAAGGCGGCCAAGGAAGCCTCGGAAGGGGGCGAAGCGGTGCAAGCCACGGTCACGGCCATGAAGCAGATCGCCGACAAGATCGGCATCATCGACGACATCGCCT
>CAYLTE010000228.1:0-6616 GCA_964386195.1 uncultured Burkholderiales bacterium | reverse complement strand
CGAGTTCTGCACGAGCAGCTTTCCCACCGATCGGGATCTCAACGGCCTGAAGATCGTGGTCGACTGCGCGCATGGCGCCACGTACAACGTGGCCCCGCACGTCTTCCACGAGCTGGGCGCCGATGTGGTCGCCATCGGCAACCAGCCGGACGGCCTGAACATCAACCAGGACTGCGGTGCCACCAAGCCCGGGGCGCTGGCCAAGGCGGTGGTGGCGCATCGTGCCGAACTCGGCATCGCCCTGGACGGCGACGGCGACCGCCTGATGATGGTGGACAGCGACGGCCGCGTGTACGACGGCGACCAGCTCGTGTACCTGATCTCCCGCCGGCGGCATGCCGATGGCGGGCTGCGCGGAGGAGTGGTCGGCACGCTGATGAGCAACTTCGGGCTGGAGAAGGCGCTGGCGGAACTGAAGATCCCGTTCTGCCGCGCGGCCGTGGGCGACCGTTACGTGCTGGAGGAACTGCGCAGCCGCGGTTGGCAGGTCGGTGGGGAGAACTCTGGCCACATCATCTGCCTGGACAAGCACACCACCGGCGATGGCATCGTGTCCGCACTGCAGGTGCTGCACGCGGTGCGGGCCGAGGGCAGGTCGCTGGATCAACTGTGCGCGGGCCTGCGCCTGTACCCCCAGGTCCTGATCAACGTGCGCGTCGAGCGTGGAACCGACTTCCGCAAGGATGTGCAAGTGCAGGCCGCGGTGCGCGACGCCGAGGCGGCGCTCGAAGGTCGCGGGCGGGTCCTCCTGAGGCCGTCCGGCACGGAACCGGTGATCCGCGTCATGGTGGAGGGGGAGTCCGAATCGGAGGTCCGCGCGCTGGCGGAGTCCATCGCGGAGTCCATCCGGCAGCGTGCGGCAGCGTAAGCTCCGGGCGCATGATGCATACGGGCCGCGCGTGGGCCGGGATGCAATGAAACCGTCACAATCGAGGCCTAGAATCCAAGTCCTGTATTCGTGATCCCAACAGGAGCCTGGACTCTATGAATTTCCGATTGATTTCGCGCGCATTTGCCGTCTCCTCCGTGGTCGCCAGCCTGGGCGTCGCGGCGCTGCCGGCGCACGCCCAGATGGTCAGGATCGACGGCTCCAGCACGGTCTTCCCCATCACCGAAGCCGTCGCGGAGGACTTCCAGCAGTCGGTCAAGGGCAAGGTTCGCGTGACGGTCGGCATCTCCGGTACCGGCGGCGGCTTCAAGAAGTTCTGCCGCGGGGAGACCGACATCTCCAACGCCTCGCGCCCGATCCTCAAGTCCGAGATGGAGGCCTGCAAGGCGGCAGGCGTCCAGTACTACGAACTGCCCGTGGCCTACGATGCGCTCACGGTGGTCATGAACCCGCAGAACACCTGGGTCAAGAGCCTCACGCCCGCCGAGCTGAAGAAGATGTGGGAGCCGGCGGCCCAGAATAAGGTGAAGACCTGGAAGCAGGTGAACCCCTCGTGGCCGGATCAGCCGCTCAAGCTGTTCGGCCCCGGCACCGACTCCGGCACCTTCGACTACTTCACTGAGGCGATCAACGGGAAGTCCAAGGCCAGCCGCGGAGACTTCACCGCCAGCGAGGACGACAACGTGCTGGTTCAGGGAGTGGCCCGTGACGTCAACGCGCTCGGCTACTTCGGCTTCGCCTATTACACGGAGAACAAGGACAAGCTCAAGGCAGTCCCGATTTCTCCTGCGCCCGGAAAGGCCGGCGTCTACCCGTCGACCGAGAACGTGGAGAACGGCTCCTATCAGCCTCTGTCGCGCCCGATCTTCGTCTACGTGAACGCCAAGTCGCTCGAGCGCCCCGAGATGAAGCAGTTCCTCGAGTTCTACATGAAGAACGCCGATCCGCTCGTTCGCGAAGTGAAGTACGTTCCCCTGCCCAAGAAGGCATACGAGTACAACCTCGAACATATCGCGAACAAGCAGCTCGGCACCAAGTTCGGCGGTGAGAACAAGGTCGGGCTGACCATCGAAGAGTTGATGAAGCTCGAAGCCAAGCTCTGAGCGGCTTGCGCATCCGTTGACCTGAGAGGGGCAGCCGCCCCTCTCGTTTTTCGTGCAAACGGCGTCCGCTCGGGTGAGCCGGCGCGGTGACTGGTGTAGACTGACGGCCCTTGCGATGGCTCCGCCTTCCGCTACCTATTCAGAAAGGCTCTCCGCTGTGGCAGATAACGTCATCAGCGACCGGCTTTCGAGAAGAAAAACCCGGCATCTGCGCGAGCGCGTGATCGAGTTCGTCCTGTTCTCGGCCGCCGCCTTCTCCGTGTTCGTGACGCTCGGAATCGTCTATGTCCTGGTGTCCGAGTCGGTGCTGTTCTTCCGTCAGATCTCGGTCTGGGATTTCCTCACCGATACCCAGTGGACCCCGCTGTTCGCCGATGCGCACTACGGGATCATGGTGTTGCTGTCGGGAACCCTCGTCAGTTCAGCGGTGGCCCTGTGCGTCGCCATCCCGCTCGGCACGACCATCGCCATCTACCTGTCCGAATTCGCGCCGTTCTCGGTGCGGGAAATCGCCAAGCCGCTGCTCGAGCTGCTCTCGGGCGTGCCGACGGTGGTTTACGGCTATTTCGCCCTACTCTTCGTGACGCCGCTGCTGCAGTTCTTCTTCCCGTCGCTGCCCGGCTTCAACCTGCTCTCGGCGGGCCTGGTCATGGGCATCATGATCATTCCCTACGTCGCATCGGTGAGCGAGGACGCGATGCGCGCGGTGCCGATGAGCATGCGAGAGGGCAGCTACGCGATGGGGGCCACGCGCTACCAGACCGCGGTGCGGGTCGTGACCCCGGCCGCCCTGTCCGGCATCACCGCCGCCTACATCCTCGGCATCTCCCGGGCGGTGGGGGAAACGATGATCCTCGCGATCGCCGCCGGCATGCAACCCAATCTCACGTGGAATCCCACCGAGCCGGCAGCGACCATCACCTCTTTCATCGTGCAGGTTGCCCTGGGTGACCTGCCGCACGGCAGCATCGGCTATCAGACGATCTTCGCGGCGGGCTTGACGCTGATGCTCATGACGCTCGCGTTCAACGTGCTCGGGCACATGCTGACGCGTCGCTTCCGTCAGGCCTACTAGGAACGCGGCCATGGACCAGTCGGCACTGCAGGCAACACGCGACCTCATCCGAAAGCACAAGCGCTGGGATCTGCTCTTTGCCGCCGTGGGGCTGATGTGCCTCGGCATCGCGGCCATGACCTTTGCCGCACTGGTGATCGACATGGCGATCGATGGCGCGCCGCGCCTGGCGCCGGACTTCTTCACCAACTTCCCTTCCCGGCGCCCGGCCCAGGCCGGCATTCTGTCCGCATGGGTGGGCAGCACGCTGGTGATGATCGTCACCGCGGCCTCGGCCATCCCCGTCGGCGTGGCTGCGGCGATCTATCTCGAGGAGTACGCGCCCAAGAACGTGCTCACCGCGATCATCGAGATCAACATCACCAACCTGGCGGGCGTGCCCTCGATCGTCTACGGCCTGCTCGCGCTCGGTCTGTTCGTGTACGGACTCGGCTTCGGCCAGAGCGTCCTGTCCGCGGGCCTCACCCTCGGCCTGCTCATCCTGCCGGTGGTCATCGTCGCCACGCGCGAGGCGATCCGCTCGATTCCCAGCGCCATCCGCGAAGCGGCGTACGCCGTGGGGGCGACCAAATGGGGAACCACGTGGGATCACGTGCTGCCGTACTCGGTGCCGGGGATCATGACCGGCGTGGTGATCGGCATGGCCCGGGCAATCGGCGAGACCGCGCCCATCATCACGATCGGGGCGCTCACCTTCATCGCCTTCCTGCCGCCTGCTCCGATACAGGGGGAGTTCCCGTTCCTGTCGTTCGAGTGGCTGATGGCGCCCTTTACCGTCATGCCCATCCAGATGTTTAACTGGACTTCGCGTCCCGAGGCGGCGTTCCACCAGAACGCCGCAGCCGCGGGCCTGGTGCTTCTGCTCATGACCCTGTCCATGAACGCGCTGGCCATCTACATCCGCTACCAGCTGCGCAAGCGCATCAAGTGGTAGCGACGAACCGGAAGCGAGCCTCCCGACAATGTCCAAAGTGATCGACGGTCCGCTCACCACCGCCTCCATGGTGGTCAAGGCGGAAACCAGGAACCTGAACTTCCACTACGGCAGTTTCCACGCGCTCAAGGGCATCAGCATGCCTTTGTACGAGAAGAAGGTGACGGCGCTGATCGGTCCGTCCGGATGCGGCAAGTCGACCTATCTGCGCTGCTTCAACCGCATGCACGACCTGTATCCGGGCAACCGCTACGACGGCGAGATCCGCCTGTACCCGGACAACACCAACCTGCTGCACGCACACGTCGACCCGATCGAGGTGCGCATGCGCATCAGCATGGTGTTCCAGAAGCCCAACCCCTTCCCCAAGTCGATCTACGAGAACGTCGCCTACGGCTTGCGCGTGCGGGGCGAGCGCAAGGCCTCGATCGTCGACGAGAAGGTCGAGCAGGCGCTTCGTGGTGCGGCGTTGTGGGACGAGGTCAAGCACCGGCTCAAGGACCTCGCCTTCAACCTCTCCGGCGGGCAGCAGCAGCGGCTGTGCATCGCCCGTGCTTTGGCGACCGAGCCCGAAATCCTGCTGTTCGACGAGCCGACCTCTGCCCTGGACCCGATCGCGACCGCCAGCATCGAGGAGCTGATCGCCGATCTGAAGGGCAAGCTCACCATCCTGATCGTCACCCACAACATGCAGCAGGCGGCCCGGGTCTCCGACTACACGGCCTACATGTATCTGGGCGAAGTGATCGAGTTCGACGCGACGGACACGATCTTCATCAAGCCCAAGAACAAGGCGACCGAGGACTACATCACCGGCCGCTTCGGCTAGCGCAGGCGATTCGCCGCCGCCTCTCCACCTTCGTTTGACCCGCCCTCGCCGGGAAGCGTAAAATCTCGCTGATTTAGTGAACGGCGGGCATGCGCGCAAAGCTTGTCGCAGGAAACTGGAAGATGCACGGCAGCCTCGTCGAGAACGAGGCGCTGCTGCGGGTCCTGCTGGCGGGCCTGAGTCAGGTCCGGTCGGTTCGTGCGGCGGTCTGCGTTCCTTTCCCGTATCTCGCGCAAGTCCAGTCGGTTCTCTCGGAAAGTGCCATTGCTTGGGGTGCCCAGAATGCCAGCGAGCACGGCAAGGGTGCCTATACGGGCGAAGTGTCGGTTGCGATGCTCAGGGACTTTGGCTGTCGCTTCGCGATCGTGGGGCATTCGGAGCGGCGCGCGCTCTACGGGGAGGACGACCGTCAGGTCGCCGCGAAGTTCAAGGCGATCAAGGAAGGCGGGCTGACTCCGATACTGTGCGTGGGCGAGACCCTGGCGCAGCGGGACGCAGGGCAGACCAACGACGTGGTCGCCGGGCAGCTTCGGGCGGTGGTGGAGTTGGCGGGCGGGGCCGCCTTGGACGGCGCCGTGTTGGCCTACGAACCGGTGTGGGCAATCGGTACCGGTCGCAGCGCCACGCCACAGCAGGCGCAGGATGTGCACGCGTGGTTGCGAGAGCTTGCGTCGCGTGCCGCGGGCGCCGAGGTGGGGCAGGCGCTCCCCATACTGTACGGGGGGAGCGTGAAAGCCGCCAATGCGGCCGACTTGTTCGGCCAGCCGGATATCGACGGGGGACTGATCGGCGGTGCGTCCCTGGTCGCAGAGGAATTTCTCGCGATCTGCCGCGCGGCAGATCGCTGAAGCGTAATCGGAAGGAACATGCAGATCGTTCTGTTGTTGATTCACGTCGTGATCGCCCTGGGCATCTGCGGCCTGGTGCTGCTCCAGCACGGCAAGGGCGCGGACATGGGTGCCGCCTTCGGCAGCGGTTCGTCCGGAAGCCTGTTCGGTGCCTCCGGTTCGGCCAATTTCCTCAGCCGGAGCACGGGTGTCCTGGCGGCGGCGTTCTTCATCACGAGTCTCGCGTTGACGTGGTTCTCCATGCAGACGCCCAAGGCCACCAGCGTGATGGACGTGCCCCAGACTGCGCCGGCACCGGTTGTGCCGCCGGAGGGGGGCGTGGCACCCGTTCCGGAACCGGCCGCGCCGGCTGGCTCCAAGACCGGTGACATACCGCAGCAGTAGAAGATCCCGTTGAAGGCGATGACGCAAGAGGTGCCTTCAGCAAGCAGTAACGAAAGCCGATGTGGTGAAATTGGTAGACCCGCCGTCTTGAGGGGGCGGTGGCGAAAGCCGTGGGAGTTCGAGTCTCCCCATCGGCACCATCAAATGAGAGGACAGGCAGCTGACACGACCTGTCCGTGGAGGAGGCTCACGGGGATCGCGGTCGCCGCGCCAGCTGCGGAAGACCCTGGTCCGGAGGACGTACGCACGAGCCGCCTGCCCGCGAGGCCGGGCACGAGTCGCTGAATGCTGCAAGAATACTTTCCGGTTCTCCTCTTCATCCTGGTTGGGCTGGGCGTGGGAGTCGTTCCCGTCGCGCTCGGCTGGCTGATCGGCCCGAACAAGCCCGACAGCGAGAAGCTTTCTCCGTACGAGTGCGGCTTCGAGGCGTTCGAGGATGCGCGCATGCGTTTCGACGTGCGCTACTACCTCGTCGCGATCCTCTTCATCCTGTTCGACCTGGAAATCGCATTCCTCTTTCCCTGGGCCGTCGTGCTCGACGAGATCGGCACGTT
>CAYLTE010000227.1:0-6656 GCA_964386195.1 uncultured Burkholderiales bacterium | reverse complement strand
GCCATGAAGCAGATCGCCGACAAGATCGGCATCATCGACGACATCGCCTATCAGACCAACCTGCTCGCGCTCAACGCCGCCATCGAGGCCGCGCGCGCCGGCGAGCACGGCAAGGGCTTCGCGGTCGTGGCCGCGGAGGTGCGCAAGCTCGCCGAACGCAGCCAGGTGGCGGCACAGGAGATCGGCGAACTGGCCGGGTCCAGTGTGGACATGGCGGAGCGCGCGGGCAAGCTGCTCGAGCAGATGGTGCCCTCCATCAAGAAGACTTCCGATCTGGTGCAGGAGATCACCGCCGCCTCCGAGGAGCAGTCCTCGGGCGTGTCCCAGATCAACGGCGCCATGAACCAGCTCAACCAGACCACCCAGCAGAACGCCTCGGCCTCCGAGGAACTCGCCGCCACGGCGGAGGAGATGAGTGGGCAGGCCGAGCAGCTGCAGCAGGTCATGGCCTTCTTCCGTGTCGCCGCAGGGTCCGACACCCAGGCCGGTCGTGCCGCGTTCGCAGGCGACAGGCGCACGCCGGGTCACTCGGCCAATCGAGGCCGGCACGCGATCGCCGATAGTGCGGACGAGACGCACTTCGAGCAGTTCTGAGGACGCAGCGTCATGGCCACCAGGCAGGAAAGCACTCGAGTGGAGGCGGTAGCAGGGAGCGGTCGCCAATACCTGACCTTCATGCTCAATGGCGAGACGTTCGCCATCGGCATCCTCGCGATCAAGGAGATCATCGAATACGGCCAGCTGACCAAGGTGCCGATGATGCCCGGCTTCGTCCGCGGCGTGATCAACCTGCGCGGTGCGGTCGTGCCCGTCGTCGACCTGCAGGCGCGCTTCGGCAACGCGCCCGCCGGCGTTTCGAGACGAACCTGCATCGTGATCATCGAGATCGAGGCGGACGGCGAGGCCCAGGACGTCGGCATCATGGTGGACGCGGTGAACGAGGTGATGGAGATCCCGGACAGCGAAGTCGAGGACGCGCCCTCGTTCGGTACGCGCATCCGCACCGACTTCATCCGGGGGATGGGCAAGGTCGACGGCCGGTTCGTGATCATCCTCGACCTCTCGTGCGTGCTGGCGTTGGAGGAACTGGCGGCGGTGGCCGCCGCCGCCCAGCAGGCCGTCCACTGAAGGATTCGCCGTGCAACCGGTAGCGATTTCGGACCGCGAGTTCGACGACGTGCGCCAGTGGCTGCGAGAAGCGTCCGGCATCCACCTGTCCGACCAGAAAAAACAGCTGGTCGTGGGACGCCTGAACAAGCGCCTGGCAGCTTGCGGCTGCCGCAGCTACGGCGACTACATGCGCCTGGTGCGCAGCAGAACCGACGCGCACGAGCGACAGCGGGCCATCGACCTGCTCACCACCAACGAGACCTCCTTCTTCCGCGAGCCGAAGCACTTCGAGCATCTGCGCGCGAAGCTGCGCGCGCATCCTCGCGGGCGCCGGTTCCGCGTCTGGAGTGCGGCCAGTTCCTCAGGCGAGGAGGCGTATACCACGGCAATGGTCCTGGCGGATGAACTGGGCGATGCGCCCTGGGAGATCCTCGCCACCGATCTGAGCCTGCGCGTGCTCGAGCATGCCAGAGCGGGCCTGTATCCGATGGAGCGCAGCGCGCAGATTCCGCGCGAGCTTCTGCGGCGGTACTGCCTCAAAGGCACCGGGCCCTACGCAGGGCAGTTCCTCATCGAGCGCCGGCTGCGAGAGCGGGTGAGCTTCGCGCAGGTCAACCTGCTGCAGCCGCTGCCCGAAGTGGGGACATTCGACGTCATCTTTCTGCGCAACGTGCTCATCTACTTCGAGATCGACACCAAGCGCCAAGTGGTCGCGCGGCTCATTCGCCAACTCGCGCCGGACGGCATGTTCTTCATCGGACACTCGGAGACGCTCAACGGCGTGTACGAGGATCTGGTCACGGTGGCGCCCACCGTGTTCAGACGCGCGGGCTGATGTGCATCGCTGTCCGGGATGACGCGCACGTGGCAAAGGAGCGCTTCCTGCTTCCCGGCGAGTGGCATTTCGGCAGCGGAGGACGCATCAGGACACTGCTCGGTTCCTGCGTGGCGGTCACGTTCTGGCACCCGGCCCTGCGCATGGGTGGCATGTGCCACTTCGTGTTGCCGACTTCGGGTGGTGCGCCTTCACGGGACCTGGACGGACGATACGGCGATCAGGCGGTGGCGCTGATGGTCGCCGCGGCACAGCGCACCACGCCCAGGCTGCTCGAATACCGCGTCGGTCTCTACGGCGGCGGGCGGATGTTCGACGGCCTGCCGCGCGAAGACGTGCACGATGTCGGTCAGCGCAACATCGAGGCCGCCCATCGCCTCCTGGCGCAGCACGGCCTGCTCATCTCGGACAGGCACTGCGGGGGCCCCGGTCACCGCAACATCGCGCTGGATCTGGACAACGGCGCGGTGTGCGTGCGCCATTCCCAACTGACTCCCTCGAGGGAAAGACGATGAGTGCGAGGCGGATTCGAGTGCTGGTGGTGGACGACTCGGCGGTGGTGCGCCAGGTCATGTCCGAGCAACTCAAGCGCGATCCCCAGATCGAACTGCTCGGCGCCGCGCCCGACCCGTTGTTCGCGCTCGAACGCATGAAGCGCGAGTGGCCGGACGTCATTCTTCTCGACGTGGAGATGCCGCGGATGGACGGCATCACCTTCCTGCGCAAGATCATGTCCGAGCGTCCCACCCCGGTGGTGATCTGCTCGACGCTGACCGAGAGAGGCGCCGAGACGACCATGCAGGCCCTTGCTGCCGGGGCATTCACCTTCATCACCAAGCCCAAGGTCGCGCTCAAGGAGTTTCTGCACGATGCGGCAGGTGAACTGATCCAGGCGGTGAAGGCGGCGGCGGCGTCCAATCCCAGACTGCTCAAGCCGATCGAATCGCGGCCGACGGTTGCACAGAAACTCGACGCGAACGCAGTGCTTCCACCGCCGCTGCCGCAGGCGATGAGCCGCACGACGGAGTCGGTCGTCGCCATCGGCACCTCGACCGGCGGCACGCAGGCGCTCGAGGCGGTGCTGTGCAGGCTGCCGCGCGTGTGCCCGGGAATCGTCATCGTCCAGCACATGCCTGAGAAGTTCACCGCGTCGTTCGCCGAGCGGCTCGACAGCATCTGCCAGATCAACGTGCGCGAAGCCAGGCAGGGCGACCGCGTCGTGCCCGGCTGTGCGCTGATTGCGCCTGGCGGAAAGCACATGGCGCTTGTGCGCAGCGGTGCGCAGTATCACGTCAACGTGATCGACGGCCCGCTGGTGAATCGCCACCGTCCCTCGGTCGACGTGCTGTTCCGCTCGGTCGCCTCGCAGGCCGGGCGCAATGCGACCGGCATCATCATGACGGGCATGGGGGACGACGGCGCGCGCGGCCTGAAGGAGATGCGCGATGCGGGCGCCCGCACCTTCGGACAGGACGAGGCGAGCTGCGTGGTGTACGGGATGCCCAAGGAGGCGGTGAAGCTGGGAGCGGTGGAGACGGTGGTTCCGCTGAACGCCATCCCCGAGGTGATTCTGGGGCGCGTCGCCGCGAACGCCTGAGCGCGTCGGCCGCGCCTCGCGCAGCCGTCATCGCGAGCGTCCCCGAAAGCCTCGCCCCGCGGCCGACGCGTTCGGTTAAGCTTCGCCATCGGGCAAATTCGCGTGCGCGTGCCGCGCCGCGGCTGCTCGCTTCACGCAGGCAGGACGCATGGATTCCGCGGAACTCAAGCAGAAGCTGATCGACAACTATCCGGCATTCGCCACGATGCCCGAGTCGCTGATGGCGTTCACCCTGCACAACGCGGCCGTGCACAGCGTACCGGCAGGCACCGTCATGTTCGACGAGCAGAACCCCTGCCAGGCGTTTCCGATGCTCCTCGAAGGCGTGATCCGTGTTTCGAAGGTGTCGGCGAACGGGCGGGAACTGCAGCTCTACCGCGTCGTGCCGGGCGAGGCGTGCATACTGTCCACCAGCTGCATGCTGGGGACGACGCCGTACACCGCGCGTGGCGTTGCCGAGACCCCCGTGACCCTGCTTGCGCTGACGGCCCCGGTGTTCAATCGCCTGCTCAGCGAATTCGAGCCGTTCCGCAATTATGTCTTTTCGCTGTTCTCCGACCGTATCATCGACCTGATGCAGCTGGTGGAGGCTGTCGCCTTCCATCGTCTGGATCAGCGCCTCGCCTCGCTTTTGCTCGGCAAGGGCAAGGTGATCCACGTCACCCACCAGGCGCTGGCGGACGAACTGGGCAGTGTGCGCGAGATCGTCAGCCGCCTGCTCAAGAGCTTCGCTGAGCAGGGCATCGTCTCCCTGGGGCGCGAGCAGATCGAGATCGTCGACCCGGCGCGGCTGCGCCGGGTGGCGGCGCCTGCCTGATCCCTCCGCTCAGGGCTCGGCGCGGTCGCCGGCGCGCGGACCTGCCGCCTGGCCTGTGTAACCTGGGTTACTGAACTCCCCCTCGGAGCGCGGGAGACTACGGTTGCGCGCATGGCGCACATCGACTAGCCAGAGGAGGTTCGCAATGAAACAGAATGTCGGCGGGATCGACAAGGTGCTGCGTATCGTGGTCGGACTGGGTCTGTTGAGCCTGTTCGTCCTGGCCGAAGGGTCCGCCAAGTGGTTCGGACTGATCGGGCTGGTGCCGCTCGGGACTGCGTTGATGGGCTACTGCCCCCTGTATTCCCTCCTCGGCTTGAGCACCTGCCCGCTTTCCGGGAAGGCCCGCCAGGCCTGAGCGCTGTTGCCAGGCCGGCTCAGCGCGTACGGACGAGAGCCAGCAGCCGGCCGATGAGGGGATAGACGGCGAGCGCTGCGCTCGCGAGCTTCAGCACCCGGCGGGGCCGGGCGACGACGAGTGCGATGCTGGCGACCGCCGCCAGTGCAATGCCGGTCGACAAGCCGGGAATGCGAACGCCCCTGCGTCCGACCAGTCCCGACCAGCCGCCGTGGCGCAGGTCGTGCAGTTCCAGCCCGATCAGGGCGCGTTGCGCATCGCTGAGCGCAACCAGCGCATCGCGTCGCCGGGCGAGATTGCGAAGCGTGCCGATCACGGGCGTATTCTCATCGCATCCCGGTCGCGCTGCAGCTGGGACAGCGTCGCTTCGAACGGCCGCGTCTTCGCGCGCAGGGTGCGCGACATGGTCCACGAGGTCAGCGCCCCGAGCGTCATGAAGAACACGCCAGCCACGCTCAGACCCAGAAGCGGGTGGTCCTGCCACAGCGCAAGGACCAGTGCCGCGGTCAGCAATCCCAGGCCCAGCGTCATTGCCAGCAGAACCGCGCAGGCGCCGACCAGCAGCACACCGAAGCGCAGCAGTTCCTCACGCAACTCCGTGCCGAGCAGGTCGACGCGCGTCTGAAACAGATCGAGCAGGGAAGCGAGTAGTTTCTGCACGCGGCCGGGCGCGGCCTGCTCCCCGCTCGCATTCTCGGCCGCGGCGTTGCCCGCGCGGGATGTCACGACGCCTTCCTTCAGCGGCGTCCCAGCAGGAACCCGAACAGGAAGGCGATGCCTGCACCCACCGCAATCGCCTGCCACGGGTTCTCGTGCACGTAGCGATCGGTCGCCCGGGCGCTGTCCCCGACGCGCGCCTTCATCTCGCCGCCCAGCTCCTCGAGGCGCGCACGGGCGGTGCGAAGCGACTCCTCCGCACGCTGGCGCGCCTCGGTCACCCGCTCGCCAGTCTGGCTGGCGGTCGCGCGAACCAGCTCCTCGACATCCGCAGCCACCACCCGGAGATCCTCGATCAGTTTGTCCTTGCCTGTCGTATCCATGTTCACCCCCGAATCCGTATGACATTCCCTGACGGTCGCGTCATGCGACCTCGTCATCGATGGTATCGTCGCATCGTGATGGCCGCAACCGCGCATTGAATACGGTGGGATTGCGCGACACGCAAATGGTTCAAGCCTTCCGGGCGCCGCGGGCCCCGGGCATCGAAGCGGCCGCAATGTCTCGGGCAGGTATGGCGCAGCTCCGGCAGCACGATCGCAAGCAGGATCTGGTGATTCTGGTCCACGGACTGTGGATGCACGGTGCTGTCTGTGCGCCGCTGGCATACCGACTGCGGCGTGCCGGCTTTCGCGTGGCCCTGTTCTCGTACCGGTCCCTGCGCGAGTCCCTGGACGACATCGGCGATCGCCTCCACGCCTATGCGCTGCATCGCGCACCGGCGCGCGTGCACTTCGTCGGGCACAGTCTCGGCGGACTCGTGATCCTGAACATGCTCGCGCGATTCCGCGATCTCCCCGCAGGTCGCACGGTTCTGCTCGGCAGCCCGTGCAACGATTGCGAGACGGCGCGGCAACTGAGCGCCCGAAGCGGCGGCAGCCTGCTTCTGGGCCGGGCCTTGCGTGACTGGTCTCCTCCCCAGGGCGAAGAGGCGGCGCGCCGGGTCAGCGTCGGCGTCCTCGCCGGGACGCGACGCATCGGCATGGGCAGGTTTCTCGTCTCCTTGCGCGGAGCCAATGACGGAGTCGTGCTGGTGGACGAGACGGCCCTGCGCGGTGCCGCGGACCATCTGACGCTTGCCGTGTCGCACTCGGGCATGCTGCTCTCGACGGCGGTGGCCGAGCAGACCGTGCGCTTCCTGCGCGAGGGTGCGTTCGCGCACCGTGCGCGGACGCAGACCGCATCGCCGCTGCACTGACCGCCGTGACACCCGTGCGTATCG
>CAYLTE010000226.1:0-6682 GCA_964386195.1 uncultured Burkholderiales bacterium | reverse complement strand
GCATCGACCTGTACCTGCTGCACTGGCGCGGCAACATTCCGTTCGAGGAGACGCTGGAGGCGCTCGCCGCCCTGCGCGACGCGGGCAAGATCCGTCACTTCGGCGTCAGCAATCTGGATCTCGACGACATGGAGGCGATGTCGACCGAAGCGGGCGGGGGCGAGGTGGAAGTCAATCAGCTGCTGTACAACCTGACCCGTCGCGGCATCGAGTTCGACCTGCTGCCCTGGTTGCGCGAGCGCGCGATTCCGGTGATGGCCTATTCGCCGATCGAGCAGGCACGGCTGCTGTCCAATCGCAAGCTCGCGCAGTTCGCCCGGGAAGCCGGCATGACACCGGCGCAGGCAGCACTTGCGTGGCTGCTCGCGCGCGATGACGTCATTGTCATTCCCAAGACCGCAAGCCCGGCACGTTTGCGGGAGAACTTCGCCGCACTGGAGGACCCGTTGAGCGCGGCGCAGCTCGCCGAACTCGACCGGCTGTTTCCCCCGCCCACGCGCGCCCAGCCGCTGGAGATGCTATAGGGGTGAAACGCAGGCGCCTCACTCCGGCTGCACGTCGAAAGCCACCAGCACGCGCGAGACCATGTTGTAGCTGGCGATCACGCCCACCAGTTCCACCAGAAGTCGATCGTCGCTCAGCGCACGGCGGGTGCGGTCGAAGGTCTCGTCCGATACCTTCACGTGGCGTGTCGATTCGAAGGTGAAGCGCGCCACGGCGGCCGACGCAGGGTCGAGCGCCCCGGGCAGTACCCCTTCATCGATCTCCGCCAGGGCGTCCAGCTGCGCCTGGGTACCGCCGGCTTCGAGGAACAGCGGCGCGTGGTGATGGAACTCGTAGTCGGCGCCGTTGAGCCTGGCCACCACGCAGATCGCCAGTTCGCGCAGCTTCGGCGAGAGCGCGAGGCGCGTGCGCACGTTGCCCATGAAGCTGTTCCAGCCCTCGGCCATCGGCGGGCTGTACAGCAGGATGCGGTCGAGATTGAGCAGACGTCCGCCGCGGCGGGCGCGCACGGCGTCGACGAGCGCACGCGGTTCCGCGAGATCGAGGGGCTGATAGGGAATGCGGGGCATGGGCAGCTTCCTGCGTGTGTGGACCGGCGAGCATACCCCTGCCAGCGCGAAGCGGCCTGCTTGAGGCACACTGCACACTGCGGCGGCTGAACCGCACCGACCAAGGAGCCCGACATGGCGCGCTTTCACGATTTCGTCCCCGCGGGAGTCATCCCGGCGACGCTGCTGATTCTGAAGGCCGACCTGTCCATCGACGTGGCTGCCACGCGCCGCCACCTGCGCCAGTGCGCGCTGGTGCCGGGCGTGAGCGCGGTGACCGTGAACGGGCACGCCTCGGAGGTGCACGCCTGCAGCGGCGAGGAACAGGAGCGCATCCTGGCCGAATCGCTCGAGGAGGTAGGCGACCGCGTCCCGGTGATCAACGGCGTATACGCCGACGGCAGCATCGAGGCGGCGCGCATTGCTGCGATGGCCCAGCGCAACGGCGCGTCGGCCCTGCTGGTGTTTCCGCCCAACAGCATGTCCATGGGCGGGCAGCTTCGTCCGGAGATGGCCGAGGCGCACTTCAAGCGCATTGCCGATGCCTGCGATCTGCCGCTCATCTGCTTCCAGTACCCGATGGCCACCGGGCTGGGTTACCCGTTCGACACGCTGCTGCGGCTGTTCGAGTCGGTGCCGAGCATCCGTGCGATCAAGGACTGGTCGAATGACGCGATGCTGCACGAGCGCCACATCCGCACCTTCCAGAACCTTCCGCGTCCGGTCAACGTGCTCACCACCCACAGCTCCTGGCTGATGGCCTCGCTGAGCCTGGGTGCGAACGGACTGCTCTTCGGCGCGGGAAGCGTGATCGCGGAGCTGCAGGTGCAGTTGTTCCAGGCGGTGAAGGCGCAGGATCTCGCCCGTGCGCAGGCGATCAACGATCGCATCTACCCGCTCGCCCAGGCTTTCTACGCACCGCCCTTCCTCGACATGCACAACCGGATGAAGGAGTGCCTGGTGCTGCTCGGCCGCGTGCGCGAAGCGCACGTGCGTCCTCCCCTGATGAAGCTCACGGACGCGGAGATCGCCCGGCTCCGGCGCGCGCTGGAGGCAGCCGGACTGGCGCCCGACACGCTCGCGAGCGCGGCCTGAGGGCGCGTCCAGCCGCTATCATTGGCGCCCGCGCCGCGCAGTCCCGGGCGGCGATCCGAATCTGACTGCGGATGGACTACGACTACATCATCGTCGGCGCCGGCTCGGCAGGCTGCGTGCTCGCCAACCGGCTGAGCGCCGACGGGCGCCACAACGTGCTCCTGCTGGAGGCGGGGCCGCGCGACAGCAATCCCTGGATCCACGTGCCGCTCGGCTACGGCAAGCTGTTCGCGACGCCGAGCGTGAACTGGATGTACCAGTCCGAGCCCGAAGCCGAGCTGAACAACCGCCGCGTGTTCACTCCGCGCGGGAAAGTCCTGGGTGGGTGCAGCTCGATCAACGGGCTGGTGCACGTGCGCGGCCAGCCCGAGGACTTCGACACCTGGGCCGCGCAGGGCAATGCCGGTTGGAGCTTCCGCGACGTGCTTCCGTACTTCCTGCGCTCGGAGCATCGCGAACGCGTCGAGAGCGAGTTCCAGGGGAAGGGCGGGCCGCTGTCGGTGAGCGAACTGCCCGACAGGCATCCGCTGTGCGACGCCTTCATCGACGCCTGCGGCGAACTGGGCGTTCCACGCAACGACGACTTCAACGGCGCCAAGCAGGAGGGCGCCGGCTACTACCACACCACGTCGTACCGCGGCCGGCGCGCCAGCTGCGCGGTCGCCTACCTGCGCCCGGCCTTGGGGCGCGCCAACCTGCAGGTGCGGACCGAGGCGCTGACCACGCGCATCCGCTTTCACGGCGGCCGCGCGGTCGGCGTGGAGTATCGCGCGGGGGGTGCCATGCACATCGCCAACGCGCACCGCGAGGTCATCGTCAGCGCGGGTTCGATCAATTCGCCGCAGCTGCTGCAACTGTCGGGCATCGGTCCGCGCGCGCTGCTGGAGCGGCACGGCATTGCGCTGGTGCGCGACGTGCCGGGCGTGGGAGGCGGACTGCAGGATCACTTCTACGTGCGCACGATCTGGAAATGCACCGAACCCATCACAGTCAACGACGCGATGGCGAGCCTGTTCGGGCGCATCGGCATGGGGTTGCGCTACGCGCTGCAGCGGCGCGGTCCGCTCACCGTCAGCGCTGGTTACGCGGGCGCGTTCGTGCGCTCGAGCCCGCGAATTGCTCGTCCCGATGTGCAGTTGTACTTCATCAACTTCAGCACCGACAAGATGGGAACCGGACTGCACCCGTTCTCCGCGTTCACCGCTTCCATGTCCCCGCTGCGGCCGCAGTCGCGCGGCAGCGTTCGCATCCGCTCGGCCGATCCGACCCAGCCGCCCGCCATCCACTACAACTACCTCAACACCCCGGAAGATCAGCGCACCGTCGTGGCCGGGCTCAAGCTCGTGCGCAGGATCATGGGTGCGGCGGCCATGCAGCCATACGTCCTGTCCGAGTACGCGCCGGGCCCGCGCATCCAGACCGATCTCGACTGGCTGAACTACGCGCGCGAAGTCGGAGGGACCGTCTACCACCCGACCTCCACCTGCCGCATGGGACAGGACCCGCTGGCCGTGGTCGATGAGCGGTTGCGCGTGCGCGGCGTGCCGGGACTGCGCGTGGTCGATGCGTCGGTGATGCCGAACGTGGTGTCGGGCAACACCAACGCCGCCACCGTGATGGTGGCGGAGAAGGGCGCGGACCTGATCCTCGAGGATGTGCGCACCGATTCCCCCGCGCGCGCAGCGTAGGATGCACGGCGAGGCTGCGCCCGCGGCCCGGAACGAAACGTGCTGCCGGCAATCCGGGATGGGCTGCCGCCCGGGGGACCGGGCTTGACGTCGATGTTCGCGAACCGGGCGGCCACGCGCCCCGACAACTACAAGGAAGGCGAGGGCCGTCTCGCCGCGGTGCGCTGGCTGCGGCTGGGCATCGTCGCGGCACTCGTGCTGCCCACCGCGTCGTTCGTGCTGGCGGCGTGGAGCGGCTACCGCGACGCCTTCTCCGAAGCACGTGCCCGGCTCGACCGCTCGGTGCGCGTGGGCGTGGAGCATGCGGCGCGCGTGATCGAGACGAACCAGGTGATCACGCGTCAGGTCCTCGAGGCGATCGGCGGCGACGACGATGCCGGCATCAGGCGTCGGGAGCGCACGCTGCACGAGCAGTTCCAGCGCGTCTCGGCGGGTGTCGCGCAGATTCAGTCGATCTGGATCTGGGATGCCAGCGGCCGCGCCCTCGTGTCCAATCGCTTCTACCCGGCGCCGCGAACGCTCGACGTCTCCGACCGGGAATACTTCCAGTTCCACAAGAACGGGCGCGGCGACTGGTACTTCTCGCGCCGTCTGATCAGCCGCGTCACCGGCGAACCGTTCTTCGACGTCACCCATCGGCGCCAGCGGGGGGATGGTTCCTTTGCGGGCGCGGTGTCGGTGTCGATGTATCCGTCGCACTTCGTCGAGTTCTACGCCGGGCTCGCGCGCAGCGAACCCGGGCTTGCGCTCGTCCTGTTCCGCTCGGACGGCGCGATCGTCGCGCGCTGGCCGATGCCGCCGCCATCGATGAGCGCATTGCCGGCGACCAGTCCGCTGATGCGCGCGGTGGCGAGCGGCGCGCAGGAAGGCGAGGTCGACCTGGTGTCCGCGGTGGACGGGCAGGATCGGCTGGTGAGCTTCCGCAAGCTCGGCGAGTACCCCATCTACGTCGCCGGCGGCATCGAGCGACGCGCCGTGCTCTCCGCCTGGTACCGGGACGTCGCCCTGCTGGCCGCATTCGCGTTTCCCACCTCGCTGGGGTTGGCATATGTCTCCTTCGTCGCGCTGCGGCGCGTGCGGCGGGAGTTCGAGGTGGCGCAGCGACTCAAGGACGAGACCGAGCAGCGCCTGCGCGCCGAGGAGGCGCTACGCCAGGCGCAGAAGCTCGAGGCGATGGGGCGCCTCACGGGAGGGGTCGCACACGACTTCAACAACCTGCTCATGGTCGTGAGCAACAACCTGTACTTGCTCAAGCGGCTGCAGCCGCAGCTCGCCGACAGCGCGCAGGTGGCGGCGATATCGCGCGCCATCTCCTCGGGCGAGAACCTGACGCGGCAGCTCCTGTCGTTCTCCCGACGCCAGGCGCTGCGCCCCGAGGTGATCCGCCTGCAGGACAACTTCCCGCTGCTGCTGGCGATGATCCGGCCCGCTCTCGGGCGGGGTATAGAAGTGGGCGGGAACGTGGCCCCCGATGTCCTGCCGGTGGAAGTGGATCCCTCCGAGCTTCAACTCGCCATCATCAATCTCGCCGTCAACGCCAAGGACGCCATGCCGCGCGGCGGGCAGCTGACCATCACCGCCCGCAACCTGGTTCCCGGTGAAGCGCCGGAGCTCAAGGGCGACTACGTGGTGGTGAGCGTGACCGACACCGGGGAGGGAATCGACCCCGAACTGCTCGAGAAGGTGTTCGAACCATTCTTCACGACCAAGCCGCCGGGGAAGGGAACCGGGCTGGGTCTGAGCCAGGTGTATGCACTGTGCGTGCAGGCGGGCGGTACGGCGCGTGTCCAGAGCCGCCCCGGCGCCGGGACGACCGTGCTGCTCTACCTGCGCGCTGCCGACAGCGTGCGGATGCCGACGCCGGCCGACGAGGCGCCCACTGGCGGGCTGCTCGATTGCCGCGTGCTGTTGGTGGAAGACAACCAGGCGCTCGCCGATGCGACCCGGCCGATCCTCGAGGCGCTCGGATGCTCGGTGCGCCACGTGCCCTCGGCCGACCAGGCGCTGGAGATCCTGCGCCGGGAGGCGGGTGACTACGACGTGGTGCTCAGCGACATCGTCATGCCGGGCACGATGGACGGCCTGGCGCTTGCGCGCGAGGTACTGCGCGGCCATGCCGACCTTCAGATCATTCTCATGACGGGATACGCCGCACAGCTGCACAACGCCACGCAGCTGAAAGTGGACGTCCTGCCCAAGCCGTGCTCGCCGCAGATGCTGCAGACAGCGCTGGCGCGCGCCATGGCGCGTCGTCGTCGGCCGGATGCCGTGCCCGGATCAGCGGTCTGACGTGAGCTCGACCGGCACCTCGTAGTCGGGATAGCGCTGGCGGAACTCGTGCAGGCGCTGCGCGGCCTCGTCGAAGCGGCCTTCGTCACGCAGCGTGCGGATCTGCTGAAGCAGGCGCTCGAGCTCGGGCGTCTGCGCGTCCTCTGCCGCCGGGGCGGAAGGCGTGCTTCGATTCGACAACGACTGGATCTGCAAACGGCTCTCGGGCGCCTCGCGCGTGGCGGCTGCCGGCGGCTCGGCCGCGGGCGCGCTGTCGTCCGACGAGGGCGTGGGCGCCGGCGAGGGCCGCACGGCCCGTTGCTTCGCCTCGGATGCAGATTTCCGCATACGCGCGTTCGCGGGTTCTGCCGGGGTTGGAGCGGCTTGCTCTACCGCATCGGACTCCAGCGCGGGTGCGTCGTCGCGCGCAGACGGTGCTGGTTGCGTGGCTCGCTCGACCGCCGCGTCGGGGATGTGCGCCTCGCGCTCGGCCACCATCAGCGCGACCGTGGTGCCGAGCACCACGGTGGCCGCGGCAGCGAGCGGCACGCGCCAGCGCCCGCGCGAGCCGGTCGTTGC
>CAYLTE010000225.1:0-6743 GCA_964386195.1 uncultured Burkholderiales bacterium | reverse complement strand
CGACGAACGAAGGCGCACTCTCCCCGTTCCATCGGTCGCAACGCACGTCGGTCTTCAGGGGGGAATGCGACGGCCGGGTGCCAGCCCGCGCTAGGCCTTCGCCGCGCGAACCGAGCGCTGATGGCGAACGATCTCGCCGGTGGTGAGGAAAATGACGTCCTCGGCCACGTTGGTCGCGTGATCGGCGATGCGCTCGAGATTCTTGGAGACGGACATCAGGTCGAGGTGCGGGGCCACGCCGCCGTCGGCGTCGTTCGCCGCGGCGACGACCTCGCGCACCACCTCGCCGTAGAGCTGATCCACCTGGGGCTCCTCGGCGATGACCAGGCGGGCGGCCTCGGTGTCGTCGGTGCCGTAGGCCTGGACCGCCCAACGGACGGTCTTGCGCACCAGCGTGCAGAGTCGGCGCAGGCGGTCGTGCTGGAGGGCCAGCGGCTGGGCCTCGAGGTGCCGGGCGCGCTCGGCGATGTTCACGGCGCAGTCGGCGACGCGTTCGAGATTGTTGTTCACCTTCAGGATCGTGCAGAGCACGCGGAGGTCGATCCCCACCGGCTGAAACAGCGCCAGCAGGCGTATAACCTCCGATTCCACCTCGACTTCCGCGGCATCGACCTCGCGGTCGCGCTCGATTACCCGCTCCGCAAGATCGGCGTCGGGCTCGAAGATCGACGTGCACGCTTCCGATAATATGTCTTCTACTACGCTCGCCATGCGCAGCGATCGGCGGCGCAGCTCATTGAGGAGGTTCGGGAGCGGTGCGGGCATAACTCGTTATTATACACAGCGTTCCCGCGGGCCGCGCGGGTTTTCGCCACGGCGGGCGGCGATTCGCCGCGGTCATCCGAAGCGGCCGGAGATGTAGGCCTGGGTCTCGGACCGCTGCGGGTTCGTGAACAGCCGCCCGGTCTCGCCTTCCTCGATCAACTGCCCCAGAAACAGGAACGCGGTGCGGTCGGCGACCCGTGCGGCCTGCTGCATCGAGTGGGTCACGAGGACCACGGTGCACGAGGCGCTGATCGTGCGGATGATCTCCTCGATGCGGCCCGTGGAGACCGGGTCGAGGGTCGAGCACGGCTCGTCCATCAGCAGCACCTCGGGCTCGACGGCGAGCGCGCGCGCGATGCACAGGCGCTGCCGCTGACCGCCGGAGAACTCGTGAGGATAGCGCTGCAGGGCGTGCGGCGGCAGCCGCACCAGCTGCATCAGTTCCAGCGCCCGCAGGGTGGCCGCGGCGCGCGAGGCGCCGAAGTTCATCGGGCCCTCGACGATGGCTCCACCCACCGTTCGCCGCGGGTTGAGCGAACGGTAGGGATCCTGGAAGACCACCTGCACCTTGCGCCGGAATGCGCGCGCCGCGGCTCCGCGCAGCGAGGACAGGGGGCTGCCGTCGAGTTCGATGCTTCCATCGCTGGGTTCGATCAGGTTCGCGAGCATGCGCGCGAGCGTCGACTTCCCGGAACCCGATTCGCCGACGATGCCCAGGGTTTCACCCTGCCGGATCTCGATGTCGACGTCCTTCGCCGCCACCACCTCGCGGCGCCCGCCGAGCCAGCCGCCGGACACGAACACCTTGTTCACGCCCCGTGCGCGCATCGCCAGCGCGGCATCGTCGGGCAGCGGCGGCTTGCGCGACACCATCCCGGGCACCGCCCGCAGCAGCATGCGGGTGTAGTCGTGACGCGGACTGCCGAGCACTTCGCGTGAGCTGCCGGACTCCACCAAATCCCCCAGACGCAGCACCGATACCCCGTCGGCGATGTCCGCAACGACGCCGAAGTCGTGCGTGATGAACAGGACCGCAGTCCTGTTCTCGCGCTGCAGATCGCGGATGAGGCCGAGGATCTCCGCCTGGGTCGTGACGTCGAGCGCCGTGGTGGGCTCGTCGGCGATCAGTAGTGCAGGCTTCAGGATCAGGGCCATCGCGATCATGATGCGCTGGCGCTGACCGCCCGAGAGCTGATGCGGGTAGGCGGAGAAGATGCGCGGCGGATCGGGCAGGCGCACGTGCTCGAGCATCTCCAGCACCCGCGTGCGGCGCTGACTCGACGACATCGTCGTGTGCTGCACCAGCAGTTCGTCGATCTGGGTGCCGCAGCGCATGACCGGATTGAGCGCGGTCATGGGTTCCTGGAAGATCATGGCCATCTTCTCGCCGCGCAGGCTGCGCAGGCGCTCGCCCCCTGCCTCGAGCACGTTCTCGCCGTTGAGCAGCACGCGTCCGGCGACGGCGGACAGCGTGCGCGGCAGCAGTCCCATGACGGTCTGCGCGATGATCGACTTGCCGGAGCCCGACTCGCCTACCAGGCAGCGTACTTCGCCGGCCTCCACGGTGAAGCTGACATCGCGCACGGCGAGCGCGCGGTCCGCACCGGCGGGCAGGCGGACGGACAGGTTCTCGACCGCGAGGATCGGTGCGCTCACGGCCGGTCCCCCCGCTTCGAAAAGCGTGGATCGAGCGTGTCGCGCAGCCCGTCGCCCAACATGTTGACGGCGAGCACCGTGAGCGCGAGGAAGATGCCGGGAAAGAGCACGTTGTGCGGGTAGGCCTGGAACTGCAGGCGGCCCTCGGCCATGATGTTGCCCCAGGTCGGCACGTCCGTCGGCAGTCCGACGCCGAGAAAGCTCAGGATGGCCTCGACCAGGATGGCCGATGCGCAGATGTAGGTTCCCTGCACGATCAGCGGCGCGATCGTGTTGGGCAGGATGTGGCGCAGCATGAGCGTGCCGGTCGACGTGCCGAGCGAGCGCGCCGCTTCGACGTAGGGCTCCTCGCGGATCGACAGCACCAGCGAACGCACCAGCCTCACCACGCGCGGGATCTCCGGGATGGTGATCGCCACGATCACGGTCCAGATCGAGGCGCGCCACAGCGCGACCAGCGCGATCGCGAGGAGGATGCCGGGAATGGCCATCAGGCCATCCATGACGCGCATGACGATCCCGTCGAGCCAGCGGATGGTGCCGGCCACCAGCCCGATCAGCACCCCGAAGAGCAGGCTCATGAGGGCCACCGCGACACCCACGATCAGCGATACGCGCCCTCCATACAGCACGCGGCTGTAGATGTCGCGCCCGTAGCTGTCCGTGCCCAGCCAGAAGGTGTGTTGGAACACTTCGCCGGTGAGCAGCATGACCTCGCCGCTCGCGCCGGGCAGCAGGTCGCGATTGACGGGATCGATCAGCGACGGGTCGATGGTGCCAAGCCAGGGGGCCGCCAGCGATGCGAGCAGCAGCAGGGCGAGCACCGCGCCGCCGATGCGCACTGACCAGTTGCGCGCGAGCCGCGTCCACGCCGTGGGGCGCGGTGCCGGACCCGCGATGTCCAGCTCCGCGTCGAGTTCTGTGACGGCCGGATCCATTTCAGTATCGGATGCGCGGATCGAGCGCCAGGTAGGCCAGATCGATGGCGAGGTTGATCAGCACGTAGAAGACGGAGAACAGCAGGATGACGCCCTGGATCGTCGGGAAATCGCGGGCCAGCACGGCGTCCACGGTCAACCGCCCGAGCCCGGGGATCGCATACACGCTCTCGGTGACGACGACCCCGCCGATGAGCAGGGCCAGTCCGATGCCGATCACGGTGACGATCGGGACTGCGGCATTGGCCAGCGCGTGCCGCACCAGGACGCGACGCTCGGGCAGGCCCTTGGCGCGGGCGGTCCGGACGAAATCCTCGGTCAGCGCTTCCGACACGGCTGCCCGGGTCACGCGAGCGATCAGCGCAATGTAGATGACGGAGAGCGTGAGCGCGGGCAGGATGAGGTGGCGGATGAACGGCCCGAAGCCTTCGCCCAGCCGTTTGTACCCCTGCACCGGCAGCCAGCCCAGGTGCAGCGACACCAGCCAGATCAGCAGGTAGGCCAGCACGAACACGGGAATCGAGAACCCGAGCGTGGAGAATCCCATCAGGATCCGGTCGAGCCAGCCGCCGTGGCGCCAGGCGGCGAGCACACCCAGCGGCACGGCGATCGCCACGGCGAGCACGATGGTGCACAGGGCGAGCGCGAGCGTCGGTTCGATGCGCTGGCCGATGAGTTCCACCACCGACATGCGGAAGAAAAACGACTCGCCCAGGTCGCCGCGCAGGACGTTGCCGAACCAGATGGCGAACTGCGTGGTGAGCGGCTCGTTCAGGCCGAGACTCTCGCGGATCTGCTCGATCTGCTCGGTCGTGGCGCTGTCGCCGGCGATGACCGCGGCAGGATCGCCGGGTGTCAGCCGCAGCAGCAGGAAGACGAACACGGCGACCACCAGCAGTACCGGGATGGTGGAGAGCAGGCGCGCGGCGAGGAAACGAATCAGCGCAGCGCCCCCATCTCCAGCATCGCGCCCATCGGCCTGGCGGTGGCCAGCGTCCGGTAGGCCGGCGAGGACTCGATGGCCTGCAGGAACGCATCGAGCGTCTCGTAGTCGGACGAGGCGGCGCTGAAGGCCTCCAGATGACCGAGGTTGCCGGGATCGAACATCAGCGTGACGCCGGCGTTGAAGCTGGTCGCGCCGTCACCCTCCGCGGGCGTCACGCGCCGCATCAGGCTGAAGCGATAGCCGGTCGCGCAGCCCTCCGACCATCCGCCGTAGCGGTAGACGAGCACGTCTGCGCGCGCCGTCTCTCCCAGGCGGTCGACCTTGACCCGGCGATACCAGTCGAACATGAGCATGATCATGGGGTCCGCGGTCAACCCCTCGACCGGCACCTCGCGCTCGAGCATGTACTTCTCGAGCGATGACAGGAGCGTGTAGGCGTCCATGCAAGCCCTCCTACTTCTCGATGTTCCAGGGCACGAAGAAATACCCGATGACAAAGCCCCGCAGATCCCTGCGCGCCGCCACGGGAAAGTTGTACTCGCCGACCGGGACGTGGGTGACGATCTCCATGGCGCGTGCCTGCACCTGGTGGGCGATGCGCTTGCGCTCCGCCGCGTCCTTGGCGCGGCCGAAGGCGTCGCGCAGCTTCTCCATCTCGGCGTCGCAGGGCCAGCCGAACCACGCCTTGTCGCAGGATGCGCTCACCGCCTGCAGGGTGATCGGGTTGAGGTTGTCCACGTTGGCCCAAACGGTCATGAAGGCGTTCCAGCCTCCGGATGAGGGCGGGTCCTTCTTGGCCCGGCGCGCGAGCAGCGTCTGCCAGTCCATCGACTGCATGTCCACCTTGAAGCCCGCTTGTCGCAGGAGCTGGGCGGTGACCACGGGCAGCTTGGCGATCACGGCGAGGTCGGTGGGTTGCATGAGCACCACCGGCGTACCGTCGTAGCCCGATTCCTGGAGCATGCGGCGCGCGCGCTTGAGGTCCGGCTTGGCCACCAGTTCCATGCCGACCTGCGTGGCGAACTCGGTCCCGCACGGGTAGATCGAGAAGCAGGTCCGGTACATGTCCGGCAGCCCGACCTGTGCGCGCAGGATCGGCACCTGGTTGATGGCCGCCATCGCCGCGCGCCGCACCTTGGGATTGTCGAAGGGCGGATGCAGGTGGTTCAGGCGCAGGATGGCGTTGAAGCCGAGCGGATTGGTCTCGACGAGCTTGATCTGCGGATTCTTGCGGAATGCCGGATAGGACTCGTGCGCCGGGGCCTCGATCACGTCGACCTCGCCGGCCGCGAGCGCATTGGCCTGGGTCTGGGGATCCTTGATGATCACCCATTCGATGCGGTCGACCTTGGCGACCTTGCCGCCCGCGGTGCCGCTGGGCGCCTCCTTGCGCGGCTTGTAGCGCGGGTTCTTCAGGTACACCACGCGCTCGCCGGGCTTCCACTCGTCGCGCTTGAAGACGAAGGGTCCGGAACCGGTGAAGTCGTCGATCTGCCGGTCCGGAGGCGTCTGGGCGACCCGCCTGGGCATGATGAAGGGCACGTTCGAACTGGGCTTGGCGAGCGACTCGAGCACCAGGCCGTACGGCTCCTTCAGCACGAGCCGGAAAGTGCCGGCGTTGACCGCCTGCAGGCCGGCGGAGAACGACATGAGCATCTCGCCCATGCTGTCGCGCTTCGCCCAGCGTTCCAGCGACGCGATGACGTCCTCGCTGGTGACCGGCTTGCCGTCGTGGAACTCGAGGCCCTCGCGCAGCGTGAAGGTCCACGTCTTCCTGTCGCTACTCACTTCGAACCTGTCCACCATCTGCGGGTGGACCTTGCCCTTGGCGTCCAGGCCGAACAGCGTGTCGTAGATCTGGTAGCCGTGATTGCGGGTGATGTAGGCGGTGGTCCAGATCGGATCGAGGACCGTCAGGTTGGAGTGCGGAACGATACGCAGGACCTTGTCCTGGCCCTGGCTCCAGGCCGGAGTGGCAATGCCGAGGACGGCGGCGAACAGCGCGAGCAATGCAGTGCGGATCATCGGTGGGCTCGATTGCATGATGCCTTGCAGCATACCGATTCTCAGCCGATCGGGCGCAGCCGCGGCTCGGCCTTCTTTGCGGCGGCCTGGCCGTTCGCCTTCTCCGGCTGGCGGCGCCGCAGCGCGCGCATCTCCTCCAGCTCCCAGGGGCGCACGGCGAGGACCATGCTCAAGGGGCGACGATCGGTGAGCGGCAGGTGCGCCTCCGCGTGGTGCTTCTCGGTGAACTCGTTCGCGACCCGGCGCAGCTTGGACAGCAGCGCTTCGGTGGACGCCTTGGACAGCAAGCCGTTGGTCACCAGCATGACCTCGGAGGGACCGTCGAAGTTGGAGGCGAAGTACTCGCGTTGTGCCTGGGCCTTGAAGAACTGCTGGATCGGCCCGTTGGGCAGCCAGGAAAAGGCGCGCGTGAC
>CAYLTE010000224.1:0-6760 GCA_964386195.1 uncultured Burkholderiales bacterium | reverse complement strand
GATGCGCCGGAGTTCATCAAGTTCCGTCACATCCGCAACTGCCACGCCGCCGACCCGGCCTATGGCGCCGGTGTGGCCAAGGCATTGGGGCTGGATCTGGACAAGGCGCTATCTTCGAAGAAGGACGACCCGATGTTCGGAAGTCCGCTGGTCGCGCTGCCGGCCTGACGGCGATGGGCTGTGGCGGTGGATGAGCGCACCGCCACAGCACAACGCACCAGCGCATCGAATACATCAGACGATGGCCTGAGTGGTCGGGGAATCAGGCTGGATCGAACGCTGCACTGCTTGCTGGGCAGCGTGAATCTCGCTCTTGCAGCCCGATCGGGCGAGGGATCCACGGATCTGCGAAGCCCTCGCCTCGATCGTATCAGTCCCGGTCGTCCTCCCAGCGATCGTGCCAGTCGTCGTCGCGATCATGATGCTTGCCCTTGCCGCCTCCCAGACTCCACATCGTCACCGTTCCGGTGATCTCGTGGGCGACCACCAGCATAGGCTTGCCGGTCGGGCTCGCGTGCCGGTCGACGAAGCGCAGCACCTCCGGTCCGCTGTCGGGTCCGAGCGTCTCGCCGCCGAAGCTGCGCGTGGTCAGGTACTCGACAAATTCGGGGGCGCGCGGATCGGATACGTCGTAGACCATCACGCCGCCGATGCGCTCCAAGCCGACGAAGGCATAGGTGCGACCGTCGACCTCGCCGACCGCCACGCCTTCGGGTTCGGGGCCCTTGTTGTCGGAGCGGTTGTCGAAGTTGTCTTCCTCGTTGTCTGCGTTGAAGTACCCAGGTAAGGCCGAAGCGGTGCGCGCCTCCAGTTCACTGCCCGAGTCCCACACCAGCGCGCCCGTTGCCGCGTTCCAGATCGAGAACGAGCGGGCGCCGAACACATAGGGACGCGACAGGTCGCCACCCGGCACCGCAGTGGTTACCGTGAGGCGTCCGAGCTGCCGGTCGTCCGCAAGTTCGGGAAGCGCCGGATACTGGTTGCGGATCGCGCGTGCACGGGATTCCTCCGAAAAGCCCTCGTAATCGCGCGCATCGCCCTCGTTGGCGTTGACGAGGTACGTCTTGTGGCCGACTCGGAAGTTCGCCATCGCGTCCGGCTGGTACATGCCGTACACCGGCCACTTCCGGATGTTGATGACGTTGTCGCGGTCCGACCCATCGAGACCGGGTGTATCCACGATGCCGAGCACGATCGGCTCGGGCGTGTAGTCGGGCAGATACTCGAACGTCCCCGTGGCGGTGTCGATGCTGATGCCGGCCACGCCGAAGTCGTTGTCGTTGATCACGGCGATGGTGTCGGCGTCGATCACTGCGAGGCCCTCGACCTTCTCCACCTTGTCGTAACCCGCAGTCGCCAGATCCACGTGCAGTACTTTGGCGAGCGGCGCCACGCCGACTGTCGCCAGTTCAGCCGTGCTCATCTGATCGAGCGATTTGGTCACGCCGTTGATGTTGTAGAGGATGTCAAGGTCGGGCGTCAACGCCGTGGCGCCGGTCAGGCTGGTGGCGTACACCTTCTTGGTGATGGTCGCGGGCTCGTCGCTGTCGATTGCATCGTCGTCGCGCTCCACCACCAGCAGCCCGCCACCGGGCAGCGCCGCCACGTCGCCGATCTTGTCCGCACGGGTGTCGTCGGCGCCCACCGGCAACGGGTTGTCCATGACGTAGAGGAACTGGCGCGTCGCATGGGTGACAGGATCGAACTCGACGACGCGCACGTTCTGCAGACCATTGAGCGTGCCGTTGCTCAGCGAAGCCGGATTGCGCGCGGGGCTCTGAACGAAGGCGTAGAGCTTCCCGTTCTGCAGGGCCATGCCCTCGAAGCCGCGGTTCTCCCGGCGCTGAGCCAGCACGGCCGGCAGCGCTTCGATCCCGAAGCTGCCCGGCGCGGCGCCAGCGGCCGCAGCGGTTCCGGCCGGCACGAAGCGCTCGACCAACACGCCGTTCGCGTCGAAGCGATAGATGGCGGGGCGATACTCGTCGCACATCCAGAAGTGGCCCTGCGCATCGACCACGATACCCTCGAAGTCGCCGCCGAGCGGGTCGAGCGGCAGCACGTTGTCGAACAGATCGACCGGGATTTCGTCGTTGTAGGGCGTGTTGCCGTTGCCCGGGATCGCGGTGTTGGGCAGGCCGCTCAGAAGCGCGCCGTCCGGTCCGCGTAGCGGGATGCGCTGTTTGATCCGGAGCTTGCCGTTGCGCGGGTTGAGTTGCATCCGAACGATCTCGGGTGTGAAGTCGGGCAGCAGGAAGGGGCGCCGCACACCGGTCGGCTCGCCGTTCGGACCGCGGTCGGTGTGCGTGACGAACTTCAGTTTGCCGCTCTTCGTACGGCCCTCGTAGAACAGACCGGAGAACCCCCCGAGAAAGAGCGTCTTGCCACCCGCGACGCCGATGCTGGGCGGATGCTTCAGTACGGTTGTCTCGGTGGTCGCTGCAGCGTTGAAATCCTTGTAGCCGAGCGGCCGGATCGCTTTCACCTTCGCCTTGTCGAGATCGATCTCGGCGATGGCGTTGTTCTCCTGCAGCGTGACCCACGCCGTCTTGCCATCCTTGGACACGCTGATGTACTCGGGCTCCAGATCCTGCGCCGGCGTCGCATTCGGGCCGAAGATCCTCACGCCATCCGGAATGACGACGTCCGTGAAACGCACGGTCTTGACCGGCAACTGGTGCTTGAGTGGCAGGACGTCGACGATGCTCACGCTGCCCTCGGGATCGACGCAGCCTGCGCCGTAGCAGTCGGGCTCACCCTCGTTGGCCACCAGCAGACGGCCTCCGTCAGGGGTGAACGTCACCATGTCCGGGAGCGCGCCGACGGTTGCCGTGCGCATCACGTCTCCCTGCCGCGAGAGGAACACCACGGTGCCGGGATCCGTCTTCTTGAAGCCGACGACGGCCACTGCAACCAGATTCTTAGAGGACACGTCCACGCTTGTCACGCTGCTGCCGTACATGGACAGCGGGACGCGCTTGATCAGGTTCGGCAAGCCGGGTTTGGAGACGTCGACGATGTCCAGGGAGACGTCGGTTGCGTTGGTGACGAACAGCCGGTTGCCACGCAGTGCGGCGGTCTCGCCGGAGGTGTTCTCGCCGACCACGGCCAGTCCGGTGTCGTAGCGTCCGAGCAGTTCGAACGAGAGCTTGTCGGCGAGCGCGGCGCCTGGCAGCAGGGCGGTGATCGCGGCGGAGAGGAGGGTGGTGCGCATGCGCATGGCAGTCGATTCCATTCGGATTCTTGTTGGACGAGTTGCACAGCCGGACGCGGCACAGGCGGCCGCGGGCGGATAGTCGAGCCTAGCGATGGATTGTTGCGAAGAGATGACCGCCAGGCGCCTTGGAAGCCCTCGGAAGACGAGAGAGAAGACATCGGGTGGGCTTCTCACGCGCGCAACGAGGATCGCATCCCTTGACCTGGATCAAGCCGTCACGGCACTGCAATGTGAGCATGGGCCCCCATCGTCATCGCAGGGGGCGGCGGGCTTCGTCCGCCAGTCCCTGCCCGCAAGGAACAGCATGAACATCACGTCTCGGACGACCGCCGAGTGGGTCGTCGAGTTTCTCGTTGCACAGGGCGTCGATCGTGTCTACGGTCTGCAGGGCGGCCACATCCAGCCGATCTGGGACCAACTCGCACAGCGCGGCGTGCGCATCGTCGACGTGCGCGACGAGGGCGCCGCCGTGCACATGGCGCACTGCCACGCGGTCCTGACCGGTCAGGTGGGCGTTGCACTGGCCACCGCCGGCCCCGGCGTCACCAACTGCGTGACGGCCATGGCCAATGCCCAGTTGGAGCGGGTGCCCGTGCTGCTCATCGGCGGCTGTGCGCCGGTGCCTCAGGACGATCTCGGGCCGCTGCAGGGCATCGACCACGTGGCGATCATGAAGCCGATCACCCGCAGCGCGCGGACACTGCGCGTAGCCGACAACCTCCTGCGTGACCTCGACAAGGCTTGGTCGACTGCGATGGGCGACGGTAACCCTCCCGGGCCGGTCTACGTCGAACTGCCCACCGATGTCCTGCGTCAAAACGTGCCGGCGGGGGTGGTGCTCGACGAGCACCTCGTCACCCGGGCGGCACGCCGCATCCCGCCCGAGCCGGCAGCGGTGGCGACCGCTGCAGCGATGATCGCCCGGGCCGCCCGTCCGCTGGTGCTGACCGGCCGCGGCGCGCACGGCGCCTCTTCTGCGTTGCAGCGCTTCCTCGATGCGAGCGGTGCCGTTTACCTGGACACCCAGGAGAGCCGCGGACTGGTTCCCGCTTCGCATCCGGCCTTCGTCGGCGCCGTGCGGGCGCGGGCGATGCGCGATGCCGACCTCGTCATTGCCGTGGGACGCAAACTCGACTACCAGTTGGCCTACGGCTCACCGGCAGCCTTTCCCAACGCCCGCTGGATTCGGATCGGCGACAACGCGGAAGAACTGCGCGAGAACCGCCGCGGCGAAGTGGAGCTGTTCGCCGATGCCGCTCTCGCGCTGAATGCGCTGAGCGACGCCCTGACTGCGGCGCAGGCGCGGGATGCGGCGTGGTGCGAGTCGTTGCGCGCGGAGCACGTCCGGCGTGCCGCGAGTCACGCCGCCAGCCTCGAGCAGGCACCGGCCGGCAATGACGGCCACATGCATCCAAATCGGATCTTCGCTGCCTTGCGCAAGGTATTGCAGCCGGACGCGATCACCATCGCCGATGGCGGCGACATCCTGAGCTTCGCGCGGCTGGGCCTGGAGGCTCCCCGGACCTACCTCGACCCAGGCGCCTTCGGATGCCTTGGGGTGGGTACGCCGTTCGCAATCGCGGCGAGCCTGCTGCATCCCGACCGGCAAGTCGTCGCCATCAACGGAGACGGTGCCTTCGGCATCAATGCGATGGAGATCGACAGTGCCAAGCGGCATGGGGCGAAGCCGGTGTTCATCATCGCCAACAATGCGGCGTGGAACATCGAGCGGCTGGATCAACAGATGAACTACGGCGGCCGCGTGGTGGGGACCTGTCTCGCGTGGAGCGACTATGCCGCCATGGCGCGCGCATTCGGGTTGCACGCCGAGCGCGTCACCGATCCGGCGCGTCTGGAAGGCGCGCTTCGAGACGCGTTCGCAAACGCACCGGCTCTGGTCGACGTCGTCGTCACGCAGGACGCACTGTCCTCGGATGCGGGCAAGGGGCTGGGCTGGGTTCCTGATTACCAGGCGCTCACTGCCTGGGACGAGGCCGAGCGCGTACGCAGAAGGTAGGCGGCCGGGCCCGGAACCGACGAGGGCGGCACAACGCGCCGCCGCGAATTGCAGTAGGCTTCGAGCGCCTATTCGTCGGCTGGCCAGGCCCGCTTCCATGCGACAGGTCCTCAAGTTTCTGCATGAACTGAGCGCAATCGGCGTCGTCGGCGCGCTCGCCGCGCACATCGTGCTCGTCTGGACCGCCGATCCCGCATCGCTTCAGGGCTACATCGCCGTGCGCAACGGCATCGATGCAGTCTGCAAGTGGATTCTGATGCCATCGCTCGCGGTGGTCCTGATCAGCGGTCTGCTTGCCATCGTCGCGACCCGCGGGTACATGGATGCCCGCTGGCCGTGGATCAAGGCGCTCCTGGGCATCAGCATGTTCGAGGGAACGCTCGGTGCCGTGGTCGCCAACGCGAAGCGCGGCTCGCAATTCACCGAGAAGGTGGCCTCCGGCGCGGCGGACCCCCAGGCGCTCGCCGAGGTCCTGCGCAGCGAGTGGATCGGCCTCTGGACGATCATGGCGCTCGCACTCGCCAACGTGGCCATCGGCGTGTGGCGTCCACGCTTCGCACTGCGGCCGGCGGTGCCGCGCAAGGACGAACGCGTGGCGCGGCCGGAGGATTCGGCAACCTAGCGCGAGACCTTCCTCGGGCGTGCGGTCCGGTACGGCCAAGCCGGTGTACTCTAGACGTCATCGTCATCGTCAGCGAAGGCAGCGCCAGCCGTGATCCATCGAAGCGAACACCCCGATGTCGAGATTCCGGAGATCCCGGTCTGGAAGCTGGTCATGGAACGCTTTCCGGAATACGGCGAGCGTCCGGCCATCGTGGACGGACCGTCCGGGCAGGGGGTCACCTATGCGCGCCTGGCGCGCGATGTCGAGTGCGCGGCGAAGGGCCTGGCTGCCGCAGGGTTCGGTCGGGATGACGTGTTCGCCTTCTGCTGCCCCAACGTTCCGGAGTATGCGGTTGCGCTGCTCGCGGTGAACCGGCTCGGCGGCGTGGCGACCACGATGAATCCGCTCTACACCGCCGAGGAGATCGCCCGGCAGGTGAAGGAGACGCGCGCGTGCTTCCTGCTGACGGTGCCCACCCTGGCGCAGCGCTGCATCGAGGCGTGTGCCGGAACAGCCGTGCGCCGAGTCTTCACCGTGGGCGCGGCGCCCGGTGCCACCGACTTCTCGGATCTGCTCATCGATGCAGGCGTGCTGCCCGAAGTCGATGTGGACGTGCGCACGCACGTCGCCGCCATGCCGTATTCGAGCGGCACGAGCGGTGTGCCCAAGGGAGTGATGCTCACCGAGTACAACATGGTTGCGCAATTGCAGCAGGCGACCGTGATGCTGGCACGCCAGCGCGAGGACGTGCTCCTGGCCGCGTTGCCCTTCTTCCACATCTACGGGCTGATGCTCATTCTGCTCGACGGCCTGCGCCATGGCGCGACTCTGGTGAGCATGGTGCGGTTAGAATTCGTGCAGTTACTGGATAGCGTGCAGAGGCAACCCATCACCGTCGCCCCCCAGGTGCCACCCATCGTGCTCG
>CAYLTE010000223.1:0-6765 GCA_964386195.1 uncultured Burkholderiales bacterium | reverse complement strand
GTATCGCGACTGCGGTGACAAGGAATCCGTCGAGAATACCGAACGCCCTTCGCCGTCGCAAATGAGGGGTGCGGGAGGGAGGCGCGGACCCCCATGCTAGAATCCCCGGCGTGTCGTCTCCCCGAACCCTCCCATGAAGGATTTCCGCGACAAGGTCGCCGTGATCACCGGCGGTGCCAGCGGGCTCGGCCTCGCGATGGCGAAGCGCTTCGCCGCAGAGGGCATGAAGCTGGTGCTCGCGGACATCGAGGAAGACGCGTTGCGCCGCGTGGAACAGGATTTCCGCAAGGCGAAGATTCCCGTCGTCGGCATCCGCACCGATGTCTCGCGCGCACAGGACATCGAGCGCCTCGCGGAGAAGGCGCTCGCCACCTTCGGCGGCGTCCACCTCCTGTGCAACAACGCCGGCGTCGCCCCCGGCGGGACGGTGTGGGAGCACACCCTCGCAGACTGGGAGTGGGTGCTGGGCGTGAACGTGTGGGGCGTCATCCACGGTGTGCGCACCTTCCTGCCCATCATGCTGCGGCAGGAAGGCGAGTGCCACGTGATCAACACCGCCTCCGTCGCCGGCCTGCTCTCCGTTCCCAACATGGGGAGCTACTGCGTCTCCAAGCACTCGGTGGTCACGCTCAGCGAGTGCCTGTTCCACGACCTGCGCCAGCGCGATGCGAACGTGGGCGTGTCGGTGCTGTGCCCGGCCTTCGTGCCGACCGGCATCTCGGATTCCGAGCGCAATCGCCCCGCCATGCTGCGCAATCCGCCGCGCAACAAGACGCCCGAAGAACTCGCCAGCGAGGAAGCGATGCGCCACGCAGTGACTTCGGGTCGGATCAGTGCGGACCAGGTGGCGCAGATGGTGTTCGACGCGGTGCAGGAGAACCGCTTCTACGTGCTCACGCATCCCAAGATCAAGAGCGCGATCCAGACGCGGATGGAAGACATCCTGCTCGAACGCCAGCCTACGGATACGTCGAAACCGAAGGCTTGACCGCGGTCAGATCTCCGCCCACATCCGCAGCAGGTTGTGGTAACAGGAGGTCAGCGAGACCGCAGGTCCGATCTCCCCGTACTCGGTGCGCAACGCCAGGATCGCCATGTCCATGTCGAACAGCATGCGGCGCCGCTCGGGCTCGCGCACCATGCTCTGGATCCAGAAGAAGGACGCGAGCCGCTCGCCGCGCGTGACCGGTTCGACGCGGTGCACGCTGGACGACGGGTACAGGATCATGTGGCCCGCAGGCAGCTTCACCTTCTGCACACCGAAGGTGTCCTCGATGGTCAGTTCGCCGCCCTCGTAGTCCTCGGGCGCGCTCAGGAACAATGTGGCCGAGACGTCGGTGCGCACGCGCGCGCCGGTGGAAGCGACGGTGCGCACCGCGTTGTCGACGTGATTGCCGAAGGCGTTCGCGCTGCCGCCATAGCGATTGAACAGCGGCGGGTAGATGGTGCGCGGCAGCGCAGCGGTGAAGAACAGCGCGCTGCGGCCCAGTGCCTCCATGACCGCCGCGCGCGCCTGCAGCGCTGCCGGACTGTCGTCCGGCAACTGCAGGTTGTTCTTCGTCCGTGCGGATTGCGAGCCCGCCGTGATGCGTCCGTCCGCCCACTCCCCCTTGGCGAGGATGGCACGCACGCGCTGCAGCTCGGATTCGGACAGAACGTCGGGAACGTGCAGCAGCATGCAGCCTTCCAGTCGGATCAGAGCTTGACTTCGAGTGTACCGAGGAACACGCGCGAGGTGCCGGGAATCACGTGGCCCGCGTACACCGTCTCGTAGTGCACGGTGTCGAACAGGTTGAGCACGTTCAGGCGCAAGGTGTAGCGCGGCTGGACGTAGCTCACCATCGCATCCCAGCGGATGTACCCCGGAGCATAGTTGGTGTTGGCGTTGCTGCCGTAGCGCTTGCCCACGGCATTGAAGCCGCCGCCCACCTGCCAGCCCTTGGGCAACTGGTAGACGGTCCACAGGTTCGCCGTGTACGGCGGCGTGTATAGGGGCCAATTGCCGATCTGCGATTCGGTGATCGATTCGTCGATCTCGGCCCACATGCGCGCCACCCCGCCGAACACCTCCCAGTTGGGCGTGATGCGTCCCGCCACTTCCAGCTCGATGCCGTCGGTATGGCGTCGCCCCGACAGCAGGAACTCGTCGGCGACCAGCGGATCGGTGTTGCGCTCATTGGTCTTCTCGGTGCGGAACACCGCGGTGCGGATCGACAATCCTCGCGCGAGATCCCACTTCGCGCCGATCTCGAAGTTACGGCTTTCTTCCGGCGGCGTGTTGCTGCCGCGCACGTCGAGCGAGTACAGCTCGGCCGAGGGGTTGAACGAGGTGCCGAAGGCGACGTAGTACGTCTGCGCCTGGTCCGGCTGGTAGATCAGGCCGGTACGGTAGCTCCACACGGTGTCCGTGCGGCTGAGCGGGCCGAGAGGTTCCGCGCGCTCGTAGTCGGCGTCGAGGCGATCCCAGCGCAGACCGAGCAGCACCTTCCATCCGGGCAGGAACTCGATGATGTCCTGCACGTACAGACCGATGCTGTTCGATTCGAAGTTGACCTCTCCGGTTCGCGTCTTGTCGAAGAACCCCCCCGGCAGTGTCGGATAGGGATTGGGATCGCCCACCGTGGTGGGCGGGATGGCCCCGGTCGGTGCGTACGACCAGCGCTTCGCGTCCTCCCATGCCAGCTCCATGCCGGCGAGCAGCAGGTGCTCGAAGGATCCGGTCTTGAACCTGGCGTTGAGGTCGGTCTGGCTGATGATCGGCGTTTCCTCCCCGCCGCGCGCCTGGCGCTGGCGATTCACCGCGGTGGCGTCGGTGACGACCGTGGTTCCGCCGGGCAGTCTGGGCACCGACGTCCACAGGTCGCGCTCGTAGTCGGCCACGCGCAGCGCCGTGCGCAATGACACGTCGGGCGTGAATCGGTACAGCGCACTGGCAGTGGCGATGGTCGTCTCGTAGCGCTCGTAGGCACCGTTGGCGAAACCGTAGAAGCGGTCGACCGGCACGTCCAGCGGCCGATTCTGGAAGTAAGGCACGCCGAAATCGGGCACGTTCTCCTCGTCCAGATGGAAGACGGACAGACCCAGTTCCAGCTGCGTGCCCAGACCCCATGTGACCGATGGAGCAACGCCCCAGCGCTCGTAGTGCGGGCCATCTCCGCGGAAGCTGTCGGCGTCATGCACCATCGCGTTCAAACGCAGGCCGGTGGAATCGCCGATCGCCTTGTTCAGGTCGATCGTCGCGCGGCTGTAGCCGTAGCTGCCCAGCGTGGCGCTGGCCTCGTACGCGTCGATCAGCATCGGCTGCTTGCTGACTTGGTTCACCACGCCACCGGTGGAGCCGCGGCCGAACAGCATCGAGGATGCACCGCGCAGGACGTCGATCTGCTCCATGTTGAACAGGTCGCGGTTGTACTGCGCCACGTCGCGGATCCCGTCGAGGTACAGGTCGCCATAGATGGGGAAGCCGCGCATCGAGAAGTTGTCCCCGATGCGGCCGCCCTCGCCGGCGGCGAAGGTGATGCCGGGCGCATTGCCCAGCGCCTGCTGCAGCGAGGCGTTGCCGCGATCCTCGAACACGGTTCGCGGAATGACGGTGAGCGACTGCGGGATGTCGCGGGGGGCCTGCGGCAGTTTGCCGACGGTGGTGAGTTCGGGCTGGTAGCTGTCGCGTTCGCGCGTTGCTTCCACGTCCACCTGCGGCGTGGTCACTTCCTCCTGCGCGGCGGCGGGTACCGTCAGCGCCATGCCGGAGAGCAGCGCGCCGATCGGCAACAACCGCTGCGGCGTGCCGGCCAGTGTGTCGTTCTTTCTCGGGATGTCATGGGCCGTGCGTCCGAAAGCGGCACGAACAGCAGCGGCGCGGCGGGCGCGCGCGGCGAACCTCTTTTTCATTCTGGTCTCCCTGTGCGGTAAATAAGCGCAATGGCTGGCTACCGCCGGAAGAGCGGAATGGCTGGCTAGCGATGAAGCGTGATGCTGGGGGCCCTGCAGGCCCGCCGGGCTATTTGGTCAGGATCAACCCTCCCTTGCTGGTCTGGCGCAGCGAGTAGGTCTCGCCGTTGTGCTCGATCACCAGTTCCCGGCACCCCTTGAACAGCTCGCTGCTCGGCACACTGGGACGCGACGCGGCCTTCGTCGTGCGCGAACCGGCGTCCTGCGGTGGGCAATGGGGCGCGGAACGGCTGTCGTTCATTCGCGCACCGGCTCCGTGATGAAGGCAAGCCGCGTGACGCCCGTGTTCTGCGCGAGCGCCAGCACTTCGGCCAGCACCTGGTACTGTGTGGTGCGCTCGGCGCGCAGGCGCAGCTGGGGCTGCGGATCCTGCCCGGCGATGCGCATGAAGCGGGCCTCGAGATCGGACTTCTCGATACGGTCCGAGTCCCAGAAGACCTGGCCCTGGCCGTCGATGGTCAGGTCGATGCTCTGCGGCGGCGATACGCTGACCTGCGTACTGGCTTCCGGCAGGTCGACGCGGATGGCGTGCGTCAGCAGCGGCGCGGTGACGATGAAGATCACCAGCAGCACGAGCATGACGTCGATCAGCGGGATCATGTTGATCTCCGCCATCGGACGGGCGTTGTCCCCGTCGGTAAACCCTCCGAATGCCATCAGACGGCTCCCGCGGCAGCGGAACGCGTTCCGGCCGCCGACCCTGCTATGCTGCGGCCACGCGCGCCCCCGGCGACCCGCGAACCGGTCACGAGGAAGGCCTGCACGTCATGTGCGAAGCCGTCGAGCTCGGTGATCAGCAGGCGGTTGGCGCGCACGAACGCGTTGTAGGCCAGCACGGCGGGAATCGCCACGGCCAGACCGAGCGCGGTCATGATCAGCGCCTCGCCCACCGGGCCGGCGACCGCATCGAGGGAGGCCTTGCCGCTGAAGCCGATCGCGAGCAGCGCGTGATAGATGCCCCACACGGTGCCGAACAGGCCCACGAACGGCGCGGCACTTCCGACCGAGGCGAGCACGGTCAGGCCCCATTCGGAGTGCGCGGTCTCCTGGGTCATCGCACGACGAATCGACCGCGTGATGAATTCGTCATGCCCCGCCCCCTTGGCGAGGCTCGCCGCGGAGGACTTGTCCCAATGCGCCTGGGCGGCGATGCCCTGCGCGGCAAGGCGCCCGAAGGGTTCCTGCGCCGGCGTCTTGCTCAGGTCCGCGGCAACCTGGTCGAGCGAGGCGGCGCTCCAGAAGCGCGCCAGGAAGTCGCGCGACTTCTGCCGCGTCTGCACGTTGCGCACGGACTTCACCAGAATCAGGTACCAACTCGACACGGACATCACGAACAGGATACCGAGCACGGTGAGGCCGACGGCATCGGCCTGGGACAGGAAGTGGCCGAAGCCGAAAGCAGTCTGCTGCGTCATCACGTCATCCTTTCAGGGTAAAGCGGATCGGAACCACGACCCACGCATCCACGGGTGCTTCTCCGCGCCGCGCCGGCACGAAGCGCCAGTTTCTCACGACGTCCAGGGCAGCCTGGTCGAGGCGCGGAAAGCCGCAGCTCTCCTTGAGTTCCACCTGCCGCGGCTCGCCAGCGGAGGTCACGTACACACGCAACTTCACCAGACCCTCCTCGCCCATCCGACGCGAAATCATCGGGTAGCGCGGCTTGGGATTGCGCAGGTAATCGGCAGCAAACAGCGGCTGGCTGAGGGGCACTTCCTCGACCGCTGCAGGGGCCGGCTCGGCCGGTGCTTGCGCCACGGGCAACGGCGCGGGGGGCTGGGGCGCCGGGTCGGCGGCCGGCGCCAATTCCGGCATGGGAAGGGACTCGCTCGCCAGCGGCTGCGGGACCGGAAGCGGGGCAGGCTGGGCCACCGGTGCGGGCACGGGCGGCACGGGTACCGGTTCCACGATCTCCGGCCGCGGTGGCGGCATGATCGTCTCCGGCTGCACCGGGCGCGGGCGGGGCGTGCGACGCACCACAGGCGCCACGTCCGCCTGCGGAAGGGGCTGCGCCTGCACGTCGGGCTCCGGCAATGCATCGGGCAGAAGCGCGATGACGATCGGCTCCGGCAGTCGATCGGGATGCAGCACAAGTTGCGTCAAGCCCCAGGCGAGCGCGATGTGCGCCGCCACCACCCCGACCAGTGCGGTCGGCGAGCGCGGCCCGTCTTCTGGCATCGCCGTCAACACTGACACCGGTCTGCTCCCTGCCCTTTCATAATGCGAATGATTATCGTATGCGGAGATTCACGGCGTCAATCGGCAACTCCCGTTTTTTTTGAACCGAAGCGTCTCGTTGCGGTCCGCACCGCGATCACGCTGCGCTGCGCGCTCCCTTCGTGTTCGCCTGGATGAACTTCGCCATCCGCGCAATGCCCTCGCGGATGGCCTCGTTCGACGCCGCATAGCTGAAGCGGATGTGCTGGCCTTCGTTCGGCACGCGCGGTCCGAAGTGGATGTCGGCCAGCACCGCCACGCCGGCTTCGTTGAGCAGTCGCGCCCGGAACTCCTCCGAGTCCTTCGCGCCGGTCATCGCGCACGCCTCGGTCACGTTCGGCCACACGTAGAACGCGCCCCCGGGCGACTGGCAGGTCACGCCCGGCACCTGGTTGAGCAGTTCCACGATCAGGTTGCGCCGCTCGAAGAAGATGTCGCGCATGCGCTTCGCGTCGTCCTGGGGTCCGTCGAGCGCCTCGACCGCCGCCCACTGGCTGATCTGCGAGGCGCACGATTCCGTGTTCGTGATCCAGGTGGTGAAGAACGGCGCCAGCTTGCGGTTCGCCACGAAGCCCAGCCGCCAGCCCGTCATCGCCCAGG
>CAYLTE010000222.1:0-6839 GCA_964386195.1 uncultured Burkholderiales bacterium | reverse complement strand
CGCCCGCTCGGTCAGCACGTAGTCCTGCTGCAGAATCTCGACGGTCGAGGCGCGCATCATCCGCGTGATGGTCGCGAAAGGCGACAAGGCCATGGTCAGGGCCGGGAGCATCAGATGCTGAAGCGCGATGCCCAGGGCATGCATGTCTCCGACGACAAGTGCATCGACCGTCAGGAATCCGCTCCAGGTCGGTGGCGGGCTTTCCGTGAGCGGGAAGCGTCCCGATAACGGCAACCAGCCGAGATGCATGGCCACGCCGAGCTGCAGCAGCAGCCCCAGGAAGAAACGCGGCGTCGAGATGGCGCCAATCGAGATACCGCGCGACAGCACGTCCGGCCAGCGGTTGCGATAGGCGGCCGCGATCAGGCCGGCGGGAACGCCCGCGAGAACCGCGGCCAGCAGTGCCACGAGGATGAGTTCCAGCGTCGCCGGCAGGAACACGGCAAGGTCATCCAGGACCGGGCTGCGGGTGAAGATCGATACGCCCCAGTCCCCCTGCGACAAGCCGCGGAGATAGGCCCAGTACTGTTCGAGCAGCGGCCGATCCAGGCCCAGTTCCTGCGCCAGCGCGGCCACCTCGGCCGCCGACGCATTCGGGCCCGCGGCCAGTCTGGCGGGATCACCCGGGAGCAGCCGGGCAATCAGGAACACCAGCACAGTAAGTCCGAACAGGACCGGCACCAGCAGCAGGATGCGGCGGACGGCAAAGCCCAGCATGTCCGGACCGATCAGCCCAGCGAGAGCGGAAGCAACTCGAACGAACTGCCGACGATCGGACTGAGCACGAAGTTCTGGACGTTGCTCCGCACGCCGATCTTGCGCAGCTCCAGGATCCCGAAGATGTCGGGTGCATCCGCCACGACGAGCTTCTGAAACTCCCCGTACAGGCGCCGACGGACCTCCGGATCGGTCTCCGATCGTGCCCGGGTCAGTACCTCATCCACGGCCGGATTCGAGTAGACCGGGTTGGTCCAGGTCCCCATGCGGGAGGAGTGGAAGCCGGCGAAGGCGAGGTTGTCCGGATCGTTGTATTGCGCCGACTGGTAGATGGGGAAGAAGTCCGGGGTCGTTTCCGGCTTCGCCGTGGACGCCGCGAAGTCCGGCCAAAGAACGGGCTTGATATCGAGCTGGATGTTGAGCTGGCGCAGGCTGTCGAGCAGGACGAGGCCGGCGCGCCGGGTCTGCTCCAGGCCCGACACATGCGTCATGGTCAGCTTGATCCCGCCATTCGGCACGCCTGACCTGGCAAGGTAGGCACGCGCCTTGTCGAGATCCGTGCGGTAGACTTCCAGATCCGGATCGAAGCCCATCATGCCTTCCGGCAGCGGACCGCGCATCAGCTCCGCATAGCCCGCTGCCTCCAGCAGTCCCTGATAGTTGAAGGCATGGGACACCGCCTTGCGCAGATTGATATCCGCGAGCGGGCCATGCTTGGAGTTCATCTTGATCTGGAAGGTGCGGTAGTCGCGCTCCATGACCACATCGACGCCCGGCCTGTTCTTCAGCGCGGCGACATCGTCGCTGGGAACGTCGATCGCGATATGGATTTCACCGCGCTGGATCGCCAGCCGCTGTGTGGCCGCTTCGCGCATGACCTTGCAGATGACGCCCGTCAGATTGCCGCCGCCCTCGTGCCAGTCATCCGTGCGGCGCTCGAACTCCCACAGATTGCCCGTCTCGAACCGCTTCATGCGGAACGGCCCGGATCCGGCGGCATTGCGCTGCAGCCAGGTCTGGGCGTCGTTGGTTCCCTTATTCGCTTCGACCACGCGGGGATTGACGACCCAGATCCATGGCAGGACCTGAAGGAAGGGAGCGAACGGCGCGATCAGCCGGATCCGCACTGTCCGGGGATCCACCGCTTCCACGCTCGATGCGTTCAGAATCCCCTGGATCATCCAGCCATTGCCGCGCGGAAAGCGAAGCGCACGCAGGAAGGAATAGCGCACGGCCTCTGCGTCCACGGGCGAACCGTCGTCGAACGTGGCGCGCGGATTCAGCTTGAAGACGTACTCGCGGCCATCCGCCGACCCGCTCCAGGATTCGGCAAGTCCGGGCATGAGTTGCGGAGGGTTGCCCGTGATCCGCAGCAGGCCGTCATACAGGTTGCGCAGCGCAAAAGTCTGGGGTGCGCCGGTTGCGACATGCGGATCGAGGCTCTGGACGTCGGAATGACTCGCAACGACCAGGATACGCCGCGTCTGCGCCGCCGCCTCGCGTGCTTCCGCCAATCCGACGGCGGCCCCCACGCTGCCCAGCACACCACGCCTTGTCGGAGTCCACATCGATCCCTGCTCCCCTTCTGTGTGTTATCCGTCTGGCCTAGCCTCCCTTGCCTGACGTTCAGGCCGTCGGTGCCGTCTCCTTTGCGGTCTGCGTCGAGGCCGGATGCGAAAGCGAAACGCCGTAGTCGCGCGCGATCCCTTCGGGTGTGACGAGCCCGAGACGCAGGTCCTCCTGGATCGCCTCCATGCTTCGCTCCTGTGGAACACCGAAGCCGGATCCGCCCTGCATGACCACTTCCACGATCTGATCGGGCGTCGTGAGCTGCACCAACTTGCCGACGCCGCAATCGTCAATGACGTTGCCGTCGGCATCGATGACCCGCCCGATCGCGACACTGCCGGGCTTGCCCCCGAACAGGCCGTCCACCTCATTATGGGCTCCTCCCGGATAGACCGAAACGAGCGTCGGCAGGCTGTCATCCTTGAGCTTGCGGAGCTGGATCCTCTGGCTCACGCCACCGCGCTGGCGGCCGGCGCCTCCCGAATCCGGGACGAATATCTTCTCGCGGATCAGCACGGGCACCCGCACCTCGAACAGCTCGGTCGAGGTGTTGGCGGCCGAGATCGGGAACAGCAGCGTCCCGTAGCCGTCACGGGTCGCGCCAGCGCCCTGTCCACCGCCCATGAGCAGCAGGTCCGAATAGACATTCCCCGCTGAATCCCGCCCGTAGATGTTGATGGGGGCAGGCAGGCCCGTATGTGCGCGGACACGATCCGGCATGGCCAGCGAGAGCGCGTTCAGGACATTGCTTGGCAGATACCAGCCCAGGCGCGTCCGCAAGCCGACCGAGGCCGGCTTGCGCGGGTTGAGCATCGACCCCTCCGGCGCCTTGTAGCTCAGGGGGCGGTAGCACCCCGCGTTGCCGCGCAGGTTCGGGCTGAGAACGCATTTCAGCGGATAGACCGAGGCGGAGGCCGCATAGCTCGCCGTGCAGTTGAGGCCACCCTGCTCCATCTGCGGCGGAGTGCCATCGAAGTCCAGTTCGATGGAGTTGCCGGAGACCACCAGCTTCAGAGGGAAGCGCAGGCGCGTGCCCAGCGGGTTCTTCCACAGCTCGGAGGCATAGATGCCGTCCGGAATGCGGGAGATCGCCTCGCGCATCGCCTCCTCGGATCGGCGCTGCACTACGGAGGCAAGCGCGCGCAGGTCGCGCATGCCGTACTCATCCATGAAGTGCAGAAGTCGCTCAGCACCGAGCGCGTTTGCCGCGACGAAGGAGTGCAGGTCTCCGAGCACCTGCTCCGGCTTGCGGACATTCTCACGGATCATCGTGAACAGCGTCTCGTTCGGCTGTCCCGCATCAAACAGCTTCATGGGAGGAATCTGCAGGCCTTCCTCGTAGACCTCGCGCGCGCGCATGGCATCGCGCGTGCCGCCAATGTCCGACACGTGGCCCACGGTACCCAGCAAACCGACGATGCGACCTTCATGGAAGGCCGGGGTGATCACGCAGATATCGAAGAGATGCCCCGCGCAATGCCACGGATCGTTGGTGATCAGCACGTCACCGGGCTTCAGCGTGTGGGGCGGGAACTTCTCCAGCAGCAGCTTGACCGCCCTGGGCATGGCCAGATTGAAGACCGGCATCGAACTCGGCGAATGCGCCAGCGTCTCGCCCTCCGGGCTGAGGATCTCGCTGGCGAAATCCTGGGCCTCCGAGATCACCAGCGAGAACGCCGTGCGGCAGACCGTCAGCCACATCTCGTCGACCACGTTGACCAGCCGGCTCCACATGATCTCGAGCGCGATCGGATCCGCTTCGATCCGTGCCTCTGCCTCCGCGAGCGGCATATCCTTCGTGACCAGATCGATCACCGAACCGGTGCTGCCGATTTCGATGCGGAGGTTGAGCACGTCGTCCACGGCAACGGCATCGCCCGGTGGCACGACCGTCGTCGCTTCCCGCTCCTCGATGATCGCCGGCCCGGCAATGCGATCGCCCGGCGTCAGCGCATACCGGTCATAGACGACAGCGTCGTGCCAGCCACCTTCGAACCAGGCGCGGCGGCTGCCCTTCCTCGACCTGGAGGCGTCGCCGCCCGAAGCCGCGCCCTTCAGGGACAGCTTGGGCTCGGGGCCGGTACAGCGGACGCGGAAGTTCAGAGCCTCGACGCGCGCGCCTTCGAACACCGCCGTGTAGCGCGCCTCGTAGGCACTCGCGAAGGCCGCAAGAATTGAGGTGAGGCTCTCCTGCGTTACCTCGCCGTCCGGCAGGCGGACAGAAATCTCGTGCATCTGGCCGACCAGACGCATGTCGGCGCTCCGCTCGACGCGAACATCGGCTGGCGTCACCCCGGCTGCCTCGATCTGCCGGCGCCCGTCGGCTTCCAGCGTGGTGAGCAGCGCATTGAGGCCGGCCGCATCGAAGCCGGGGCGAAGCTCGGTCAGCAGCGATCGCGCCGTCTCGAAGGAAAGGGGCGCGGCCAGGAAGCCGAGGGCGGAAGCTGCGCCTGAAGCCGGCGGAATGATCACCTCGCGCATGCCGAGCGCACGGGCGACACCCGCGGCATGCGCCGGCCCGGCACCGCCGAAGCCAACCATGGCGAAGCGGCGAGGGTCCTTGCCTCTTTCCACCAGATGGACCCTGGCGGCTGCGGCCATGCTCTCCGTGACGACCTTGTGGATTCCCCAGGCGGCGTCCTCCAGGGACAGGCCGAGCCGCCTGGCGACACCCGCCACGGCGGTCTTCGCCGCGACCTCGTCGAGCGTCATCCGCCCACCGAGGAAGAAACCAGGATCGTAGTAACCGAGCACCAAGTTTGCGTCGGTGACCGTGGGCTCGGTGCCGCCCATCCCATAGCAGGCCGGGCCGGGATCGGAGCCTGCCGAATGCGGCCCGACCTTCAGCAATCCGACCTCGTCGATGGACGCGATTGAGCCGCCCCCGGCGCCGATCTCGATCATCTCCACGACTGGCGCCTTGATCGGCAGACCGGAGCCGCGCTTGAAGCGATGAACCCGCGCAGCCTCCATCATCGGCACTATCTCGGCTGCGCCATCTTCGATCAGGCAGGCTTTCGCGGTGGTACCGCCCATGTCAAAGGACAGCACATCGGACTTGCCAGCAAGCCCGCCGAACAGCGCTGTCGCGAGCGCGCCGCCAGCCGGCCCAGATTCGAGAAGACGTACCGGGAAGGCTCGCGCCGAATCGGGTGCGATCAGCCCGCCTGCCGAATGCATCAGCCGCAGCACGCCGCGGAAGCCAGCCCGCTGCAGCTCGCTCTCCAGACGCTTGAGATAGCGATCCATCAGCGGCTGCACATAGGCGTTGGCGCAAGTCGTTACCCCGCGCTGATACTCCCACATCTCGGGGACCACTTCCGCCGAGAGAGAAACGGCCAGTTCCGGGAATTCGTCGCGCGCAATGCGGCCGACGATCAGCTCGTGCGCAGGGTTGCGATAGGCGTGCAGGAAGCAGACCGCGACCGCTTCGACACCCTGGTCGAGAAATTGCTGCAGGGCTCGCCGTACGGCATCCGGGTCCAGCGGCGTCACGACATTGCCGTCGCGATCGATGCGCTCGGCCACTTCAAGTCGCAGGTCGCGGGGGACCAGCGGCTCGGGAAACGTCAGGAAAAGATCGTAAATTTCATAGCGCTGCTCGGTGCGCATCTCGAGCACGTCCCGGAAGCCCTGAGTCGTAATGAACCCGAGCTTGGCGCCCCTCCGCTCGATCATTGCATTGGCAACGAGCGTGGTTCCGTGGACGATCTCCGCGATGTCGGCCAGGCCGATCCCGGCCATCTCGACCAGTTCCTGGATGCCGAGCATCGCAGCGATGGATGGGTCGTGGGGCGTTGTCAGCCGCTTGTGCAGACGAACTTTGCCGTCAACGGCGTCGTACAGGATGAAGTCAGTGAAGGTCCCGCCGATGTCGAAACCGATGCGCCAGCGTGAGGCGAGTCCGGTGACCATCCTGTCCCTCTTCTAAGGTGATAGTATAGGAAAGTTTCGAAAGTCACGGTCTCGCAGCGCCGGGTGCGCATGGAGACAGGGCCATTCGGCCCGGGTGTCTGGTGAGGGCGCTACAGGCATGAAGCGGCCGATCGCCAGATGAGAATGGCGACTGATCCCTGAAAGAGTTCAGCCTTCAGAACCAAGCCTGAAACCTCAGGATCCCATTGGCCGAGGCGCAAGGTGCCGCTCCAACTCGATCGGGCGCTGCCTGTATGCAGAGCCGTACGCAGCATGCGGCTGCGAATTTGGGCAGGTCAACAAAAAGAGCAGAGATGATGACGATTTCTTTGCCGCAGGAGATTGGCAGCCGTCGTCGTAGAGTATGTTCTATACAATTCCTGTCGGAGGGGCAGTGCATGTTCCGGAAGTATTGTATCGCCGGAACTGGCACCCACTGTGTCCACTCGTATGCAAATTTGCGCTACGCCAGATCCGAGCGGGCTGAGAAGCGTCAGCCTACTCTCTGAGCAGCAGGCTACGTGTCCAATCCCAGTGGAGGGCAACAGAGCTGCCCAGCGGCAATGCACCGAGCGACTGGCTCGCCGGCTGCTTCACGACAATCAGGCTATCAACGCCCGGAACGCGCGCCATGATCC
>CAYLTE010000221.1:0-6919 GCA_964386195.1 uncultured Burkholderiales bacterium | reverse complement strand
GGTAGGCGTCGAACTGGACCTTGGCGCGCTGCGCATGTTGTTCGATTCGTCGCGGAACATTGCGACTTCGTCCGACGTAGACGATCGCGCCGGCGCGAATCAGAAAGTACACCCCGCAGTTGCCTTCGAAGATGCGTGCCTGCGCGATGATCAGGCCCGCTGGAATCAGGTGCACCCCGAACTTCCTTTCGGCGTGCTTGACCGACTCGTTGAACGGTCTGCTGTCTGAGGTAGCCTGCTCGGCGAAGCGGACGGCGAAGTCCCGGTCTGCGCCTAGGCGAATCCTCCTGCCTCCTCGCATCTCGTAGTAGTAGAGCAGCTCGCCCGTCGGCTTCGTTCGCGCACGAACGTTGACGGGAAGCCCATAATGAACTGACCTGTTGCGCCCCATTTTCGGAACCGACCATCGTTTTTCGGAACCGATGGCCTTATAAGCTACTGATTAATGAAACAAAGCATCTACGACGATGTGATCATGGAACTGATCAGAATCGACGCATGCTCAACTGGTTGAGCTCTGATCCGTTCGCAATTCCTGCGTGCCGTTGGCATTTTTCTCCTGGGGCGCGGAATTTTTCGGAACGCGTGGCGTGGGCATACAAGCCAGTCCAATTCCGCGATAGACAATGACGCCCATGGTCTTTCGCTTTGTGAGGCCAGGCATCTCGGTTAGGGCGTCACCAAAAGCCCTGCGGGATGCAACAAACCATCCCGTCGACGACGTCCACGCAACGTAGTCGTCATACAGATCCTGCGAGCTGGTTTCTTCCGCGCAATGCAATACGCACCTTTCCTCTGCCCACCGCTCGACGTCCCTCTTCGTCAGCACGGTGGCGTGAACCTCGGCGGGATAGGAACTGGTCATGCCTCGCGCTCTTCAATCCAGTGTGTGCCGTGACCGTACTTTAGATTCAAGGCGTAGCAACTTGAGCCAAGCTGTTCTCGGTTGGTTGCATTGTCAGTGATCCAATGACCGCCGCCGGTAGAGATGCCGATCTTCCAAGCGATACGGATCTGGGTCATTCGCTTGGTCGGCCGGCTGATTAACAGGTCCGCCAGCTTTGGATAACCCTGGCTCATTGGGACTCCTCACTTCAACGGCCGAACCAGCTCGCCCTTGCGGTAGTGCCGCCTGGTCGTCGCGGTGTCGGCGTGCCCGAGCAGCTCCTGTGCGTGCTCGAGCGAGTCGGCGTCCGAGCCGGTTTTGCGCCGGATCGCCCGTAGTTCGAAATGCACGCCGGCCGCTTCGCAGGCTTTCTTGTGGCGGTTCCACACGCGCATGTAGGTGAGCCGCTGGCCGCGATCGTCTGAGACGATGTACAGCGACTTCACCGGTCCCTCGAGGCACCGCTGCACCACCTGAGCGAACTCGCCCACGAGCTCGATGCGTATCGGGTGCTCGGTCTTCGACCTGGTCGTGTCGAGCCAGCCCGGCTGCAAGTGCTCCCGGCGCCAGCCGAGCACGACGCGAACGTCCTGGCCGGTCAGGTGCAGCAGGTCGAGAACGTCGCGCAGGATGCGATCGGCCTTCTGGTAGACGGCGTCGAACTCCTCCTGCGTGGGCGGGCGTAGGCCCTTCCTGCGCAGCGCCTTGAACTCGATACCGATGCGCGGGTTCGGCACCTCGGTGCGGCCCTCGTTCAGCGCCCAGGACCAGAAGCTCGACAGCGTGGCGACGTCATTCTTCGCGCGGATCTTCCGCGTCGAGAGCTTCACGTACTTCACCAGGTCGGCCCGTTTGATCTGCGAGTAGGTGACCTGGCCGAACACCTTGGCCAAGCGCCCGATCGCGCTGCGGTAGCCCTTCGCCGTCGAGGCCTTCACCGTGGGCAAATACTCGAGCGCGTAGACCTCGAGCTCGCTGCCGATCGTGGCGGACGATGGCTCCCCGACGATCTTCCTGGCGCGCTCCAGCGCCTTCCAGTAGTCGCCGCCCAGCGCCTCGCGCTTGCCGCTGGGATGGTCGAAGTAGAACCGCTCCCCGCCGCCGGCGAGGCGGCGGCGGCGCACGTACTTCGGCAGGTCGGTGTTGACCGAGCGGCGGCGGCCCATGGCGTCAGCGGACGGCGTCCCAGTTGATCTGCGGCTCTTCCTGGGGAGGCGGTGCCTCGTGCCCCTGCAGCGTCGCCCACAGCACGCGCGGCTCCCCATCCTTGTTGAGCGTAAACCGGATTCGCTCGCGGCGCAGGATCTCGGCCTGCTTCGCGGGGTGCCGGTAGCCGGTGAGCTCGAAGAGAGCGTCGGCGTCAAGGAACGGGGAGGGCATGGGTTACTTGGCGCGGCTTGCCGCCCAAAAAAGGAGGCCGCCCATGACGAGTGCTCCAAGCATCCTGTATCCGTCAAGGAAACCTGCCGTGATCAGCCAGGCGTGGGCGGTCATGAAGATGGCATTCGGAGATTTCATCAGTCCAGCCCGGTCTCGGGCGGTGCGGTACGGAAGATCTGCGCGATCCGCTCGAACGCTTGAGCCATCTCCTCGCGGCGCTGCGGCGACCTCGGCAGCCAAAAGGTCACCGCACTACGGTCGTCGTCCTGAGGCGGGTGGTGGAGCATCGGAGAGGAATGGAGCATCAACTGCGCGGCGCAGTAAATCACCCCTGTGTTGCTCATCTTGTGGATCTCGGCCACCTCGGTGGTCAGCTCCTGGCTGTATACGTTGACTCGCATCGACTATCCCTTGATCCTGTGCACGGTCCGCCCCAGAATCCCCGGCTTCTCCTGCGTTGTTCCGGCCTGGTCCGTCTCTTCGTCCGGCTTGTGCTCCAGGAACGGCAACGTGCCGGTGCTCCCCGTGGCGCGGATGTAGTCCACCTCGACCTTCGCGGTGTTGATGATCGTCGTGGCGACCTCGCTGATCGCCTTCGCGCGGTCGATGTCCATCGGATCGTTCTTGTCGCGCAGCGCAGCGATCGTCTCGAACAGGTGCGCGCGCAGGTCGCTGACGTTATTTCCGCTCATCCTTCTCTCTCCGGTTGATGATCCTGGTCAGCACGGCCTTCGTGCGAATGGTGTCCGCCAGCGGCTTCGGCAGGTTGTGCACTGTGTTGCGTCGGATCAGTTCGGTGCGGTGCACGAGCTCGAGCTTATCGAGCGTGATCTCCTCCTCGACAACGATCTTCCGCCCGCCCTTGAATCCGACAACGTAGCCTTCCGGGATCGGCCCGTGTGCCGCCTCCCAGACCAGGCGGTGGACGGCGACCCAGTCCCGCGGCGGATAGCCCGTGTCGGTCATCTTCCGCTCGAGGTAGCCGTCCGCGCGCAGGCGCAAGCTGCCGATCGGGCGCCAGGTGTGGGGCCGGTTGCCGGGCTTGAATCGCGTCTCCGCGCTCCTGCCGCCGGCGACGAAGCTGCGCCCCTTGTTCCACGATTCCTGCCCCGGCTTGAACTCGGTGGCGATGCCGCGCCGCTCGCCCGGCTGGATCCGGCGCGCCGCGTCTGAGGCGAGATACTCGGCAGTCTTCTCGAGGCCGAGCTTGCGGGCCTTCACGAAGACGGTCTCGACCGTCCTGCCCAGCTGCGCTGCGATGTCGACCGTGCGCTTGTGCGGGTAGAGCTGGCGGAGCAGCTCGACGTCGGGTGCAGACCAGGGGCGGCGCTTCATCGGTGCTACCTACGCTGTGATCGCCTTCACGGCGGCCGGCTTGCCGAACAGGACGGCGATCTCGGTGCCATCCGACACGGTCTTGAGGAGTGTTTCTGTCGCGTGCTGGATCACCTTGTCTGGTCGAATCAGCTCGTACCAGAAGGTCAGCCTGCCATCCCTGACGCGGTACTTGAGCCTCGCGTCGAGCTGGTAGGCGGGCCCGCGCAGAAACACAGGAAGCCCGAGAGAGAATCGCTCGAAGACCTGCATCTGCTTCGCGGTTTCCTTTTCGTCGTCGTCGACGAAGTGCATCTGGACGCCACCCGATTGAAGCCGCACTGCGGACTTGAAGCGCATGTCCCGATTCGCTTCGAAGTTGAGTGCCATGGCGAGCATCTGCGAGCCCGTGGGCATGCCCTCGACGGCGGCAATGTCCCCGATGTTGTCCTCGATGAACATCGCGAACTCGGCCTGCTGCATCTCTTTCCGGTTCGCTCCGGTCCAGCGATTCCACTCGACCGACTTCGGTGGTGAGAGCGTTGCCTGGTGATCGCCCCAGTTCGCGACCTCCGTGTCGTGATCGTTGAGCACGGCAACAAGGCTCACGTCCCCCTTGACGAAGTCCGCCTGGCAGTAGATCTGCGTTGCCCTGGACTTGTGGCGGTTCACCACCGCCACGAAGCTACCCACCTCGTCCAGAGTGGTCGTGCCCCGTTTGCGCAGGGGCTGCGGCAGCAGATCCTCGCGGGGCTGCAGCGTCCAGTGCTGCGGCGACGCGGTGAACGGCATGTCATGCGCCGAGCTGACTTCCGGCTTCATCGCCTCCCGGTAGATCGTCTCGGCGATGTTCGGTTGATACTCGCTATCCATGGTGTTCCTGGTCGGTTAGTGGTTGTCGATCTTGACCAGCGTGCTCTTGTCTTCCGGCACGACGGTCAACTCCAGCCTCTGCTGCCGTGGGTCCTCGGCGAGAAGATTGCCCTCGGGGGTACCGAACAGCGTGGTGACGCTGGCTTCTTCCTTGGGCTTCTTGAGCTCCAGCTTGTCGGCGACGATCATCGCGGTGGAGCCGCGGCCAGCGCGCTTTACGGTCAGCTCCATGGTCAGCTTCCCGGGCTTGCCAGAGGAGTCGACCGTTTTGACCAGGTCGGCGAGCATGTCGCTGGCCTCGTCGAGGAACGCGCCGCCTCTCAGGGCGCGCAAGGTGTCGGTAATGGAACGGACTGCCACGGTAATCTCCAGTGGTGATGGGTGCGCGAGTTACTGCGCCACTTCCTGCACGATCTGCGGGATGCCGGTGAAGCTCATCAGCAGCGCCACGTTGACCTTCTTGTGCAGCTCGGCCAGCGTGCCGTCGTTGTCGATGATGCCGTTGAGCAGCTCCTCTGGGATGCCGTCCTCCGATGAGTGAGGGCGGACCGGTGCGGCGTCTGGGCGCCGGATCAGCCAGATCTTCCCGCCGTGATTCCGGATCCAGCGCGCCTCGTTCTCGAAGCGCACGTCGGCGATCACGATGGGGTGCGGGTCGTTCGTGTCCAGGTTCTCGGACATGGCGTTCCCCAAGCAGCGCACCCAGATGTCCTCGCAGATCATCTGCCGGCCCCACTCGGTGCCAAGCGTCTGCATGAGCTCGCGTGGCGACTTGCCGATCCAGCGGATCGGCGCTTCCTTGTCGCGACCGTCGTCGACGTCCTCTCCGAACATCACGTCGATGGCGTTCTTGATCGGGTCGGCGAACGCCATCCCGATGAACCCGTGCTGCACCTCGAGGTAGTCGGCGACGCTGTCCTTGCCGGACTGGGCCCGGCCGGTGAGTCCGATGAGGATCATGCAGGGTTCTCCTCGGTGGTCTCCGGTTCCTGAACGCTGACCGCGAACGTTTCGCTGCTGTATCCCGACTTCTCCGCCTTCACGGACTTGACGAGTGGCGCTTTGCCGGGAGAGAACTGCGAATTGAGGTAGTGCTGAACGGCGGCAATCATCGTTGCCTCGTTCAGCTTGAGCTCGTTGCTGCCTTTCAAACTGCCCTCCTTAGCGTTTGCCGATTCGTGAGACCTTCATCGAGCCGATCCAGCGCCCGCGCCAGGTCCCGTCCCTTCGCGCTCCAGTGACGCGGGAAGGCGTGCTGTGATACACGGGCCGCATGCCGCTACGGGCTTCGAGGATTCGGCGCTGGAGTGCCGCGCCTTGTGAGGCCATAAGGGCGAACAGCAGGCCGGCTGGGAGTGCGAGCCGCTGCATCAGGCCGCCCTCCGGAATCGCCACAGGTCGCTACGCCCCAGATCCGGGGCAGTGCTGATCGCGACGCGCGGGGACGGGTACTGCAGCTTCGCGCGCACCCACGCGTGGCGCTGCGCCTTCGTCTGCAGGTGCGACAACCGCCGCGCCAGCTGCAGATAGATCTTCGCAAGTCTCATGGTCTCTCCAGGTTGATCATCCCCATGACACTGGGGTCGGTGATGCGCTCGATCGGGATCGCCAACTGGACATGCGTGTCGCTCATGCCGATCAGGAAAATCCCGCACGAAAACCATCGTTCAAGACACCGGCTCACGGCTGCGGAATAGGGGGAAGAGGTGCCCAGATCCGCAACGGGACCGCGCCGGCTGCCGGCGTTTGAATCGCAGGCTGGCTTCCCCGCCGAAGTTGTAACGGGGCTGCGATCTGCCGCCACGTCCACGTCCGGCCGACGACGCGGTGGCGATGGTTCCCGGGCGCGAGATTCGAGCTGCTGTGCCAGCTCGCGCCCCTGTTCAGTGATGTCGTACCAGCGAAAGCGACGCGCGCCTGTGCGCTGTATGAGGCCCTCGCTGGCGAGGTCCTTGGTAGCCCAGTCGATGTCCTCTGGCTGGCATTCGAGCAGCTCGGCCAGGCCCCGGCGCTGGATCGGACCGCCAAGCATCGCGCGCAGCACGCGTGCCTTCACGCAATCGGGCTCGTTCCGCCAGGACATGCGGCCTCGCTTAGCGCCAGGCACTTTGCGGACTCGATTCCCGCGCCGCGCTGGATGCTCCGCGACTTCGTCTGCCTCGTCGATGGAGCGCGAGACAGGCGCCTTGGCGTTGAGCTTCGTTACCGTCCGCGCTTTGCTGGGGGGGGGCGGCGGCTTGGGCTGATCGAGCAGGCTGCTCATGCCAGGCTCCAGCAGTAAGCGAACAGTGACCACCACGCCGCCCAGGCCAGCGTCCCGAGCGCGAGCGGCGCGACGAGCGGGCCGCGCTCGGGCTTGGCCATTCCTGGGTTGCGAAAGCGAAGGAGGGGTAGATCGTCCATCTGTTACCAGCCGTCGCCGTAGCCGTCGCCGTAGCCGTAGCCGTCGCCGTCGCCGTAGCCGTA
>CAYLTE010000220.1:0-6940 GCA_964386195.1 uncultured Burkholderiales bacterium | reverse complement strand
CTTGCAGCACCCGTTTCGGAATGAGTTCGTGGGTTCGGAGGCTCGGGTGGCCTGACCGCGTCAAGCCCGTGATTCTAGCGGAAAACCGCTGCAATAAGCGCGAACGGCGGCCTCGTCGAGATGGTAGTGGCACAGCTCGTGCTCTCCGTGCAGCAGCACGGGCACGAGTTCGTCCCAACGCGCCTCGAGCTCGGGGTGCTGGTCGACGTCGATGACCTCGATCGCCCAGCCGTACTCCGCCGCCAGTGGGCGCAGGGCATCGACCAACTCGTGGCACAGGTGGCACCACTCGCGGCTCATCACGGTAAAGCGCTTCGGTGCGCTCATCGCGCAGCCCTCAGGCTGACGTAGGACGTTGCCTCGCCACGACGTACCAGCAAGGTCACCTGCTGCCCTGGCTTGAGCTCGGCGGCGATGCGATCGAAGTCCTCGAGCTTGTCGAGCGCCACCTGCCGTCCGCCCACCACCACGGCGAGCACGAGATCACCGGGGACGATCTCGGCGCGCGCCGCGGTACCCTGCGCGCGTTGCACGATCAGGCCGCGCTCGATCGCGCGCTCACGCCGCTGCGCCGGCGTCGGCACGGCGAGTTCGAGCCCGAGCCGGTTCGGCGCTGCGCCGCTGCTCGCAGCGGGGTTGCCCTCGGGCTCGGCCTCCGGATCCTGCCATTCACCTACATCGACCGTGAGGCTGCGCGACTGGCCACCCCGGAAGATCTCCACGGCCACACGGGCCCCCGGCTGGGCCGCGGCGACGATGCGCGGCAGGTCGGCGGAGTTCTCCACGCCGCGCCCGTTGAAGCGCACGATGACGTCGCCCTGCTCGATACCCGCCTTTGCCGCCGGGCTCTCGGGCTCGACCGCGCTCACCAGCGCCCCGGCCGCACGCGGCAGACCGAAGCTGTCGGCCAGATCGCGGGTGACCTCCTGGATCGACACGCCGATCCGCCCGCGCTCCACCCTGCCCTTCGTACGCAGTTGCTGCTGAACGTCCATCGCGACGTCGATCGGGATCGCGAACGACAGCCCCATGAACCCGCCGGTGCGGCTGTATATCTGCGAGTTGATGCCGATGACCTCGCCGCGCAGGTTGAACAGGGGGCCACCCGAGTTGCCGGGATTGATTGCGACGTCGGTCTGGATGAAGGGAACGAAGTTCTCGTCAGGCAGGCTTCGCCCCTTTGCGCTGACGATGCCCGCCGTGACCGACTGCTCGAAGCCGAAGGGCGAGCCAATTGCCAGCACCCACTCCCCGACCTTGAGCGCCTCCGGGTCACCGAGCACCACATGCGGCAGGTCCTTGGCCTCGATGCGGATCAGCGCGACGTCGCTGCGCGCATCGGCACCGATCACCACCGCATCGAACTCCCGCTTGTCGGCGAGGCGGACCTTGATCTCCTCGGCCGACTCGACGACGTGGGCGTTGGTCAGGATGTAGCCGTCGGGACTGATGATGAAGCCCGAGCCGAGCGACTGGTTGTCCGGGTCCGGCCCCGGATACTCGGGGATGCGCGGGATGAACTTGCGGAAGAAGTCGAACATCGGGTCCGACTCGTCCAGCTCCGGAATCTGGAACGGCAGCCGGGCAGGTTGCTGTCGGGCCTGCGTGGTGCTGATGTTCACGACGGCGGCCCCCTGACGAGCGACCAGCTCGGTGAAGTCCGGCAAGGTCACGCCCGCCGCCCGCGCTTCGACCGCAAGCAGCGCGACCGTCAGCAGGGCGAGCAGGACGATCAGGAAACGATGAAGGCCCGCGCGCGGGGCCGTCGACGAAAGAGTCATCGCGAGGTATGGACTGATTGAACGCAGTGGTCTGCAGGGGCAAGCTCTAGGCGCAGTCGGTGCCGCCAGCGGCGGCTTCGCGGCAGCGCCCTGTTGATGAGCCAGGCAAGCGCAAGCCCTGCCACGCCGCCGATCACGCCGAAAAGGTCCGCGCGTCCGTCTGGGGCGACAAGGCTGCCAAGCGCCGCCCCGAGCAGCAACAGGACAGTGCCCAGCCCATAAGCGACGAGCGCCGCACTGAGCGGCGCACCGTCGGGGATGCTGATCACCACCCGGTCGCCGGGTCCGACCGGGAAATCGACGGGCAGCGAGAAGACCTTCTCCGGCAAGCCGAAGGCGTGGTGAATCTGGACCGAACGACAACCGCCGGGTTCATCGCAACGCCCGCAGCCGCCCGCAGTTTCGGTCAGCTCCAGCCAAGCCTGGCGGCCCTCGACCCGCAGCACGCGCGCGCGCGCCTGCATCACTGCGCCACCGAGCGGATGTTTTCGCCGATCCGCCGCACCGCCGTCTCAGGCGCCTCGCCGAGCGCGGTCACGAGATGCCCGTTCACCGTGCGCTTGTAGATGTTGATCGCACCATTCGATACCGGCCCCAATCCGACCGCGGACCCGTCGCCCACCGGCTCGATGAAGACCGAGATCGCCGCGAGCCCGTCGCTGAAGACCATATGCAACGCGGGCCCGCGGTCGCGCCCCAGCGGGCGGCGCATGACCGAGCTGAGCGTGTATCCGGGCAGGGCCTCCGCGAGCACCCAGCCCGCCTCTTCCATCGGCATGTCGCTGCCGCGCGCATTCACGACGCGCCAGCCCTCTCCGGGTTCGAAACGGGACTCGAGGAGCTCGGAATCGACTTCGCCACCGATTCGCACATCGCTGAAGCTGAACTGCTCGATCAGGCCACCCTTCTCGTCGACCATGCGCGACTTCAGCAGCAGACCGCTCTGCATCTCGGCCCACAAGGTGTGGCCGTAGCGGAGGTCGTCCTTCGGCTCGAGCACGAGCGCCTGCGCCTCGTAACCCGCAACGCGGCTCACCTCGCCCTTGCGGATGCGGTAGCTTTCGGCGAGTCCGCTCAGCGATGCGGGCAGACGGGCCGGAAACGCGCGACGTCCACCCGCCTCATCGATGATCACGGTGCGCTCGTCGGGCAGTACGCAATGAACCTCGTTGCCACGCCGGATGATCTCTCGCGGGCTGCCGTCGAGCACCTCGAGACGCTCATATTCGCCGTTCGCGTCGACCCGATGCGCAATGCGGGAAGTTTCGACGTGCCCTCCCGACTGGTAGACGAAGGTGCCGACGTAGTTGAGCCGCTGTCCCGCAGAAGAGATCCGCCCCAGCCAGGACAGCGGATCCGATGGCAGCTCGGCATGGGCCGGGCCCTGCGCGAGCAGCGCGCAAAGTCCGAGCACGGCGGCGAAAAACCTCATCGATCCATACCCTGGCGCTGGTCCGATACGGTACGCACGTACTGCACACCGGCGGGAAGCGGGCCGCCGCGCGACAGCCCCTGGTGGGCAAAGACGTATTCGCGCAGGACGTCCTCACTCGCCGTCTGCGCGACCGGACGCACCGAACTCGATGCGCTCACCACCTTGACGGCCGGCGCCGCGGCGAGCGTCTGCGGCGCAGACGCATCCTGTTTGTAGAGGGTCGCCGCCACCAGGCCGACCGCTGCAACCCCCATCACCGACGCCGCGATCGGCATCAGCGACTGCCACATGCGCTGACGCGCTCCGGCATCGGGCGCGACCCGCGGCGCAAGCACCGTGGGTTCCGCGTCGAGATTGGCCATGATGCGCGCAACGAAATCATCCGAACCATCACGGTCGCCACGCAAGCTGTCGCCGATCAGGCAGTAGGTTTCCCAGTCCCGTCTCAGATCCGGGTCGCGTCGCAGCCCGTCGAAAACCGCACGCGTTGCCTGTTCGTCGAGATCACCGTCGAGCAGCGCCGACAATTTATCCTTCATGCTTGCCACCTACCAACGTTTGTCCGGGGCCGTGTCGAGCAAGGGCCGCAGACGTTCTGCAATCGCTTCACGCGCACGGAAGATCCGTGAACGCACCGTCCCAATCGGGCATTCCATGATGTTGGCGATCTCCTCGTAGCTCAGGCCCTCCAGCTCGCGCAACATGATGGCGGTTCTCAGTTCCTCGGGCAGCGCGGCCATCGCATCGTCGACGGTTTGTCCGATCTGCCGTGTCATCAACAGGCGCTCGGGCGTGTTGATGTCACGCAATTGGTCCCCATCTTCGAAGGTCTCGGCCTCTTCGGAGTCGAAACTCGTCGAGGTCGGCGCCCTGCGTCCTTGCGATACAAGGTAGTTCTTCGCCGTATTGATGCCGATACGGTACAACCAGGTATAAAACGCGCTATCTCCGCGGAACGAACCGAGTGCGCGGTAGGCCTTGATGAAGGTCTCCTGCGCAACATCCTCGACTTCGGCGGGATCGCGGATCAGCCTGGATAGCAAACGGTTGAGCTTGCGCTGGTACTTCGATACCAGCAGCCCGAACGCCTGCTTGTCGCCGCGCTGGACGCGCTCGACGAGTTGCTGATCGATTTCACGATCGCTCATGGGATCTTGGTTCTTCCGGATATTCAAGTTTCAAAACACCCGGATTATAAGCGACCGGCCGCGAATACAGCTGAATTCGAAGACACCCAACAGACACGGACAGATTGAAATAGTTCAGGCCCGCGCAGGGTCATTGCCCCCCTGCCCGATCCGCCCGCACCACGAGCGCGAGCGCCCGGCACCCAAGGCGTGCGCGTGCGGCCGGCGCTGGCGGATGCCTTTTCACGGCGTGCTATATTCCCCGCGTCCTTTCTTTCGCGACCCCTTCCCAGAGCCAGGGCCAAATCTTGCTGAAACAATACGACGTCCTCATCCTTGGCAGCGGCACGGCTGGCCAATCCATGGCGCTGCGCCTCGCCGATCGCCTGCGCGTGGCGGTCGTCACCAAGCGCGAACTGGCCGACAGCGCGAGCAACTGGGCGCAAGGCGGCATTGCCGCGGTACTGGACAACGCCGACAGTATCGAAGCCCACATTCAGGACACCTTCGTCGCAGGCGCCGGGCTGTGCAACGCGGAATCGACCCGTTTCGTCGTCGAGAACGGCAAGCGTGCAATCGAGTGGCTGATCGATCGTGGCGTCCCCTTCACTCGTGAAGCCGACTCCCAGCTCGGCTACCACCTCACGCGGGAGGGCGGCCATTCGCACCGGCGCATCATTCATGCCGCCGACGCCACCGGGGCGGCCGTACAGGCCACGCTCGGCGAACATGTCCGCAATCATCCCAACATCGACATCTTCGAGCACCATATCGCGGTCGACCTGGTGATCGGCGACAAGATCGGGCAGCCGGGAGCCGGCTGCCTCGGCGCATACGTGCTCGACATCGAGGCCGACGAGGTCGTCACCTTTGCTGCACGCAACACGGTTCTCGCAACTGGCGGCACCGGCAAGGTCTATCTGTACACCACGAATCCCGACGTGGCGACCGGCGATGGCGTCGCCATGGCGTGGCGCGCGGGCTGCCGGGTTGGCAACATGGAGTTCATCCAGTTCCACCCGACCTGCCTGTACCACCCGCAAGCCAAATCCTTCCTGATCTCCGAGGCCGTGCGTGGAGAGGGCGGCTTGCTGAAGCTGCCGGATGGCACGCGCTTCATGCCCGAGCATGACCCGCGCGAGGAACTCGCCCCGCGCGACGTGGTGGCGCGCGCGATCGACTTCGAGATGAAGAAGCGTGGCCTCGACTGTGTCTACCTCGACATCAGCCACAAGCCTGCCGCCTGGTTGCGCGAGCATTTCCCCAACATCCATGCGCGCTGCCTCGAACTGGGTATCGACATCACCAGGGAGCCGATCCCGGTAGTGCCCGCCGCCCATTATTCGTGCGGCGGCATCATGACGGACCTCGCGGCACGCACGGACGTGCCCGGCCTCTACGCGGTGGGCGAGTGCGCATGCACGGGGTTGCACGGCGCCAACCGTCTGGCGAGCAACTCGCTGCTTGAATGCCTCGTGTTCGGGGAGGCTGCGGCGGACGACATCCTCTCCAAGCCCGCGCAGCGGGCCCCCGTCCTGCCCGACTGGGATGAGAGCCGGGTCACCGACGCCGACGAGGAGGTCGTCATCTCGCACAACTGGGCCGAGCTGCGGCGGTTCATGTGGGACTATGTCGGCATCGTGCGAACGACCAAACGACTGCGTCGGGCACAGCACCGGATCCGGCTGCTCGCCCGCGAGATCGACGAGTTCTACTCGAATTTCCGCGTCAGCAACGACCTGATCGAATTGCGCAACCTGGTGGTGACGGCCGACCTGATCGTCGCCTGCGCCCTCAGGCGCAAGGAAAGTCGCGGCCTGCATCACTCGCGTGACTACCCCGACACCCTAGCCCGGGCGCGCGATACCGTGCTGCGTCCTCGGAGAACGCGGCGCAAGGGCGCCTGAAGCGCAGAAAGGCGCGCCAGTCGCTTCGCGCCGGCTGCGGTTCAGGCCAAAACCGGAGCGTCCGCAACGGGGCGCCCTGCCTTGTGGCGCAGCCAGATGCGCAACAGGCGCCAGTCCCTTGCGTGGAGGTTGCGCGCCAGCAACATCATCGCCGGCACGCGGACCACGCCGTCGCAGCAGGGCGCAGCGCCGTCCAGCGCGACCGGGCGAAACCACACCGCCCAGCCCAGCACGACCACCGAATCCGGAGCCACCCGCCAGACACTCCCGCCCTCCCCTGTCGCAGGCAGGACCTCGAGCAGGCCATCCTCGTGCAGGCACAGCATGCAGCCGCGCTTCCGGAACTCGGACCACAGCGCGCGCAACAGCGAGGCGAACACGGTCAGCAGAACCAGCAGCGCACCGGTGCGCTCCAGGGCGGACGCCGCGGGCGCAAGCAGGGCGTCCACGACCGCCGGGCCAGGAAAAAGCGCCAGCGCGGCCGCAAGGTGTGCGACCAGCACTGACGCGATGATCGCCCGCGAAGAGCGCAACCTCAGTTCCAACGGAAACTGCATGGCGCCCCCGGGCAAAACTGAAGGGAAAAAGGATCAGACGCGGCGGAACACCAGGGTACCGTTCGTTCCGCCGAAGCCGAAGTTGTTCTTCAGCGCGACGTCGATCCTCATGTCGCGCGCAACGTTCGCGCAG
>CAYLTE010000219.1:0-6981 GCA_964386195.1 uncultured Burkholderiales bacterium | reverse complement strand
CCGCGATCGAGAAGTGCCTGGTGGACGGGCCGCGGACACCGGACGTGGGCGGCAAGGCGAACACCGAGGACATGGGCAAGGCCATCGCCGCGGCGATCTAGGAACGTTCAATTCGTACGATGTGAGGAGCAAGACGACATGGCAGACGAGAAGATCCACGAAGGCAGCTGCTTCTGCGGCGCGGTGCAGTTCACGGTGACCGGTGCTCCCGCGGCGGAGGGCTATTGCCACTGCGATTCATGCCGGCACTGGTCGGCGGGTCCGGTGAACGCCTTCAGCCTGTGGAAGCCTGACGCGGTGAAGGTCACCAGCGGTGCGGAGCACGTCGGTACCTACAACAAGACCGACCGCAGCTACCGCAAGTGGTGCCAGAAGTGCGGCGGGCACCTGTTCACCGATCATCCAGGCTTCGGGCTGGTGGACGTGTACGCCGTGCTCATTCCTGGCCACACGTTCGAGCCGCACCTGCACGTGTTCTATGAAGAGACCAAGCTGCGGATCAAGGACGGCCTTCCAAAATTCAAGGACATCCCTACCGAACTCGGCGGTTCCGGCGTCACGTTACCGGAGTAGGGAACCCGTGAGCGTGGGCCGCGTCGACCGGGACACGCTGCTGCGCGACGGTGTGCGTGAGCGCGTCCGCGCGGACGGCCATGGGCACCTGCTCATGGCCGACGAGGCGGTCGAGGCCTCGCTCGCCGCGATGTTGTCGCGGCGAACGCCGGGGGAACCGGTTTGGGTGTTCGGTTACGGCTCGCTCATCTGGAGCCCGATGCTGCACTTCGCCGAACAGCGTGTGGCGCAGGTGCGCGGATACCACCGCGGCTTCTACCTGTGGTCGAAAGTCAATCGCGGCACTCCCCAGCAGCCGGGACTGGTGCTGGGACTGGACCGCGGCGGCGCCTGCGGCGGGGTCGCCTATCGCATCGACGAGACGCTGATCGCACAGGAACTCGCGCTGCTGTGGCGGCGTGAGATGCTGATGGGCACCTACGTCCCGCGCTGGGTGCATGCACAGACTCCCGCCGGGCCGGTGCGGGCAATCGCCTTCGTCGTGGATCGCAGCAAGCCAGGCTATGCCGGACGTCTTTCCGACGAGGAGATCGTGCGCGTGGTCGCATCCGCGCACGGCCAGTACGGTTCCTGTGCCGACTATCTGCTGAGCACCGCCGAGGGCCTGGCGCGGCACGGCATCACCGATTCCCGCCTGGCCCGCTTGCACCGGCTGCTCCGAGCTTCCCGCTGAGGCGCGGGGCGAGCCTGCCGAGGCTTCGACCCAGGCGTGCGCGTACGCCGGTGTTCAGCGGCCGTCGAGATGTCGCAGCGGATGCGCGTGCGCCGGCCACGGGCTGACGAAGAAGTCGTGCACCATGTCCTCGGTCACCGCCTCCAGCGAGGCGGGGTTCCAGCGCGGCGCGTGGTCCTTGTCGACGGCAAGCGCGCGAATCCCCTCCACCGTCTCGCTCGCAGCACCCGGGCGCAGATGGAAGCTGTTGCGCACGAGGTCGCGCTCCATGCGAAGGTTCTCGGCCAGGTTCATGCTGCGCCCGCGCCGGATCTGCTCCAGCGTCACGCTCATCATCAGTGGCGAACGCTTGCCCATCGCGGCCAGCGTCGCCTGTGCCCACTCGCCCGGATCGGCACGCAGCGATGCCATGATGTCGGCGACGCTCGACTCGCTGAAGTGGCGGTCGATGTCCGCGAGCCGTTCGGCAATCTGCGGCCCCGGGCCTGGCTGTACCCGCGCGCGCACGAGGCGCAGCCAGTCCGCCTCCGTGGCGATGGTCTGGGTCTCGAGCGCGGCGAGCAGGTCGGACAGCGCGGCGGCAGGCAGGTAGGCGTCGGCGAGGCCGAGCGCGATCGCATCGCCTGCGCCCAGGACCTGCCCGCACAGCGCCAGATACTCGCCCGCGTGGCCGGGACAGCGTGACAGGAACCAGCCACCGCCGACATCGGGAAACAGCCCGATATTGGTCTCGGGCATCGCCATCTTCGTCCGCTCGGTGACGATGCGCATCGCCGCGCCCTGGCTGATGCCCATGCCGCCGCCCATCACCACGCCGTCCATCCAGGCCACATAGGGCTTCGGATAGCCGTGTATCAGGTGATTGAGCGCGTACTCTTCAGTGAAGAAATCCTCCAGCCGCGGGTCTCCCGCCAGTGCAGCCTGATGGAAGAAGCGGATGTCGCCCCCGGCGCAGAACGCCACGCCCTTGCCGTCCTGAAGCGCACCGCGCACGAATATCCCCTTGACGTTCGGATCGTCGCGCCAGGCGAGCAGCAGCGTGGTGAGATCGCGCAGCATCGGCAGCGACAGGGCGTTCAGGGCGCCCGCGCGGTTGAGCGTCAGCAGCCCGATGCCATTGCGGATTTCGGCGACGATCTGCCGGTCGGAAACGAGGACGGGAAGCGGAATGGTCATGGGGATGTGCAGACGATCGCGGATGTCGACTGCGATTATCGCATCGCTCCTGAAAGTGGATTCGGTGGCGGGGGCGCTTGCCGTTACAATTCCGTTTTATCGGCCTTCCTCGATGCACAACCCAGACACGCCCTCCGCCTTCTCGGCGCTCGGACTGAGCGAGCCGCTCTCCCGTGCGCTGTCCGAACTCGGGTACGAGACCCCCACGCCGATCCAGGCGCAGAGCATTCCCGCACTCATCGACGGCCGCGATCTGATCGGACAGGCGCAGACGGGCACCGGCAAGACGGCGGCGTTCGCCCTGCCGCTGCTCCAGCGCCTGGATCCCGCGCGCGCCCTCACGCAGGCGCTGGTGCTCACGCCCACGCGCGAGCTGGCGATCCAGGTCGCGGAGGCGGTGCACGCCTACGCCAGGCATCTGGGGCGCGTGCGCGTGCTCCCGGTGTATGGCGGGGACTCGATCCAGAAGCAGGTGGCGCGGCTGCGCGCGGGAATCCACGTCGTGGTGGGAACGCCGGGCCGCGTCATGGACCACCTGCGCCGCGGCACCTTGGACGCGTCCGCACTGCGCGCGGTGGTGCTCGACGAGGCGGACGAGATGCTGCGCATGGGCTTCATCGAGGACGTGGAATGGATTCTGGAGCAGACGCCGAGTGAGCGTCAGCTCGCGCTGTTCTCGGCCACGATGCCGCGCGAGGTGCGTCGGATCGCGCAGAACCACCTGCGCGATCCGGTCAACGTCGAGGTGCGGCACAAGACGCTGACCGTCCCTTCCGTCGAGCAGTTCTACGTCCAGGTGCCGCCCACGCAGAAGCTGGATGCGCTCACGCACCTGCTCGAGGTCGAGGCGACGAGCGACGAGGTGATCCTGGTGTTCGCCCGGACCAAGGTCGGTGCCGCCGACATCGCCGAGAAGCTGCAGGCCCGCGGCTATGCCGCCGAGGCGATGCACGGTGACATGAACCAGCAGCAGCGCGAAGCCGTGGTGCGGCGGATGCGCGGGGGACAGGTCGAGATCGTCGTGGCCACCGATGTCGCCGCCCGCGGCCTCGACGTGGAGCAGGTCGGCCGCGTGATCAACTTCGACATCCCGAACGATCCCGAGTCCTATGTGCACCGCATCGGCCGCACCGGTCGTGCGGGACGCACCGGCACCGCGATCCTGTTCGTTACACCGCGCGAGGGTCGTATGCTGCGCGAGATCGAACGCTACAGCGGCCAGCGCATGAAGCCCAGGAAGATTCCCACGCATGCGGACGTGGCCGCGCGGCGCATGGCCCTGTTCAAGCAGCGGCTGATCCAGGCTGCCGAAGAGGACGGGCTCGAGGTCTACCTCACGCTGGTCGAGGAACTGGCCGAGGAGAGCGGCCGCGACATCGCCGAGCTGGCTGCGGCCGCGGCCAGGCTGGCTGCCGGCGAGAAGCCGCTCAAGGTCGCGCTCGAACCGCCAGCGGAGGAGATCGCCCCGGGAGAGCCCGGCACGGTGCGCCTTTTCATCGCCGCCGGCCGGCAGCACGGCGTGCGCCCTGCGGACATCGTCGGGGCGATCTGCAACGAGGCCGGGGTGCCGGGCCGCGAGATCGGCTCGATCGACATCTTCGATGCCTTCACCTTCGTCGACGTACCCGAGCAGTATCGCGAGCAGGTGTTGCACGGCATGGCGCGGGTGCGCATCCGCAACCTGCCGGCGAACCTGCGGCTTGCCACGGCGCGCGACGTTGCCGCGAGCGAGGACGTGCCGCGACGGCCGGTCGGACAAGGCGCCGGCCGCGACGCGCCGCGGCGCGGCGCCGGGCCGGGGGGTGCACGCGATGGCGACGGTTCGCGAGCACCGCGCCGGCAATCGGCCGGAGACAAGCGGCGAAGCAGCTGAAGGGCACGCCCGTGCGCATCTGGGTCGACGCCGACGCCTGCCCGAACGCGGTGAAGGAAATCCTGTTCCGCGCTGCGGAGCGTTGCCAGGTGGAAGTCGTTCTGGTCGCGAATGCGCCGCTGCGGGTTCCGCCATCGCGCTTCGTGCGCGCCATCCAGGTCGAGCGCGGCTTCGACGTCGCGGACAGCCGCATCGCTCTGGAAGTGCGGCCCGATGACATCGCGATCACCGCAGACGTCCCCCTCGCCGCGCAGGTGGTGGAACGCGGCGCCAGTGCGCTCGACCCCCGCGGCACGCTCTATACGCGTGAGAACGTGCGCGAGCATCTCGACCTACGCAACTTCATGACGGGGCTGCGCGACAGCGGCGTCCAGACGTCCGGTCCGGCGCCGCTGAGCGTCGCGGATCGGCAGGCCTTCGCCAATCAGCTCGATCGTCTGCTCGCACGCGCAAGCCGCTAGTACCACCTCGTCGGAGCGCTCAGGGCGAGGACGGATTGCCGATCGACAGCTGTCCACGCTCTTCGACGTGAGCCGGCTCGTGCCGGTCCTGTCCATTGCCAGACGTGGCGCTGCTCGCCTGCTTCACCGCTTCGACCTGCTCACGTGCGGACTGCTTCGCGCTGTCGACCATGCGGTCCCGGGTCTCGCCCATCCACTCGTCCTCCTGGCGCGTGCGCGGCAGGCTGGCGCCGAGCATCGCGCCGACGGCAAGCCCAACGGCGCCGACGACGAGCGGCTGGTCCTCGATCGCGTGATTCACGTTGCCGCGTGCTCGCTCGTAGGTGGCCCGGGAGCGATTGCCCAGGTCGCTCAGGTGCGCACGGGCGCTGTCGGTGGTGGCGCCCATTCGTTCGCGCACCTGTCCGACTGCTTCGCGCGCGCGCGCAGACATCTCCGCACTGCGCTGGCGGATGCGCTCGCCTGTCTCGCCCGCGCGTGCACCCAGGCTGGTAACGCTGCTGTCTTCGGCCGCGTCGTATTCCGGAGGCTGCGCGTAGCGGCGCATTCGGCTATTGTGCTGCCCGCCCATCATCAGCCACGCCAGCCCAATGCCCAGCAACGCGACCGGGATCGGATTCTCGCGCACGCTGCGCGAGAGATTGGAGCCGAAGTCCGCCGGAAGGCTGGTGCGCAGATATCCCAGCGTCTGGTCCATCAACTGCCCCGGCGTGAGCTTGCTCTGGATCGCATCGATCGTCGCGCTCACCTCGGCGCGGGTGTGCTCGATCTCGTTCTCGATCTGCTCGGGGCGCCGGTCGTCATCTCGTCCGTTCATCGTGCTCTCTCCTGTACCACTGCGCTGTCGCGACGCAGAGAATGCATCGTGCGTCGCGGCGCGAGATTCTCGGGTTGCAGATGCGAGCGGCCGCTGCTGATCAGCGCGTAGCCGATCGCCGCGATCACGACGCCCACCAGCAGAGGCGCCAGCCACGCCGCCTGCTCGGGCGGCAGCAGCAGCGCCACGGCGTTGACCAGCGCCTGCAGCACGAGCAGCAGACCGGCGAGCACGATCGCGGCGCCGATCGCGATGGCGACCATCGCCTTCTCGGCCGTGGAGATCTTCTCCGACACCTCCGCACGGGCCAGTGCGATTTCCTGCCGGATGAGGTCGAGTGTCTCGCGGGTCAGATCGGAGAACAGGGTGGGAAGGGATTTCTCCGTCTTATCCATTGTTGCCTCCCGTGGCGTTGGAACCGGTGAAGGACGAGGGCGTCGACACGTCCTCGGGACCGGCGCTCCACTTCGGATGGGACCAGCCCTGGTCCCCGGCGTCCGCACTGTCGGCCGCGTCCGCGTGACGCGCGGATTCGGCCGGGTGAGCGGACGAGCTCTTCATGAAGCGGGCGAGCATGAAACCCGCAAGCACCGAGCCGCCGAAGAACACCGCGGGCGATCGGCGCGCCATGTCCTGCACGTCGGCGATCAGCCCGTTCAGATCCTTCTCGCGCAACTGCCGGCCCAACGACTCCAGCCGTTCCGCCGCGATCTCGACGTAGCGTCCGGTCTCTCCATCGCCGCCGGGCAACTCGCGACCCCCGCTGCGAACCGCGTTTGCCACCTGTTCCACTCGTTCAGCGGCTGCCTCCTTCTGCCGAGCGAGCATGCCTCTGCCCTGATCCACGGCATCGGCGGCGGCGCCGCGTGCCTCCTCTCGAATGTCTGCCATGATGTGCGCTCCCGTCCATGCGGTACATGACGACAGGGCCGCAAGCGATGTGCCGTGTGCAGCGCGGATTGCCGCGACTGGTCGTGCGCTCGAATCAGCCCGCACGCGAGTGGATCGTAACTAGCCTGCCGACTCGAGGCGGGCGCGCTCCACGGCGGCGTGCGCGAGAAGAAAGGCTGCCGCGTTCCATGACTGCAGCGGCATTCCGCGCGGGCGGTAGGTGCGTCCGTGCATCCACTCGTTGAACTGCCAGTCGCCGACCCTGTTCGCGCGCGCCAGATGGAGCAGCTCGACCTGCGCCGCGTCGGCGCCCTTCCACTGCGCCACGGCGGTAACCCAGAAGCCGCCGATGAACGGCCAGATGCCGCCGTTGTGGTACTGCCAGGCGAGGTTCTGCCGGTGGCGGTGCATGTAGTCGCGCCACAGCGGATCGTCCTGGCGTATGGGCCCGACCACGGCGCGGACCGGATACGGACGGTGCACGCCGGCGCGCAGCAGCGCATCCAGTACACGCTGC
>CAYLTE010000218.1:0-6993 GCA_964386195.1 uncultured Burkholderiales bacterium | reverse complement strand
TTCCCACTTGGTCACCAGGGTCGTGGCGATGGCCGGGTGGTCGGCGTTGATGATGTGCGCGTCTACCGCTGCCTTGCCGTGCTCGGTGAAGGCTCCCAGCACCTTGCGCGCCCGCCCGACAATGACGCTCTGGCCGCTGGCGTCGTCCGTCCGCAGCTCGTTGACCACCTCGCGCCAGTTGGCGCCGGTGCGCCGGCAGTACTCCCTGAACGGGCGGTGAGCCATCCAGATCGCCCGCGTGCTGAGGTCGAACTGCGCCAGCAGGGCGTTGCTCTTGGGGGGCTGGATGACTACGATCTTCGCCCGGCCGGACGGCCCGGCGGGGTTGACCGGGTTGGCCAGCGGATCATGCCGTGACGAGTCGACAATGATCGTCGCGCCGTGGATGTCGGCGAGGTAGTTCATCACGCAGTTGATCGGGTCGATATACTCGTCCTTGACCGTGGTGCGCATCGCGGGGACCTGGGTGGTCAGCGCCCACTCCAGCATCACCTCCGGGCTCCACTGCGTCAGGCCGAGGCTGCGGCTGATGCCAGCGGCGACCACCGTGGTGGCGATCAGGGCCGACCAGAACCGCTCGGACGCCTGGATGCCGGCGCGCTCGTCGACGTAGCGCATGATCTGCCGCACACGGTCGTGCACCTTGGCATGGTTGGCGACCACGTAGCGGACGAACACCTCACCGATATGCCCGTGGTGGTCGACCAGCGCCTGCAGGAAGTCGTCGGCCTCCCACTTCGTGTGGACTGTCTTGGGGGTGAACGTCATCTCGAACACGCGCATCGAGCCGGCGGTGCCGCCACCATTCTCGGTCGACAGCAGGCCATGCAGGCTCTGGTTCGCCGTGGTGAGCATCACCGTGGCCTTGTAGCCGCCGCTCGACGCCCGCTCGGTGCCGGTGACGTCAAGCCGGATGCGGTGCCCAGGCTGGGTGACGTTCATGGCGAGGTCGATGGCGTCGCGCGGTGGCATGTGCGTCACCTCGTCGACGCAGACCGGCAGGTTGGCCAGGGTGGAGACGCGCTCGTTGCGCCCGCGCGCGGTAGCACCGCTGTTGGTGCCGTTGATCGGGTAGAGCTTCGGATGCCCCCAGAACGACGCCGCGGTGTAGAGGCTGGTCGACTTCACGCTGCCGGCGGTGCCCTGCACGCTGCTGATGACGCCGTGGTGGCCGGTCATGTGGAAGATGACCGAGGCCAGCGAGCCCATGATGTAAAACTGGTTCTGCAGGTAGGCCGGGTGGTTGAAGAACTTCAGAGCGTCGATCTGCCCCTGCAGCGTGCCGGCCTTGCCCAGATGCACCGAGACGCGCTCGGCCTGCTTCGACAGGGTGACAGTCTTGGTGGTGCCGTCCGCACGGATCGCGCCGGAGGGTAGGACGAACTGCGTATTGTCCTCGGACCAGCCCAGGTGGCTGCTCTGCTGCTCGGCGTCAGCCGCCTTCTGCAGTTCGGCGATGTAGGCGATCATGTAATCCCTCAGGTTCGGGATATTGCCCGGCGCAGGGTAGACCCCGTTGTTGGCCAAGGTCACCATCAACTTGCGGTTGTCATACAGCGCGTCGGCGTCGACGGTGAAGTCGCGGTGCCCCTCGCGCGGCAGGGTGACGCGCCAGATTTGCTGCTCGACACGTTCGTGCAGGTTGACCACCCGGCGCAGCGGGTGCAAGTCGTTCTCGTAGATCGTCAGGGTGAGTTTGTCGCCGTCCTTGTCGGTGATGTCCATCACCACGCCGCTGTCGCGCGTTCGGCGGAACGGCTTGGGTGGGTTGGGCAGCAGTTCCAGCGGCTCATCATCGTCCGGCTCGCCGCCGATCAGCAGCGAGGGCGCTACCGGTGCCGGGGCCTCGTCAACCAGTCGCGCCGCCATGATCGGGTTCTTCACCCGCCCATGGAAGCGGCAGTCGCCGCACCGCGCCTCGCCGCACACCGCGGCCAGCACGCCGCAGGACGTCGGGCCGGTCTGCGCGGCCTGGATGCGGGCGAACTTGTCGGCCGTCTCGTCGGCGTTGTAGGTCGGGTGGTGCTCCGACATCTTGTGCGCCCACACCTCCGGCTCGGCGGCGAACTTGACGATGTTCAGCGCCTGGAACCACTCCGGCTCGGTGACGTGCTGCTGGTGGTCGTGCAGGTGCCTCATCTGCGCGCAGGCATCCAGCACCGCCGGCATAGTAGGCGGCGGGCGGTCGCCGTTCACCTTGGACGTGTTCTCGCCCAGGTCCGGCATCGGATCGTCGTCGTGCAGCGGGCGGCGCACCGGCGCGGACAGTGTGACCCCTGCGGCGATGCAGGCGTCCTTGATCGCCCGTACCAGATCACCAGCCGGGCAGACGCGCCCATCATACTCGACGCGCACCGGGCGAGGATTGGCGCGGTCTTTCAGGTGCATGGTGCCGGGCACGCGCAGGATGCTCGACACGTCCGTGGTGCGTGCGGGATCGACCAGCAGCCCTTTCTTCGCGGCAAGGGCGCGCAGCCACTCGGCGATGCGCCGCCACGTCACGGACTCAATGGCCTCGTCCATCAGCCAATAGACATGCAGCCCGAGCCCGGAGGACACCACGCGGGGCAGAGGCAGGCGGGTGGCCTTGCAGAAAGCCTTCAGCGCCGCGGCGCCCTCGGCGGCGCTGGCGTATTTCTTCGGGTGACCGGGCTCGACGTCGACATCGAAGAAGAAGGCACGGGCAGCCGCCATGTTGGCGTGCGTGCGCACTTCGAACGCGCCGAGCGTGCCGGTTTTCTTGTCAGGCTTGAGGGGGTTCCACACGCGCCGCTCGCGCAAGGTGTGGACGGCGAAATAGACGTCGATCAGGCCGCTGAGCCGGGTGGCTTCGGCCGCGGCGTCAGCCACGGAGGCGAACACCCGGTGGCGGTAGACGGCCCGTTGCGATCCGGGCGGAAAGAATGGGGTGGCGATGGCATACAGCCCGTCATCGGGCCAGACGGTCGAGAGGAACGTTTGAGTGTCCATGTCCGGGTCCGTGAGGGGGAGTATGCACCCCCCGCTTTCGCGCGGGGGGTGCATGATACGGAGTGATTGCTTACTCGTCACCCCAATCCGCCAGCACCGACGCCACGGAGGCCGGTACGGCGGGCTTGCCCTCAGCAGCCGGGGCGGGCTTGGCGGCACGCGGCGCAGGTGCCGGCGCGGCCTCTTCCTCGTCCTCGTCCAGCGCGGCGGTAGCGGTGGCTGGCTGGGGCTTCGGCGCAGCGCGCTGCTGACGCGCGGCAGGCTTCGGCTTCGGCGCGGGAGCGACTTCCTCGTCCTCGTCGTCCAGGGCAGGCTTGGCGGCACTCGGCGCAGGTGCCGGCGCGGCCTCTTCCTCATCCTCGTCCAGCGCGGACGGCTTCGGCGTGGGCTTCACCGAGCGCGGCATCACCGGCGCCTCCGGGTCGCGGGTCGGCACACCGTCCGCACCGGCCGGGGTGTACGCCTCGCCCAGCAGCGCCTTGACTTCAGGGCTGCCGAGCCGAGGACGCACAGCCGCGGCCTCGTCGGCGGTGATCCACCGATCCGGCGAGAAGATCACCTTCGGGTACGCCTGCGCCGGGTCGAAGCGCATCTTGGTGACGACCTTCGCCGTGTGGTTCACGCCGCGGCCGTTGAGGAAGTTGTTGTACTGCTGGAAGGCGAAGTAGTTCTGCGACGCCAGTTCCTCGTTGCGGTCCCAGTCGGACGTGACGGCGATCTTCAGCCGCAGCGGCTGCATGTCCGGCTTGGAGGCCGGCACGACCGCGAGCATGCGGTGCTGGCTGCAGGCGGTCGTCTCCTTGCCCTGCTCGGTGATCTTCGAGCCCTTGACCGCCCACTTGCACGACGCGCAGGTCTTGGCCTGCTTGTCCTGCACGGCCGCCGCCGGCGTCTCGCCGTCGTCCGACCAGCACACCGGCGCCGCGGTGGCGTTCGGATCGTAGGCGCCCTCGTAGTAGGACCGGCCGCGCTTCGGCGCGAAGTCGAGGATGATGACCCGCAGCACGGGCATCGGCACCTCGTCGCCCTCGCTGTCGCGCTTCATCAGCTTGGTCTTTTCGCCACCAACCGAGATGGTCCAGACCTTGCCGGTGTACAGCAGCGACGGCGTCGTCTGCTGCGGCGTGGTGTTGCTCTGCCAGTCGTCGTCGCGCAGGTGGGCAGGCACCTGCATCTGCTTGGGGTCGAACAGCGCCAGATCGTTGGCCACGGTGTCTCTCCGTTGTCGTGGGGTTCAGTACGCCTTGCCGCCGGCGGCGGCACGGGCTTCAGGCTTGTGGTCGGCACGCTGCTGGTTGTAGGCCAGCTTCTCGGCGATGGCGCCGGCGAGGTCGTAACCCTCGCCACCCGCCATGTCGAAAGCGCGGATCACGACGTCCGCAAGTTCCACCTCGATGCTGCGGCGGTGCGGCAGGTGGTCGTCCATCTTGCTCTTGCGGTGGCCCTCCATCGCCTCGCCCAGCTCGGACACCATCAGCATCAGGCGGATCGGCGTCATGTAGGGCGCGGTGGCGTCCGGCTTGCTCCACCAGCCGCTTTCACGGGCAACACCGTGGCAGACGCCGGTCAGGGTGGTCGCGGCGTAGACCACCGTTGAGCGCATGTTGGGGTGGAAGAACTGTGACATTGCTTGCTCCCGTCAGGACCGCCGAACGCGGACCACGTATTCTTTATACACGGACACGCCAGGAGGTAAAGTGCCTTCATGCGTCTCCATGTAGTCCTTGATGAAAGTTTTCTTGATGCGCCGCTCAAGCGCCTCGAACTCGTTGTGCTCGGCCACCCACTTGTAGAAGGCGTCCCAGTCACTGCCGCTCGGCGTGACTTCGATCTGCCGGTAAAACGTACCGGCCTTCGTCTGCACGCTCTCGGCGCCGGCATCCTGCAGGTGCTGCAGCAGCGCACCTTCCAGGATTTTCATCTTCTCCTTGATGTCACGTTCTTCTGCCTCGAAGGCTCTGCGCTTCTCGGTCAGAGCATCACGCATCTTGATGTAGGTCTTAACGAGCTTCTCGGTGCTCATTGACGTGTTCTCCGTTGTGTTGTCGTTGTAGCCCGGCAGTAGCATTATGTCAAGATACAAGAGACTTGTACAGGTCTAACATGCTGTCTTGCGAAAGTTTCCGTCCATCCACCAGCTTGTAGATTTCCCACTCAAGCGGATGCGCGGCGATGCGGATGATGGTCATCTTGCGTGTCTGGCCGGTGCGATTGAACCGCTCGGTGACCTGCTGGAACTCGTCGTTGCTGTAGATCGGCGCGTAGAAGATCAGCATGTCGGCTTCGGTCAGGTTCAGGCCGTGCGCCATGACCTTCGGGTGGCACAGCAGTACGTGCGGGTCTGGCGTCTCCTTGAAGTTGCGAATGATGGCGTCGCGGGTGCGCGGCGCCACGTCGCCGTTCAGCACAGCCGTGCTGTAGTGCTGGCCGACCTCCTTTTCGAGACTGGCGATGATGCCCTTGAACGGCACGACCACCAGCACTTTCGCCGCGGCTTCCTGGATCGCTTCCAGCAGCACGGTCGTGCGCGGCTTATGGTCGAGCGGCAGGTACGCCTTGTCGTCGGACGGGTCCTTGACCACGCCGCACATGATCTGCCGCAGCTTGTTGATCTGATCGGCGGCGTTGACCGCGGTGATCGTCGTCTGTGCCGCGGTGGTCTGCATGTAGGCGCGCATCGTGCGCACCGCAGATTCCTGGTCCTCGGACAGCTGCGCCTGTCGGTTCAGCGTGACCACCGGCGGCAGGTCGAGGCAGTCGGATTTCTTGAACCGCACCGCCGGCTGCAGCGCGTTGTAGGCCATCTCGAAGGCGTTGGGCCGCGGCACCCACTTGAACTGGCTGACCTGCACCATGGTCTGTCGGCGGAACTGCCCGTAGGTGCGCGGCACGGCCTTGGGGTTCACCAGTTGCGCCAACGCCCAGGCGTCGGTCGGCTCGTTGGGGCACGGCGTGCCGGTGAGCAGCCACAGCCGATGATCGTCGCGCACGGTCTTGGCGAGCATCTTGTACTTGCGCGTACCGGCGTTGCGGAACATCGACGCTTCGTCGACGATGATGAGGTTGATGTCCGGGCGTGCCGCGACGCACTCCTGCACGCGCTTGATGGCGATGCCGTCGTGGTTGAGAATGTAGAAGTCGCTGTCGGTTTCGAGCGCCTGCATTCGGCGCTCGACGGACCCGTGCACGATCACCGCCTTGCGGTGCATCAGCACGTCGAAGATGTCGTTCAGCCACACCCGTTCGAGCGTGGACAGCGGGGCGAGGATCAGCGCCTTGCGCACGCGCCCGGTCGCCATCAGCCAGTCGGCCGCCCACAGCGATGACGCGGTCTTGCCCACGCCTGGGTCGCTGAGGTTGAACACCTTGCGGTGCATGGTCTGCATGTCGGCGATGACGCGCTGGTGCGCCATGGGCTTGTAGCGCCCCGGCCACGCGTATTGCGTCAGGATCGGCGCCGGCACCTCATGGCCGAGATTGCGCAGCACCTTGGTCGCCTCGACGGTGTGCTTGACGGCGACTGTGTAGGGGCCTTCCGGCAGCAGCTTGCTCGCCGGCAACAGGCTGCGGATGTGCAGCGGATCGTCCGTGGCCAGCAGGACACTCTTGCTCGGCGGATGCGGCAGGACGGTCATGCGCGCACGCTGGGCGGCAGGGGGTCGATGCTGAGGGCCTCAGTAATGGTCAGCAGTCGCGGCTCGTGCGGCAGATCGAAAACGCTCAGCCACTCCGTCAGCAACGGGATGCGCGTCTCGTTGATGGTGAACGCGTAGCCGCCGGCCAGCCGCACGTTGGTGAGGAACAGCCGCTGCGGCGCCGTAGGCACGTTCTTGCCGACCTTCGTCTCGATGGCGAGGAACCTGCCGGACTTCACCGCATTGATGTCAGCGATGCCTACGCGTCCGAACGCGTTGGACGGCGGCATCCAGTGGAACCAGCCGTAGTAGGTGAGCAGTTTCTTGACCGCGGCCTTGACGTCACGTTCCAGCATCAGCGTGTCTCTCCCAGTCCGTCGATCATAAG
>CAYLTE010000217.1:0-7063 GCA_964386195.1 uncultured Burkholderiales bacterium | reverse complement strand
ACCGACGTCAACCAGCTCGTCCCCTTCAAGTACAAGTGGGCCTGGGAGAAGTACCTGGCCTCCTGCGCGAATCACTGGATGCCGCAGGAGATCAACATGAGCCGCGACATCGCCCTGTGGAAGGATCCGAACGGACTGACCGAGGACGAGCGGCGCGTCATCCGCCGCAACCTCGGCTTCTTCGTCACCGCCGACAGCCTGGCGGCCAACAACATCGTGCTCGGCACCTACCGCCACATCTCGGCCCCGGAGTGCCGGCAGTACCTGCTGCGTCAGGCCTTCGAGGAGGCCATCCACACCCACGCCTACCAGTACATCGTGGAGAGCCTGGGCCTGGACGAGGGTGAGGTGTTCAATGCCTACCACGAGATCGATTCGATCCGTGAGAAGGACGAGTTCCTGATCCCTTTCATCGACACGCTGACCAATCCGTCCTTCCGCACCGGCACTCTGGAGGCCGATCAGAAGCTGCTCAAGAGCCTGATCGTCTTCGCCTGCATCATGGAAGGTCTGTTCTTCTACGTGGGCTTTGCCCAAATCTTGGCGCTGGGCCGGCAGAACAAGATGACCGGAGCGGCGGAGCAGTACCAGTACATTCTTCGGGACGAGTCGATGCACTGCAATTTCGGCATCGACGTCATCAACCAGATCAAGCTCGAAAACCCCCAGCTGTGGACCGCGGAGTTCAAGGACGAGATCCGCGCCCTCATGAAGCGCGGGGTCGAGCTCGAATATCGGTACGCGGAGGACACCATGCCGCGCGGCGTGCTGGGCCTGAACGCACCGATGTTCAAGGAATACCTTCGTTACGTGGCCAATCGGCGCTGCCAGCAAATCGGCCTGGATCCGCTGTTCCCCGGCGCATCCAATCCGTTCCCCTGGATGTCGGAGATGATCGATCTGAAGAAGGAGAAGAACTTCTTCGAGACTCGCGTCACCGAGTACCAGACCGGGGGCGCGCTGAGCTGGGATTGATGCATATAGACCGACGGTCGACATCAGGCCCCCAGCCACGGGGGCTCGGAACAGGCAGGGCCAGAGGCGTTTCCGGCAGTCGCCGCGGAGACGCCCTGGCCCTTTTTTCGTCGCCGCGCCGTAGCAGGCGCGTGCGTGCTCACCGAACTGCGAAACCGGCCCGGGCAGCGGTATTGCCTGGGCAGGTGCGTGGTCGCACCCTCGGGTGCGTCGTTTCATGTTGTCAACTTAACTCAAGGAGTAACGCAACATGGCTGTGAAGAAAGCTGCTGCCAAGAAGTCCGCCGCGAAGAAGAAAGCTCCGGCGAAGAAGTCGACCGCGAAGAAGGCTGCTGCCAAGAAGCCGGCAGTGAAGCGCGTGGCCAAGAAGGCTGCTGCCAAGAAGAAGGCGCCGGCCCGCAAGGCTGCGAAGAAGCCTGCCAAGAAGGCTGCTGCCAAGAAGCCGGCGAAGAAAGTAGCCAAGAAGGCTGCTGCCAAGAAGCCGGCGAAGAAGGTAGCGAAGAAGGCCGCTGCCAAGAAGCCGGCGAAGAAGGCCGCTGCCAAGAAGACCGCGAAGAAGGCCGCTGTCAAGAAGACCGCGAAGAAGACCGCGAAGAAGGCTGCGAAGAAGCCTGCCAAGAAAGCTGCGAAAAAGAAGGCTGCGCCACGAAAAGCTGCCCCAAAGAAAGCGGCAAAGAAAGTAGAGTCCGCTTCCCCGGCAGCTCCGAAGCCCGCTCCCGCGCCGGCAGCTTGGCCGTTCCCGGTTTCTGGTAACCGGCCGAACTAAGCTCTAGCTCCAGGATGCTCGCGCGAGGTCTGCATCCGTGAAGGATCCCAGTCACCTCCGCGGGCTTTGTCTCCTGAGTTCAACCGGCAGTACCGGAATGTCGAGATCGACGTTCCCACGCCCGGTCAGGGCGGCTGCGTTTCTCCCTCCGGCTCATGGCGCTATAGTGCGCCGATGCAAGCGGAGGTACGATGGAACGCAAGAAAGTAAGTTCTAGCCAGATCCGCTCGGTCGGGTACGACAGCGGTTCCCAGGTGCTGGAAGTGGAAATGTCGGACGGGACGGTCTGGCAGTACGCTCGGGTTTCGTCCGAGGTGCATCGGCGCCTGATGGCCGCGCCGACCATTGCGAGCTATTACCGCGACAACATCGAGGAAGAGTACAGCCGCAAGCGCCTGAGGTAGCGTCCTCCGCGATGCCCTCTAGCACTCCGGTTCGCCCGGAGCAGGCCGAGGGTCGGGATCGAATCCGAAGCGCTTCGGTACATCGCTGGCGCGGATGCTGACCAGGGGCAGGCGCACACGTCCGAGGTCCAGGTGCGCGTCTTCGGGCGCACTGCCGGCCATCCATCGCTCCAACTCCTCTTCACCGGCCACCTTCCCTTCGCCATGCCCTAGGCGGGGCAGGAGACTCGCCAGGTCGCGATCGCTGACCAGGCCGACGCCCCGCTCGAATGCAACCAGCAGGCAGCCGTCCTCGTCCAGGAATGCTTGCGTGCACGCATTCACCGGCTCCCCGCTGTGCGCGAATAGATTGATGCCCTCAGGCGCCGGCTCCGTGCGCAGCACGTACGGCGTGTAGTCGAGGCGCACGAACACGCGTTGAGGGCCGTTCTGGAAGAACCAGCGCCCGTCGGCGTCGCGCTCGTAATTGCGGCCGATGAATGCGGTGACGGTACGGTTGCCGATCGGCTCGCCCTTGATCGACCAATTGCCGCGCCGATCGAGCGACAGCCAGCCGAACACGGCAGGCACGGCCGGCCACTTTCCCATGGCCTGGAGGACTTCGGCATCCATCGTTCTAGTATAGGTGCTGCGCGGGCGCAGCGCGGCTTTGCGCACTCGCGGGGGAGCGAGTAGCATCGATCCGGTCTCCATCCGGATACTGGCCATGTCGCTCACCTTCTATTGCGGTTCGGGATCGCCCTATGCCTGGCGGGTTTGGCTCGCCCTCGAGCACAAGGGGCTCGCTTACGAACTGAAGATGATGTCCTTCTCCGGTGGAGATCTGAAGACGCCGGAGTACGGCGCGATCAATCCCCGGCGCAAAGTGCCGGCCATCCTCGACGACGGTTTCGCGCTCTACGAGTCTGCCGCGATCCTCGAGTATCTCGACGAAGCGCACCCCGCGCAGGGCTCGAGCCTGTTCCCTGGAGACGTGCGTGGCCGAGCCACCGTCCGCCGGATGGTCCAGGAGGCAGATCAGTACTTCGCGACTGCGATGGAACGCATCGTCGACCAGGTGCTGTTCACCCCGCAGGAGAAATGGAACCTGGATCGCATCGCCCGCGCCCGCACCGCTCTCGCTGCCGAGATCGAACGATGGGAGGGCGCGGCGCGCGGGGACTGGCTCGCGGGGACCGAACCTTCCGCTGCGGACTTCACGCTGTATCCGCTGATCGCGCTGACCCAGCGGATGCAGCGGCGCAAGCCCGATCTGGAGGTCGAGGCGATGCTTGGACCACGGATGCGATCCTGGATGCAGCGTGTGGAGGCTTTGCCATATTTCCGCAAGACCTGGCCGCCACACTGGACCTAGCGCCGGCTCGGAGCCGACGGTGAGAAGCAACTCGACAGGAGCGAGAAAGCAATGAGAAGAACGGTTGTGTTCTGGATGCTGGCGGGACTGATTGCGTCGGCATCCGCCGAGGACGGAGCCGCCCTGTTCAAGTCCAAGTGCACGGCCTGCCACAACGAGGCGAAGGTGATGGCGGGCGTGCGCAAGATTCCGGAGGCGCAGCGGCCCGAACGACTCGAGCAGCGCCTGAGCGCGCATTTCGCGCCGGATCCCGATCAGCGCAAGTCAATCGTGGACTTCCTGGTCAAGACTGCCGGCCAGTGAGGCGGACCGGCGCTCAGCCGGCAGCGTGCACCGGGATGGCCTCCAGCGGGGCCGCTCCATCTACGATCGCGATCAGGCGGTCGATGTTCGGATGCTTCCCGGGGTTGGCTCGGGCGTCGAGCGTGTGCTCGGCGTACAGTTGCAGGCCCTCGCGCGCGGCGTTTGCGTCGATTCGCCCGAAGCGCTCGCGCAGATGGTTGTAGAGTGCGAGCGACCCCTGTTGTCCCGGGCGGTTCTCGATGGCTCCCACCAGTTCGCCACTTGCGTCTCGCAGCTCGAGGCGGGCGATCGTGGCGATGGGCGAGAACGTCTTGAGATTGTCTGCAAAGCTGGGCATCTGTTCGTGCGGTCTGTTCAGTGCGCGGGAGAGTGCGTGGGGATTTTGGTTACCATTATGCCAAGTACCGTGAAGCCGGAGGGGCACGCATGTCACAGCAGGTACGCGCGATCGTCTGGGTGAGGCAGGGATGAAGATTCTGCTCGGTTGCATCGCGGACGATTTCACCGGTGCCACGGACCTCGCCAACACGCTGGTCAAGGCGGGAATGCGCACGGTGCAGCTGCTCGGCGTGCCGCGCGCTGGCCTGTCCATCCCTGAGGCCGACGCGGTGATCGTTGCGGTCAAGTCACGCAGCAATCCGGCTGAACAGGCGGTGCGCATGTCGCTCGGTGCCTTGGAGTGGTTGCAGGCGGCTGGTGCCCGGCAGTTCTACTTCAAATATTGCTCGACCTTCGACTCCACCGATCGCGGCAACATCGGTCCGGTCGCCGATGCTTTGCTCGATGCGCTGGGCGCCGACTTCACCGTCTTCAATCCGGCGTTTCCCACCAACAAGCGCACGGTCTACAAGGGCTACCTCTTCGTCGGCGACGAACTGCTGTCGGAGTCGGGCATGCGCCATCACCCGCTCACGCCGATGACCGACCCGTCGCTGGTGCGCGTGCTTGCACGACAGACCTCTCATCGCGTCGGTCTCGTCCAGTACGCGACGGTGGTGAACGGGCCCGAGGCGGTGCGCGAGGCCTTCGAGGGCCTCCGGCGCTCGGGCATCCGTCACGCCGTGCTCGATTCCATCACCGACGAACACCTGTTCGACCTCGGCCAAGCCTGCTCAGGGCTGAAGCTGGTGACCGGCGGATCGGGTATGGCCATGGGCTTGCCGGCCAATTTCGTGCGCGACGGACTGCTGCGCGCCGGCCAGTCGGCGCAGCTGCCGCGGGTGACCGGCCCCACCGCCGTCCTCGCAGGAAGTTGCTCGACCGCGACGCAGGGGCAGGTCGCGTACATGAAGCGCGACCACGAGGCCTTCGAGCTGGATCCGATCGCCATGGCCGAGGGTCGCGACGTGGCTGCCGACGCGCTAACGTGGGCGCAGGGCCGCCTGTCGGAAAAGCCGCTCCTGATCTATTCCACCGCGACGCCGGAACAGGTCTCGGCCGTGCAGCAGAAACTGGGTCGTGAACACGCGGGCGAACTCGTCGAGCGCACACTGGGAAGGATCGCCCAAGGCTTGGTGGAACGAGACGTGCGCCGTCTGGTGGTGGCGGGCGGTGAGACGTCGGGGGCGGTGGTGAGCGCGCTTGGGGTGGAGGGGCTGACCATCGGTCCCGAGATCGACCCCGGTGTCCCCTGGACCTTCGGCATCGGCGAACCGGCGCTCGCCCTCGCGCTGAAGTCCGGAAACTTTGGGGGTCCCGACTTCTTCACGCGCGCTTTCGCGGTGCAGCCCTGAACGGAGAGCACAGGTGAGCGAATCCCGGCTGCGCGAGGAGATCTGCACCCTGGGCAGATCCCTGTTCGAGCGCGGGCTGACGCCCGGCAGTTCCGGCAACATCAGCGTACGCCTAGACGACGGCTGGCTGATGACGCCCACCAACGCCTGCCTGGGACGACTGGATCCGGCGCGGCTGTCCAGGCTCGACCTGCAGGGACGCCCGATCTCGGGTGACAAGCCCACCAAGGAGTCGTTCCTGCATACGTCCATGTATTCGCAACGCCCGGACGCGGGGGCGATCGTGCACCTGCACTCCACCCACGCCGTGGCGGTCTCGCTGCTCGCCGACCTCGATCCCGACGAACCGATCCCACCGGTCACGGCGTACTACGTGATGAAGATCGGCAGGCTTGCGCTGGTGCCTTACTATGCGCCGGGCGATGCCGCACTCGCGGACGCGGTGCGCGAAGTGGCCGGTCGCCATCATGCGGTGCTGCTCGCCAACCACGGACCCGTGGTCGCGGGCAGGGATCTCGAGACAGCGGTATATGCCACCGAGGAACTCGAGGAAACCGCCAAGCTCTACCTGATGTTGCGCGGGGAGCGGCTCAAGCTTCTGTCGCCAGCGGAAGTCGCCACGCTGCTCGAGCGATTTCCATCCTGATCGTCATGCAGCTGTTTCACACAGGGAGAAACCATGGGCTTTCTAGCATCTAAGAACCTCCTCGCGCTTGCCTTGTGCGTGGGTCTGAGCGCCTGCGCAATGTGGAAGAAGGACGAGGTTCAGCCGGGGAGCGGACAGGACGTGACGGTGTACAACGTCAACCAGCTCACGCCGGCTCAGTATCAGATCGTCAAGCACATCTGGACCGACGATCTGCGCAGCAACGTGACCGTGCCGACCTTTGCCAGCGTGGACGAGGGTATCGCCGCTCTGAAGGATCAGGCTGCCGCAGCCGGCGGAACTGCGCTGGTCAACGTCATGTGCCTGGACGCCACGGGTCAGGAGGCAGGCCGTCTGCTGTGCTACGGTGATGCCATCCGCCTGAACTGAATTCACGCAGCAGTCATCACGGAGGAGTCCTCATGAAGTCTCTGAAATGCGCCCTGGCTGTCGTCGCGATGTGCAGCGTCGGTGCTGTGCAGGCACAGCAGAAGCCCGAAGACATCATCAAATATCGGCAGTCCGCCCTGTTCCTGCTGGGTCAGCACTTCGGGCCGATCGCTGCCATGGCGCAGGGCAAGATGCCCTACGACAAGAATGCGGCGGCAAGCCACGCTGCCCTGGCGGAGACGTTGGCCAGCCTGCCGTGGGATCGCTTCGCGCCGGGCACCGACAAGGGCAATACCAAGGCGAAGCCGGAGGTCTGGACGAATCAAGCCGACTTCAAGGCGAAAGCCGACAAGATGCAGGAAGAGGTGGCGAAGCTGGCGCAGGTTGCCAAGACCGGCGATTTCGACGCGCTCAAGGTGCAGGTTGGCGCGACCGGCAAGTCCTGTAAGGCCTGTCACGACGAATACCGCAACAAGTGATCGCGGCCATCCT
>CAYLTE010000216.1:0-7118 GCA_964386195.1 uncultured Burkholderiales bacterium | reverse complement strand
ACTGCATGCGCTGGCTGGGCCAGGCCCGGCGCGCCCATGACGTGGCGCTCGAATATGCGCGCACCCGCCAGGCTTTCGGGCGTGCCTTGGGCGAGCACGAAGGCGTGAGCTTCATGCTCGCCGACAACGAGATGGATCTGCAGACCGCCCGGCTGCATATCTGGCACACCGCGTGGCTGCTAGACCAGGGCGAGCGTTGCAACTTCGAGTCCAGCCGAGCCAAGGTGGTGTGCTCCGAAGCAGAGTGGCGGGTCGTCGATCGCTGCGTGCAGATTCTCGGTGGCCAGGGGGTGACCCATGAAACCATCGTGCCGCGCATTTTTGCCGATATGCGGGCCTTCCGCGTGTATGACGGTCCGAGCGAGGTGCACCGCTACAGTCTGGGCAAAAAACTGGTGGCGGGGCGCCGCGACGCCTCGGTCCAGGCCGGAGTCGCGGTATGAGCGCCGCGAACGCCTTCGGCCTGGCCGGCCGCATCGCCCTGGTGACGGGAGCCTCCAGCGGCCTCGGTCGCCATTTCGCGGGGGTGCTGGCGGAGGCGGGTGCGACCGTGATCGTGGCGGCGCGACGCACCGAAAAACTGGACGAGTTGGTCGCCGAAATCGGTGCGCGCGGCGGTGTGGCCCATGCGGTGGCCATGGATGTGACCGATGCCGGAAGCGTCAGCGCCGCGCTCGACCAGGCGCGCCACCTGGCAGGCGATCCCGATGTGCTGGTCAACAACGCCGGCCTCACCGTGACCCGGTCGGCGCTGCAGCAAAGTGTCGATGACTGGAGCAGCGTGATGGACACGAATCTCAAGGGTAACTGGTTGGTCGCGACCGAGGTTGCGCGTCGCCTGGTCGCTGCCGGCAAGCCGGGGGCGATCGTGAATATCGCCTCCATCCTGGGCGAGCGGGTCTCCGGCGGTGTCGCGCCCTACGCCATCTCCAAGGCTGGAGTGGTGCAGATGACCAAGGCGCTGGCGCTGGAGTTGGCGCGTCACGGCATTCGCGTCAATGCACTGCTGCCGGGCTATGTGGTGACCGACCTCAACCGCGACTTCCTGCTCAGTGAGCCGGGTGAGCGCCTGCGCCTGCGCATTCCGTCGCGCCAGTTCTGCGAGCTCGAGGATCTGGATGGTCCGTTGCTGCTGCTGGTGTCGGAGGCCGGACGGGCCATGAACGGTGCATGCGTTCCGGTTGATCGCGGTCATTTGGTCGGCACGCTCTGACGCACGAGGAGAACTGAAGACATGGATCAGATTGCACGTGAGGCCGTAGAGGCTTTCATCGGGTGCGCTGCGGGCGCGAAGCGCGCGCGCATCGAGCAGATGCGTCTGCTGGCCGGCGGCGCGGTGCAGGAGAACTGGCTGCTCGACGTGGCGGTCGAGGGGGGTGAGCATGACGGCGTCCTGGCGCTGGTGCTGCGCTGCGATTCGCCCACGGCGGGCGTGGCCATCAGTCACGGTCGGGCCCAGGAGTTCGCTCTGCTGAAGGTGGTGTTCGAGGCCGGTGTGACTGTACCCGAGCCGTTATGGATCTGCGAAGAGCGGGAAGTGATCGGCCGCCCCTTCTTTCTCATGCGCCGCATCGGCGGCACTGCGGCCGGCCATGTGCTGGTCAAGGATGAACGCCTGGGTGGCGGTCCCGCAGTACTGGCCGAACGCCTCGGTCGCGAGCTGGCGCGGATTCATTCGGTTCGCCCGCCCCAGCCCATGCTCGACTTCCTGCCCTGGTACGAGGAGGCGCCCGCGCTGCACCTGATCGCTGCTCATCGGGCCTTTCTCGATGCGCACCATACGCCGCATGCGGCACTCGAGTGGGGGCTGCGCTGGTTGGAGCGTCACGCGCCCGCGCGCGGTGAGATCGTGCTGTCCCACCGCGATTTCCGGACTGGCAACTACATGGTCGACGAGCAGGGACTCACCGGCATCCTCGACTGGGAGTTCGCCGGCTGGAGCGATCCACTCGAGGACATCGGCTGGTTCTGTGCGCGCTGCTGGCGGTTTGGCCGCTTCGACCGCGAGGCGGGCGGAATCGGCACTCGGGAGGACTTTTACCGTGGCTATACGGCTGAATCCGGACGTCATGTCGACCCCGGCTCGGTACGCTACTGGGAGGTGATGGCCCACATGAACTGGGCGGTGATCGCCATCCAGCAGGCCGAGCGCCACAACTCCGGCGTGGAGAATTCGTTGCTGCTGGCGCTCACCGGACACATTGTTCCGGAGCTGGAATGGGAGATTCTCAACATGACGGAGAACGACTGATGCGTGATCGTCCGACCGGAGACGCGCTGCTTGCATGCGCCCGCAACGTGCTTCGCCAGGAGGTGCTGGCGAGCGTTCCGTCCGAACACAAGCATGCGCTGCTGATGGCGATGAACGCCATGTCCATCGCCGAACGCCAGTTGCAGTACGGCGAAGCCCCCTTGCAGGCGGAAGCCGATTCCCTCGCCAGCGTGCTGGACGCGCCGGTGGCGGTGGCGGCGCTCCTCGAGGCCAACCGTACGCTGGCCCGGCGCCTGCGCACCGGGGCCGGTGACCCTGGCCAACCGTCCCGCGAGGCGCTGTTCGCACATTTGCGCGCGGTGGCCCGCCAGCGGGTACTCGAGAGCAGCCCGAAGACGTTGAAGGCCTGAACGCGACCGATGAGCACCTTGATCCTGCTTCGTCATGGCCAGGCCGCCTTCGGGGCGGATGCCTACGATCAGCTCAGCGAACTCGGGCACGCCCAGGCGCTTGCGACCGGTGCATGGCTGGGCGAGCGCGCCGGTCCTCTGGCCGCTGTCTGGCACGGACCGCGCCGTCGTCATGCCGACACCGCCAGCGGCGTGCTGGCTGGCGCCGGGCGTGCGTTCGACGCCGTGGCCGTGGCCGGTCTCGACGAGTTCGGGGAAGGCGAGGACGTGCTGCGGGCGGCCGAGGCGCTGTTCGGGGGACCGATGCTTGGGGATGGCGCACCGCCACGGGATGAGCAGTTGCGTTGCTACGACCGGGCGATCGCGGCCTGGGCGGCGGGGGATGCAGACATGCCCGGCCGGATGCCCTACACGCAATTTCGCGCTGCAGTGCGAACGTGGCTGGATGCGTTGGTGGGGACGCCAGGACGCCCCGGCGGCCGCACCGAGCTGGCGGTGACCTCGGCGGGTGTGGTGGCGGCGGTGGTCTGCGATGTCCTCGAACTGCCGGACCCGCACTGGCACCGGCTGCTGCGCATGATCGGCAATTGCTCTGTTACCGAGATCGCCTTTTCCGGCAGCCGGCGCGGGTTGAGCAGTTTCAACGCCACCGGGCACCTGCCGGCGCGGCTGGCCACGACGATCTAACGGATGCGGGCGCACCGGCGGCGTCCGTATCACGAAAACAATGAGAACCCTTGCGGGGAGACAGGATCTTGAGTAGCGATATCAACTTTGAACCCTTGACGCCGGTGTCATTCCTGCGGCGCTCCGGTCGTGTCCATGCCGATCGTGTCGCGGTGATCGACGAGGGCCGCGAGACTACCTACGCGCAGTTGCTCGAACGATGTGAGCGGCTCGCCGGTGGCCTGAACGGTTTGGGCGTGGCGCCAGGCGACCGGGTGGCCGTGCTGTTGCACAACACGCAGGCGATGGTCGAGGCCCATTTCGGCGTACCGATGGCCGGTGCGGTGCTGGTGAGCCTGAATACCCGCCTGAGTGCGACCGAGTTCGCCTACATTCTCGAGCACAGCGGCGCCCGGATCCTGATTCACGACGTCTGCTTCACGAGCGTCGTGGCCGAAGCGCTCGCGCATCTCGGGTCGGCTGCGCCACGCACTGTCGCGGCCGGTGGCCGCGAGGCGGATGACGAATACGAACAGCTCATCGCCAGCGCCCCGTGCCATTCGGTGTCGATCACCGACGAGCGTGGCATGCTCGCGCTCAACTACACCAGCGGCACTACCGGCAAGCCGAAGGGGGTGATGTATCACCATCGCGGCGCCTACCTGCAATCGCTGGCGATGGCGCTGCACACGGGGCTGACGAGTGAGAGCCGTTATCTCTGGACCTTGCCGATGTTTCACTGCAACGGCTGGTGCTTTCCGTGGGCGGTTACGGCGGTGGGGGGCACGCATGTGTGCCAGCGTCGGGTCGACCCCGGTGAGATCTGGGGCGCGCTCTACACGCTCGGCGTTACCCACATGAACGCGGCGCCCACCGTGGTTTCCATGCTTGCCTGGCACAAGGACGCAGTGCCCGGAAAACTGCAGCGCAAGGTGCGCATCGGCACCGGTGGTGCGCCCCCGACACCGGTCCTGTTGGCCCGGATGGGCGAACTGGGACTCGACATGATGCACCTCTACGGCCTGACCGAGACCTTCGGTCCGTCGCTACTGTGCGACTGGCATCCGGATTGGAACGGGCTTCCGCTCGACGAGCAGGCCCGGCTCAAGGCGCGTCAAGGCGTGGGCAACGTGATCTCCGAGACCGCCCGCGTGGTGGACGAACACGGCCAGGACGTTCCTGCGGACGGTCGCTCGATGGGTGAAATCGCGCTGCGTGGCAACAACCTCATGCTCGGCTACTACCGCGATGTGGAGGCGACGCGGCGAGCCTGTCCCGACGGTTGGTTCCGGACCGGCGATGTCGGCGTGATGTACCCGGACGGCTATCTGGAACTGCGGGACCGTTCCAAGGACGTGATCATTTCCGGCGGCGAGAACATTGCCTCGGTCGAGGTCGAACAGGCCATCGCCACGCATCCGGCGGTGCTCGAATCGGCCGTCGTCGCCGCGCCCGACGAGAAATGGGGAGAGGTGCCGGTCGCATACGTGACCCTGAGGGACGGTGAGACGTTGAGCGCGGACGTGCTTGCCGAGCATCTGCGCAAGCGCATTGCCCGCTACAAGGTGCCGAAGTATTTCGTCTTCGGCGAGCTGCCGAAGACGGCTACCGGAAAAATACAGAAATTTGCCTTGCGCAGCCGGGCACGCGGCCAGTAGCCGGTCCGCTTGCGTACGGAAACGATTTCATCAATGGACGTGCGTTCGAGGTGCGTCCGAATCAACAGGAGGAGACATGAAAATGCATAAATCGAACAAGATTCGGGCCGTGATTGGTGCCGCAGTGGCGTCCGTGCTGACGGCGATGGCACCGGTCGATAATGCCAGCGCCGAGACGTTGTCGATGCTCTCGGGCTATGCGCCGACGTTTGCGTGGTACCGCGAGATCGGTCCGCGCTTCATCGAGTTGGTCAAGGAGGAGTCCAAGGGCGATCTCGATATCCGCTACAACGGTCCGGATACCGTTCCTACTTTCGAGCAGTTTCAGCCGGTGCAGTCGGGTGTGTTCGACGTCCTGTTCACCCATCCTGCCTACCATTCGGGTACGACATCGGTCGGCCTTGCCATCGACGCGATCGCAGTCGATCCGGTCAAGCGCCGAGAGGCTGGCGTGTTCGACTACATCGACAAGCACTACCAGAAGCGGGGAATGAAGCTCATCTCCGCACCGTCCACCGGTACCAAGGGATTCCGCTTCTACCTGCGTGAGCCGCTCAAGGATGACGCCCTGAAGGGACGCAAGATCCGCGGTACGGTTTCTTACCATTCCATGATCAAGGCCCTCGGTGGCGCTCCGGTGAACATGCCGGTGAGCGAGGTCTATACCGCACTGCAGCGTGGCACGATCGACGGTGCTGCCTGGGGTCTGACGGGGGCCAGCGACCTCAAGTTCTATGAAGTGGCCAAGTACATGGCCGACCCGGTCTTCGGTCAAGTGGGCGTCATGATCATGATGAACCTGGAGCGCTGGAACGCCCTGAAGCCCGCTCAGCAGAAAGCGATGCTCGAGGCCGGCCGCAAGATCGAATTGGAGTCCCTGGCGCATTTCGACAAGCTGCAGGCAGAGGAATACAAAACGCTCATCGGCCACGGCGTGCAGATCACGAAGTTTTCCGATGCCGACGCGAAGCGGCTTGAAGCCTTGTGGTCGAACGGTGTATGGGAAGTGGCCGAACAAGGGTCCGGCGATGACGCTCGCGGACTGCACAACCTTGCGCGCAAGGCCGGCATGACTGAATAAGGCGACCCTGGCAACACGAGGGGGCTGCGGGCCGTTCGAGGTCAGCAGCCCCGCCGATGGATTTTCACGGGGTGCGCCATGTTCAGGTTGCTCGACGTTCTTACCCGCGCGGCGTTCTATCTGAGCGCTGTCCTCCTGCTTGCGATCACGCTGATCTACTGCTTTGAGATCGTGAGCCGCTATTTTTTCAACTCCCCCACGGTGTGGTCCACCGACACCGTTACGTATTTCCTCGGCGCAATGACGTGTCTTGCGATTCCGGAAGTCGCGCGGACGAACCGTCATATCGCGGTGACGGTCTTCGTCGACGCCATGCATGGCAAGTCGAAAGAAGTGGCGCAGCGCGTGCTGCACCTGACCGCGGGCGTGGTCGCCGGCGGCGTCGCCTGGATCGCGTTGAGCGAGACGCTGCGCCTATATAAGAGCGGGATTCTGACGCTGGGCACGATCGCCGTACCCAAGTGGTGGATCTCGGCCTTCATCCCGCTCGGCCTGGCGTTGCTGACGCTCCACTATTTGCGCTTCGCGATCGACCCCACAGCGGCGCATGTGCCCGCGGAACAAGGAGGAGAGTGATCATGGAGTGGTATTGGACCCTGAGCCTGTCCTTGGTCCTGCTGTTCGCTCTGATGGCGACTGGCTTGCCCGTATTCGCAGCCTTTCTGCTCGCCAACATCAGCGGGGTGCTGGTCACGGTGGGCAGCCGCGGTTTCGGCATGTTCACCAACAGTCTCTACGAGACGATCACCTCGGAGAGCTTCGTCACCATTCCGCTTTTCATTCTGATGGGCGAGGTCTTGTTCCGTTCGGGTTCGGTGTCGGTGCTGTCGCGGGCGGTGGATGTGTTGATTGGTCGGGTTCGCGGCCGACTGTATCTGCTGACCTTGTCGCTATCCACGATCTTCGGTGCCCTCTCGGGGTCGGCGGTGGCGGTCGCGGCGATGCTCGGCCGTTCCGTGCTGCCGCAGATGACGGAGGAGGGCTACGACGAACGGCTGTCGAACATGACCATTCTCGGTGGTGCCTCGCTGGCACCGATCATTCCGCCGAGCCTGCTGTTGATCGTAATCGGCTCGCTGGTCACGAACGTG
>CAYLTE010000215.1:6255-7167 GCA_964386195.1 uncultured Burkholderiales bacterium | reverse complement strand
GGAACCGGCCAGCAGTTCGCTCTTGGCCTCGTTGTAGATACGTTCCGCAGACCAGCCGCGCGTCTCGTCGTACGGTTCGCTGTCGGTCGTACCGCATGCTGCGACGAGCAGCACACACGCGAGCGCCAGTGCGCGAACGAATATGGATAAACTACGCACGTCTTATGAACCCTCAAAACGACGCGGCCGATTATACGCGATCGCCTTCCGCCGCCTCCCAAGCACTGCATGCGGCGCCGCGTCTGGCAGATGTTCCCTCCGAATGCGCCGGCATGCGCCTCGACCGTGTGCTCGCGCAGTTGTTCCCGGAGTACTCACGCAGTCGGCTGCAGGCCTGGGTGCGGCAGGCGCGCGTGACCGTGGAGGGTCGTGCGTGCACGGCCAGCGCGAAGGTATGGGGTGGCGAGCGCATCCGCCTGATCCCGGATCTGGATCCGGCGGACGCCGCCGCGCCGGAAGACATTCCGCTGGCGGTCGTTCACGAGGACCAAGCCCTGCTCGTGATCGACAAGCCGGCGGGTCTGGTGGTGCACCCGGGCAGCGGCAATCGCGCCGGCACCCTCATGAATGCCCTGCTGCACCGGGCGCCGGAACTGGGTGTTCTGCCGCGCGCGGGCATCGTGCACCGTCTCGACAAGGACACCAGCGGCCTGCTCGTTGTCGCCCGCACACTCGCGGCACAGACCAGCCTCGTCCGCCAGCTGCAGGCCCGCACGGTGAGACGAACCTACCTCGCACTGGTGGTCGGAACGCCCGCTGGCGCCGGCAAGATCGAGGCGCCAATCGGACGCCATCCCCAGCAGCGCACGAAGATGGCCGTGGTCGCGTCGGGCAGGCCCGCCGTGACCTACTACCGCGTGCTGGAGCACGGCACAGGGTGGAGTCTCGTCGAATGCCGGCTGGAGACCGGCC
>CAYLTE010000215.1:0-6245 GCA_964386195.1 uncultured Burkholderiales bacterium | reverse complement strand
AGATCCGCGTGCATATGGCGCACATCGGCCATGCCCTACTGGGCGACCCGGTCTATCTACCGCGCCAGGTGCTGCGCACGCTCCCGGCCGCAACCCGCAGCTTCCCACGCCAGGCCCTGCACGCCACGGCGCTGGCGCTGGAACACCCTGCGGATGGCTGCTCGCATGAATGGCACTCGTCGATGCCCGCCGACATGCGGGATCTGCTGGGATCGCTGAAGCACGATGCGCCCCCACGCTGACTGGATCGTGCCCCGCTGGCCGGCACCCGCGCGCGTCCAGGCGCTGTTCACCACGCGCGCAGGTGGGGTGAGCGTGGCCCCGTACGACTCGCTGAACCTGGGCCTGCACGTGGGCGACCGGCTCGCGGACGTGGCGCGCAATCGGGAGATCGTACGCGCCACGCTTCCCGCCGAGCCGCTGTGGCTGCAGCAAGTGCACGGGACGTATGTCGCGCGTCCCGACGAAGGATTTGCAGGCGGCGAAGCGGATGCCGCGCTCACGCGCAGCCCCGGCACCGTGTGCGCGGTGATGGTCGCGGACTGCCTGCCGGTGCTGCTGTGCGACCGCGACGCAAGCGTGGTCGCCTGCGCCCATGCGGGCTGGCGCGGCCTGAGCGCCGGCGTGCTGGAACGTACCCTCGATGAGATGGACTGTCCGCGCGATCGCGTCTTGGCGTGGATGGGCCCGGCCATCGGACCGCACGCGTTCGAGGTCGGTCGCGACGTGCGGGATGCGTTCCTGTCGGCTCGACGCGAGGACGCCGCCTGCTTTCGCGACAAGGCGCCCGGTGCCGGTGGAGAACCCAAGTGGTGGGCCGATCTGCCGGAACTGGCGCGCCGGCGCCTGCGCCGCGCGGGCGTCGAAGCGGTGTACGGCGGGGAGCACTGCACCTTCTCCGACCCGCAGCGCTTCTTCTCCCACCGCCGTGACGGCCGCTGCGGCAGGCACGCCGCACTGGTCTGGATGGACGCTCGGTGAGCACGCTCGCGTGGATCCTGGGCAGCAGTCTGCTCGGCGGTGCACTGAGCATCGCGGCCGCGGCGCTCGTGGCGTTCAATGCCCGCCCGGCCGCGGTGCCGGTGCTGGTCAGCTATTCGGTCGGCGCGCTGCTCGGCGCCGCCTTCCTCGGCGTGCTTCCACACGCCATGGAGCACATGCAGCAACCGGCGCAGCTCGGCACGAGCGTGCTCGCGGGGCTCCTGGTGTTCTTCGTGCTGGAGAAGCTCGTGCTGTGGCGCCACCATCACGCGCCCCAGTGGGGCGAGCAGGGCGACGAGGGCAAGCGCGAGATCGGAATCCATGCGCACGCCCACACCCACGTCTTGCCGCACGACCACGGACGCAGCGGAACGCTGATCATGATCGGCGACACGGTGCACAACTTCGTGGACGGCATCCTGATCGCAGCCGCCTTCCTCGCCGATCTGGAGCTGGGGATCGTCACGGCGCTCGCCATCCTCGCCCACGAGATTCCTTCGGAAGTGAGCGACTTCCTGATCCTGCTGCACTCGGGCTATACGCGCCGGCGTGCGCTTCTGGTCAACCTGGTATCGAGCCTGGCGATGGTTTTGGGCGGGATCGTCGGATATCTCGCGCTGGCGCGCCTGGACGCGTGGATCCCCGCACTGCTGGGATTCGTCGCGGCCAGCATGATCTACGTGGCGGTGGCCGACCTCATCCCCGGCCTGCATCGACGCGTGGATCTGCGAGCCACCGTCCAGCAGGTGCTGCTCATCGGCTTAGGCATCTTCACGATCTGGCTGGTCCGGTCCTTCGTCGCGCACTGAGTCGGTGCGGCGCCGCGCGCGCAGTGCCGCCATCCATGCCACCAGCAGCACCGGGCCCAGCCCGAGCGTGGCGAAGACGACCACGCCACGCGCAATGCTCGGTGCACCCAGCGCATACATGCCGATCACGTACAGCCACGCAGCGAGCACCACGAGCATCCGATCCACCTCTGCCTGCTTGACGCCCTGCCGGCGTCGCGCCGAGAATCGACCCGACCACCGAACCGCCATGTCCGACGCGACGCGCACCGATCGATCCACCCTGCCGGCGCTACAGGACGCCAGCAGACGACTGGTGCTCGATCTGCTCGAGCAGCTGCCGCACGCAGGTACAGCGCTCGATGCCTTCCTGCTTGCGCTTGCCGCACAGCCGCAGCGGATCGCCGAGGTCAACGCGCGTCACTATAGCGCCCGGCTGGCGCTGTGGAGCCGATTGCTCCACGAGGATGCCGGGCGCGACCCTTCGCCAGCGGCCGATCGGCGATTCAGCGCGAGCGAGTGGACAGAGTTGCCGTTCTTTCGTTTCCTGCGCGCGACGTACGAGGAGGATGCCCGCTGGATCGGCGAACTGATCGACGTCCTGCAACTGCCCGCCGGCATCGAAAAGCGGGTCCGTTTTCTCGCCAAGCAGTTCGTGGCCGCCCTCGCGCCGACCAACCAGTTCGCGACCAATCCCGATGCCATTCGGCGCGCCTTCGCCACGCAGGGCGGCAGCGTGCGCGAAGGGTTGGAGCGCCTGCAGGGCGACGTCGAACGCGGATCGATCTCGATGAGCGACCATTCGGCGTTCGAGGTCGGCGCCAACCTGGCCTGCAGCGCCGGCGCGGTCGTGTACGAGAACCAGGTCATGCAACTTATCGAGTACACGCCGCTCACCGAGCGGGTGCATGCGCGCCCGCTGCTGATCGTCCCGCCGTTCATCAACAAGTACTACATCCTCGATCTGCAGCCGCACAACTCGTTCGTGCGCTTCGCGCTCGAGCGAGGCCTGCGCGTGTTCATGATCTCCTGGCGCAACGCCGGCGAGGCGCTGCGGGAGGCGACCTGGGACGACTACGCGCGCGATGGGATCGAGCGCGCCATCCAGGTGGCGTTCGAGATCGCCCGCTCAAGGCAGCTCAACGCTCTCGGCTTCTGCGTCGGCGGAACCCTGCTGGCGAGCGCTCTTGCCGCGGGCGATGCCGGGAAGCGCGTGGCGAACCTCACCCTGCTCGCGTGCCTGCTCGACTTCTCCGACGTCGGCGAAATCCAGGTGTACGTCGACGAGGACTACGTGGCCGGCTGCGAGCGCGACTTCGCCCAGGGCGGGCTGATGCCGGGCTCGCGCATCGCGTGGGCGTTCGCGAGCCTGCGCCCCGACGAGCTGGTCTGGTATTTCGTGGTCAACAACTACCTGAAGGGACAGGCGCCCGCGCCGTTCGACCTGCTGTACTGGAACTCGGACAGCGCCAACGTCCCCGGTCGGCTGTTCGCCTGGTACCTTCGTCACATGTACCGCGACAACAGCCTGCGCACGCCTGGCTCGCTTCAGGTCTGCGGACGCCCTGCGGATCTCGGCCGGTTGCGCATGCCCGCTTACGTGCTCGCGGCACGCGATGATCACATCGTGCCGTGGCGCGCGGCGTGGGCAAGCGCGAGATTGCTTGCAGGTACAATCGATTTCGTACTGGGAGCGAGCGGACACGTCGCAGGCGTCGTCGCACCGCCTTGCACGGCGCGGGGTTACTGGCGCGGCGACGCGCTGGGCGAGGATGCCGCCGCGTGGCTGTCCTGCGCACGGCATTGCGAAGGCAGCTGGTGGGAACATTGGGCTGCGTGGATCGTGCCACGTTCGGGTGCATTGAAGCACGCGCCCGGGCGGCCCGGATCCTTCCGCCATCCAGTGATCGAACCGGCACCGGGCCGCTATGTGCGAGAGCGCGCCGACGCGGTGCAATTGCAGACCGTTCGTTCCGATTGAGCAACTACTACGAGGAGGGACAACAATGGGCAAGCGCGTCGTACTGGTGACCGGTGGCATGGGTGGCCTGGGCGAATCCATCTGTACCAAGATGGCGGACGCCGGATACGGCGTCGTGACGACCTACTCCCCCGGAAATACGCGGGCAGAGGCATGGCTGGGACAGATGCGGGACCGAGGCTACAGCTTCCACGCCTACCCCTGCGACGTGGGTGACTACGACTCGTGCGCCGAGGCGGTCCAGCGCGTGGAGAGCGAGATCGGACCGGTGGACGTCCTGGTGAACAACGCCGGCATCACGCGCGACATGACGTTCAAGAAGATGGGCAAGGAAGACTGGGACGTCGTGCTGCGCACCAACCTGGACAGCGTCTTCAACATGACCAAGCAGGTGATGGACGGCATGGTGGAGCGCAACTGGGGACGGGTCATCAACGTCGCTTCCGTGAACGGCCAGAAGGGTGCATTCGGCCAGACCAACTATTCAGCCGCCAAAGCGGGGATGCATGGCTTCACCAAAGCGCTGGCGCTGGAGGTTGCCAAGAAGGGCGTCACGGTCAACACCATCTCGCCCGGCTACATCGGCACGAAGATGGTCACCGCCATCCCGGAGAACATCCTCAACGACAAGATCCTGCCGCAGATTCCGATCGGCCGCCTGGGCAAACCGGAGGAAGTGGCCGGACTCATCATCTACCTGGCCTCGGACGAGGCGGCTTTCGTCACCGGCGCGAACATCTCGATCAACGGCGGCCAGCACATGTACTGACCGCCCCACGGCACCGGCCAAAAAAAACCCCGGCCGATGGAGCCGGGGTTAAACCTTTGATATAAGGCGAACCTTATATAAAGGGGGAGGAGCCTTTACCGCCGTCGCAATGCACCCTGGGGTGGGAGCAACGACTTCTCTTCAGCGACCGGCGTACCGGATTTCATCTTGCTACGCCGCCGCAAGTAATCTTTCGGATGCAATTCTCCGCGCACTTGCTTGATCGATAAGCCTCAATTGACGAGATAGAGGCCAACTCAAGCGGCGCTGTTGTTGCATCGCACAAGTCAGATACTAGGGTCGCCTATCAACCAAGTCAAGTACTGCGTTTCGCACCGCAAGAAAAAAGTTTGCGGCCTGTTTTCAATGCACTAAACTGGAAGGCATCGGGGCATCCCCGCAGTTTTGCTGCCCCGTCCCTGGCAGAATTACAAATCGGAGCCGGAAGCGCATGAGCGAAGACGCACGATTGATCAAGAAGTACCCGAACCGGCGCCTCTACGACACTGCGACGAGCAGCTACATCACGTTGGCGGACGTCAAGAAGCTGGTGCTGCAGCAGACGCCTTTCAAGGTGGTCGACGCGAAGAGCAACGAAGACCTCACCCGCAGCATCCTTCTGCAGATCATCCTCGAAGAGGAAAGCGCGGGCGCCCCGATGTTCTCCTCCGACATGCTGTCCCAGATCATCCGCTTCTACGGCAATGCCATGCAGGGGATGATGGGGAATTACCTGGAGAAGAACATCCAGACGTTCATGGAGATCCAGCGCCGGCTGCAGGAACAGTCGATGGGCAAGATGGGCGACAACCCGATGCTCAACACCGACGCCTGGGGCCAGTTCGTGAAGATGCAGGGCCCCGCCATCCAGGGCTTGATGACCAGCTACCTGGAGCAGAGCGCCCAGGCTTTCCTGGAGATGCAGCAGCAGCTTCAGAAGCAGGCGCGCAACCTATTCGGGAATTTTCCTTTCCCCAACTTCCAGCAGCCGTTCGGGACCGCCCCGGACGAGAATGCGCCGAGCGGAAGCACGAGTGGCCCGGAAGGCAAGTCGTAGGGCCGGTTCCGGCGCAGCCGCGCCAACCGTCGGATTCGTTTCGCTGGGTTGTCCGAAGGCATTGGTCGATTCGGAGCGCATCCTCACGCAGTTGCGCGCCGAGGGATACGCGATTTCCCCGAGCTACGACGGCGCCGATCTGGTGGTCGTCAACACCTGCGGATTCATCGACGCAGCCGTCGAGGAGTCCCTGGATGCGATCGGCGAGGCGCTGGCCGAGAACGGCAAGGTGATCGTCACCGGTTGCCTCGGGGCGAGGGGCGAGACAGTGCGCAACGTCCATCCGAGCGTGCTGGCAGTGACCGGTCCACACGCCACCGACGAGGTGATGGACGCGGTCCATCGCCACCTTCCACAGCCGCACGACCCGTTCACCAGCCTCATCCCCGCTCAGGGCATCAAGCTCACCCCGCGCCACTACGCTTACCTGAAGATCTCCGAGGGCTGCAACCACCGCTGCACGTTCTGCATCATTCCCTCGATGCGCGGGGACCTCCTCAGCCGGCCCGTTGGTGAAGTGATGCAGGAGGCGGAGAACCTCGTGCGAGCTGGCGTGAAGGAACTGCTGGTCATCTCGCAGGATACGAGTGCCTACGGCGTGGACATGCGCTTTCGCACCGGCTTCTGGAAGGGGCGGCCGCTCAAGACGCGGATGACCGACCTGGTATC
>CAYLTE010000214.1:0-7195 GCA_964386195.1 uncultured Burkholderiales bacterium | reverse complement strand
GGCCTGCGCGTCAAGAAGGAGACCATCGGCGAGATCGCGGCGGCCGCGCAGGTAATGCGCGAGTTCGCCACGCGTGTCGAGGTGCCGGACCACCCGCATCTACTCGATACCTGCGGCACCGGCGGCGACAGTGCGCACACCTTCAACGTGTCGACCGCGGCTGCGATCGTCGCGGCCGCCGCGGGGGCGAAAGTGGCAAAGCACGGCAACCGCTCGGTGTCGAGCAAGTCGGGCAGCGCGGACGTGCTCGAGGCGCTCGGCGTGAACATCGCGCTCACCCCTGCTCAGGTGGCCCGCTGCGTGTCCGAGCTGGGTGTGGGCTTCATGTTCGCGCCAGCGCATCATCCTGCGATGAAGCACGCCGCAGCCGTGCGCAAGGAACTGGCGGTGCGCACGCTGTTCAACATCCTCGGCCCGCTCACCAATCCGGCCGGGGCGCGTAATCAGCTCATGGGCGTGTTCCATCCCGATCTCGTCGGCATCCAGGCGCGTGTACTGCAGCGCCTGGGCAGCCGGCACGTGATGGTGGTCTACGGGCTGGAAGGACTGGACGAGATCTCCATTTCCGGCGAAACCTTGATCGGCGAACTCAAGGATGGCGAGGTGCGCGAGTATGCCGTGCATCCGCGTCAGTTCGGCATCGAGCTGCGGCCGCTTGAGGAAATCCAGGTCGGCGGCAGCGCGGCCTCCGCCGCCCTGCTGCGCGAGGTGTTCGCCGGTTCGAGCGGTGCCGCGCGCGACATCGTCGCGCTCAACGCCGGTGCCGCGATCTACGTGGCGGGACTGACCGACTCCTTCGAGGCCGGACTGGCCCGTGCCATCGGCATCCTCGACAGCGGCGCCGCGGCGCGCAAGCTGGAGGAACTGGCCGCACTCACCTCGGCGATGCGGAGCTGAACGTGTCCGATATCCTGGATCGCATTCTCGCGGTCAAGCGTGGGGAGGTCGACGCCGCGCGCCGCGAGCACCCGCTCCAAGTGCTGCGCGCCCGGTGCGAGGACGAACCGCCTGCACGCGATTTCATCGGTGCCATGCGGGCGAAGATCGCCGCCGGAAAGGCCGCCGTCATCGCCGAGATCAAGAAAGCGAGTCCCAGCAAGGGCGTGTTGCGGCCCGACTTCCGCCCGGCGGACATCGCGGCAAGCTACGCACGTCACGGCGCTGCCTGTTTGTCGGTGTTGACCGATCGTCAGTTCTTCCAGGGAGATCCGGCCTTCCTGCAGGCGGCGCGCACGCAGAGCGGCCTGCCGGTCCTGCGCAAGGACTTCATGATCGATCCCTACCAGGTGGTCGAGGCGCGCGCGATGGGTGCCGACTGCATCCTGCTCATCGTCGCGGCACTGGAAACCGCAAAGATGCAAGAACTGGAGCAACTCGCGCATACGCTCGGCATGGCCGTGCTGGTCGAGGTGCACGACGCCGACGAGCTTGAGCGCGCGCTGGAGTTGTCCACGCCGCTGCTGGGGATCAATAACCGCAACCTGCGCACCTTCGAGACCCGGCTCGATACCACCCTCGACCTGCTCGGACGCATACCCCCCGAACGCATGGTGGTGACGGAATCGGGCATCCTCGCACCGGAGGACGTCGCGCTGATGCGCAGCCGCAACGTGCACGCCTTCCTCGTGGGCGAGGCGTTCATGCGTGCCGTCGACCCCGGTGCAGAGCTGGCCCGGCTGTTCGCCTGAGCGCAACATGCTGATTCAGATGAAATAAACGGGGTATGGCGAGGGTGCTGCCGCCCTTGCGGAAGCTCGGTCGCATTCCTGCAACGAACCACCCCGAACTCATCCAATCCCCGATAGCCTTTCTCGCGTCGCAACAAGCATTTACGTGCTTGTTGCATTGACGCAACACATTCCGCCTAAATGTCCCCGGATGCTTGCCGAAACCTTGCGAGCGGCTGTTGCGCTTTGGCACAATCGGCGCGCCCGTAGTAAAGGGAGAAGTACCAAGCGGGGAGTCGGAGCGGTCAACCGGCCGGCATCCTTACTAAAAGAATCTGATCAGATTCAATGAATGGAGATGGTATGAAGAAGACTCTGCTGGCCATGGCCGTCGGTGCCGCCTTCGCGGCGCCTGCAGCCTACGCTGATGTCACCATCAGCGGTGCAATCAACATGGGTATCCAGTACAGCAACGTCGATGGTGGGGAAATTGATGGTGCCGACTCCGTCGGAAACTTCGGCATCTCCAACAACTACTCGAACGTCACCATCAGCTCGCTGGAGGATCTCGGCGGCGGCCTGAAGCTCGACTTCGCCCTGCAGATCCAGCTGGCGCCCGGCAATGACACCAGCGCCTCACTCGGCAATCGTAACAGCCACATCGGCCTGGTGAGCGACAGCTGGGGCGGCATCTGGTACGGCACCAACGAACAGATCTATGAGCGCTACCTGTACACGATCGATCCGATCGACGGCGCGGCCGGCCTGGGCGGCAACCTGCAGATCCTCGGCACGCCGGGCGGCCAGGTGTTCGGCCTGTACGGTCCGTCCGAGAGCGGCTACAGCTTCTACCGTCGTGACGGTCAGTCGCTGTGGTACGACTCGCCCAACTTCAACGGTTTCACCTTCGGCGTGGTCTGGCAGATGGACTTCAATGCCGAGAACGATCACGCGTCGGGCAGCGGCACGATGGACGTCGATCGCAACCCGATGATGTTCCAGTTGGGCGGCAAGTACGCGGGCACCGCCCTGCCGGTGGAAGTCTGGGCCGCGATCGCCTATCGCAAGGACCAGTTCGGTCTGAGCGCGGCCGGCCTCGGTGGCGCCGGTGCGGATGGCAGCACGGACACGGGCATCCACTTCGGTGCGGCCTACACCCTGGGTGACATCAAGCTCTTCGCCGGCTACGAAATGATCGAGTACGAACTCGACGGCGTGACCAACGGCTACGAGCAGTGGGACCGGGATGCCTGGTACATCGGCCTGAAGTGGAACCTCGCCAGCGGCTATCTCGGCGCGCAGTACATCATGGCCCTGGAAGCCGACTGCGACGAGGTCGTCACCTCCGCCGGCTGCGACGATACCGGAGCACAGATGATCGGTATCGGCTACTACCACACGATGTCCAAGCAGACCCAGCTGTACGTCGTGGGTAGCTGGCTGGACAACGACGACAACGGCACCTACGGCACGGCCGGCATCGGGAACGACAACATGTTCCTGCAAGGCACCCGCGCTTACGGTCTGGGCGTCGGCATCAAGCACACCTTCTAATCGTTCGCGGTCGCCAGGCCGCTTCGGTTCGAACGAAACGGGCACCCTCGGGTGCCCGTTTTGTTTTCTGCGGTTCTCGCCGTTGGGAGTCGTCCAGGAAGAGCCCGGTCGTGTTCAGTGCCTCGCATTCTTCAGGCAATCTGCTTCGCCATGTCTTTGAGGATCGTATGCAGAATGCTTCTGAGGCAACGAAATTCCCCCGCCATCTTCGGCGCCAGATCGGGGTTCGCGTCGACGATTCGCGTATGCTCGGCTTTCACTTCAAGGCAAAGCCCCTCTGCCTCGTGCACGATACGGCTGCGCAGATTCTCCAGCAGGCGCTCAGCCGTTCCTGTCGCCAGATTCATAGTCCCGCCGGCCTCCAACAGCAGTTTCCGATCGATGTCCCCGAAACGGCGCGCACCCAGAATCGGCCAAGCCAGTGCGGTGTGCGCTGGCCGACCCGCCTTGCCGAAGGCAGGTGTGTCGTACACGGCGACAGTGAGCAGGTCGTAGAACGGCGCCATCTGAATTCCCTCGTGGGAAACCAGGAAGCTCAGATTCTTCAGATGGGCGTCGCTGTTTCCAACGAGCACATTGAACACCAGCCAGGCAAAAAGCCGCGTACGCGCTACCGCAGGGCTGCGACAAGCGTTGGCCAGCCTAGCCAAGCTCTCCATGCTGCCCTGGGTGTACTTGAAGCTGCGGTCCATTCCCAGCAGTTGGCAGGCATCGATCACGTGCCGGCGTTTCCAGCCTCGAGCATCTGGAATCCGGTCGAAGCGATCGATCACATAGGCCGGTGAGGGAACATAGAGGCGATGAACGTTCGGGATGTCCAGCCCGAGTCGCTTGGCCAAGCGCATCACGAACCACTCGTTGATCACCGAATGTGGATAATCCTCATCTGGATGATCGGGCTTGAGGATGTGGGTGGACGGCGTCGCGCCGGCAGGTTCGAATAGCGCACCACCCTGCAGGACGACTGGCAGCTTGTGCTGTGCGCCGGCGAGCGACATGTGCTTGACGGCGTCATGGGTCAGAGGCGCCTTCGGCAACCGACGGATGCGTGCCTCGAGGGCATCCTCTGGCAGTGGGCGCAGCGGTTCAGCCGCATGGGGCGCCGCATCCGGTGGCAGCAGTGTCAGCGATCCCGTCAACTCGGCGCCGTACCAGGCCAGCAAGCCGAAGGCGTCTGCCGCCTCGACCCCCGCGTCATCGGCCAGCAAGATTCGTTGGCCTTCTTCCGGCAGGAGGTTGTCGAAATACCACTGCACGGGCCGCCGGGTCGCGCCGTCGAGCAACGGTTCTCTCGACAGTGGAAGATGCGGGCTGAGTGCGAAGCCCACCGGGTCGCTAAGCCATGCGGCAGAGTACTGAAAACTCCATAGACCGCCCACTTCGGTCAGCGTACCGACTTCCGCTTGATCGATCGATGCGCGGAGGGACCGGCCGTTCATGGCTTGCGCGTGATGTTCTCTAGGTCGTTCAGATAGGCTGCGACGTGATCGGGCACATCCACTGTGACGCGGATGCCGAGACCTTCGAGAACTTGAAATAGCTTCCCCCAGTGCACGGATTCGCTGCCGCGCTCGATCTTGCCGAGGAAGTTTTCACTTACGCCGATGCTGCCTGCCGCGTCGTCCTGTCTGATCTTCTGCGCCTTGCGGCTGGCGCGAATTACTTTTCCGATGGCTTTGGGGTCGGAAATCGCCTTCGCTTGCCAAGATCCACACGATTGTGAAAATTTTGAACTGGACCGCATTGTCAGCCACTGGCGGCATCCCGTTCTCACACGACGGGAACCCGGCGCGCGTAGAGAAGGGCGCCCGCTATGCACGCACATCCGCCGATCAGTAGCGTCATCGGTGCGCCGATGCGGCTGGCCCAGGCGCCTGCCCACAACGCCCCGAGCGGCGCCACCCCGAGAAAGGCCATGGTGTAGAAGCTCATCACCCGGCCGCGTTTGTCGTCGTCGACCACAGTCTGCATGATGGTGTTGATCGATGCCGCGGTGACGATGATGCCGAATCCCACGGCCAGCATCAGCGGCAGCGACAGCCAGAACTGCGTGGACTGCGAGAACAGCGCGAGCGCCACGCCCGCGGTGCCGGCCGACCAGGCGATCGTGCGGGGCAGGGCGGTTGCGCTGGCGCGGGTGGCCAGCCAGCTCGTTCCAAGCAGGGCGCCCAGTCCCGCGGCGCCGACCAGGAAGCCAAGGGTGTGCGGACCCCCACCCAGCACCTCGCGCACCATCACCGGCATCACCGAGACGTACGGCGAGGCCATGAAGCTCATCAGCGCCAGCAGAGGCAGCAGCGTACGGATCGGCCGGCTCCTGCGCGCGTAGCGCAGCCCTTCGCGCAGGCCCGCCACGATCGAGTGCCGCCGCGCATCCGTTCGCGGTGCAAGGCGCAGCTGCGATACGGCAATCAGAATCGCGACGTAGGTCGCGGCGTTGATCAGGAAGCACCAGCCTTCGCTCGTGAGCGCGAGCAGGATGCCTGCCACCGAAGGACCCACCATGCGACTGGTGTTCATCAGCATCGAATTGAGCGCGATCGCGCTAGGCAGATCCTGCTTCTCACCCACCAGGCCGACCAGCAGCGATTGCCGCACCGGCGTGTCGAACCCCATTGCCACGCCATACACGCTGGCGAGGGCGATCACCTGCCACACCTGCACAGTGCCGGAGAGTGTGAGCGCAGCCAGGGCCAGTGCCTGGCACATGAGCACGCTCTGTGTCACGAGCAGGAGCCTGCGGCGGTCGACGCGGTCGCTGAGCAGACCGCCCAGCGGTGCGAGGAACAGGATCGGAATCTGGCCGGCGAAGCTGGTGAGGCCGAGCAGGAAGGGCGATCCCGTCAGACGGTAGACCAGCCAGGCCTGGGCGATCTGCTGCACCCAGGTGCCGATCATCGAGATGCCCTGTCCGGCGAAGAACAGCCGGAAGTTGCGGTGGAGAAGGGCGCGCAGTGCGTGCTTGAAGGCGTTCACCACGAAGGCCCGAAGACATGAAGATACGCCCGTCGCCGGGTATGCCTCGGTGTCATCCCGAGACCACGCCGAGGGATTCTCGCTCTGATGCATCCAGGGCGAGGATTCCTCGCTGCGCTCGGAATGACACAGTCAGAGTACGCGGATCGCTACGCTCGGAATGACACCGCAATGTAGGATGCTCAAACCAACCGCGCCAGCTGCTCGTGCACCTGTGCCAGGGTCTGCTCGAAGCCCGCGAGACGCTCGCGCTCCTGCGCCACGACGGTCGCGGGTGCGCGGGCGACGAAGCCTTCGTTGCCGAGCTTGGCCTGCGCCTTCGTGATCTCGCCCTCCAAACGCTGCGCCTCCTTGGCCAGGCGCTCGCGCTCGGCGGCGCGGTCGACTTCGATCTTGAGCATCAGGCGATGCGCGCCAACGACCGCGACCGGCGCGTCGGCAGCAGGCAGTTCGGCGCCAGTGAAGCCCACCTCGGACAGACGCGCAAGGAACTGCACGTAGGGCGCGCAGGGCTCCACCGTGGCACGCTCGCCCGCGATCAGCAGCGGCACACGTTGCGACGGCGCGACGTTCATCTCGCCGCGCAGCGTGCGGCAGGCGTTGGTGATGTCCTTGAGCAGCGCGACCTGCCGTACCGCGTCCTCGTCGATCTTCGCCGGCTCGGCGCGCGGATAGGGCGCGAGCATGATCGTCTCGCCTGTCTTGCCGGCCAGCGGCGCGACCTTCTGCCACAGCTCCTCGGTGATGAAGGGAATGATCGGATGCGCCAGGCGCAGGATCACTTCGAGGACGCGCACCAGCGTGCGGCGGGTGCCGCGCTGCTGCGCTTCGCTGCCCGACTGCAGCTGCACCTTGGTCAGCTCCAGGTACCAGTCGCAGTACTCGTCCCACACCAGTTCGTAGATCGCCCGTGCGGCATTGTCGAAGCGGTAGTCGCCGAACCCCGTCTCCACGTCGGCCTCGGCCTGTTGCAGCCGGCTGACCATCCAGCGGTCCAC
>CAYLTE010000213.1:0-7200 GCA_964386195.1 uncultured Burkholderiales bacterium | reverse complement strand
GCCTGCTGCCGGGGAGGCGTCCTACGCCGCAAGGTACGATGAATGGCTCTTCAAGGCGCCGCCCGCGGACGGAGAAGAGGCCGACGCGAGCGTGCGGCTCAGCGCGGCGGCGCTGCAGGCGTCTGCGCATGCGCGGGTAGCGCAGGTCGATTCCGCGCCGCGTGCAGCGACACCCCCGGCGCCCGCCGAGGCTGCGGCCTCGACCCGCGTCCCGGCCTCCTCAGCAGTGACGTCCCCGTCGACCTACGCAACCGGGGCGGGCGCGCCGATGAGCTACGACCTCGTGCACGAGGTGCGCCTGCTGCGTTCGCTCGTCGAGGGACAACTGGCGGCCTTTGCCTGGAGCGACCTCAAGCGCCGCGACGCCGCGCGCAGCGAGGCGATGCGACGCATGCTCGGCGCCGGATTCAGCGGACCTCTCGCGCGCGCGTTCATCGACGAACTGCCCGAGGGGCTCGATGTGCAGCGGGCGCTGCGACTGCTGAAGACGCGGCTGCAGCAGCGGCTGCGCGTCGCCCCCGCCGGCGCGGGACTGGTCGATGCCGGCGGCATTCTCGCTCTGGTCGGACCGACCGGGGTGGGGAAGACCACGACGGTGGCCAAGCTCGCTGCCGAGTGCACGCTCAAGCACGGTCCGGCCAAGCTGGCGCTGGTAACCACCGATACCTATCGCATCGGTGCAGTGGACCAACTGCGCATCTACGGCAAGATTCTCGGCGTGCCCGTCTACGCCATCCGCAACGAGGGTGACCTGCGCACGACGCTGGAGGACCTGCGCAACCGGCATCTGGTGCTGATCGACACGGTCGGCATGAGCCAGCGCGACCGCCGCCTGGCCGACCAGGTGGCGCTGCTGTCCGGCGCCACCCGGCGCGTGCAGCGCGTGCTGCTGGTTTCGGCGGTCTCGCACCTGAACGTGATCGAGGACGTGGTGCGCGCCTATCGGGGCCCGGATCTCGCCGGCTGCATCCTGACCAAGATCGATGAGGCCCTCAACCTCGGCACGGCGCTCGACGGCCTGATCCGGCACGACCTGACGCTTCACTACGTGACCAACGGGCAACGCGTGCCGGAGGACCTGCATCGACCCAATCCCCTCTATCTGGTCGAGCGCGCCTTCCGCGAGACGCCTCAGCCGATGGACGAAAGCGAGCTGCCCTACACGCTCGCCGCCGGGCAGAACTGATGCGCCGACGCATGGACAGGAGATTGCGCTGATGACCGAAGCGCTCGCGGATCAGGCGGCTGGGCTGAGGCGACTGATCGCGCCGAGCAACCTGCGCGCGTTGCTGGTGACGGCAGGTTCGGCCGCGGCCGCGCACGGGGTGGTCGCTGCGAACCTCGCGCTCGCGCTGGCGGCCCAGGGGCGGGAGGTGGTGCTGTGGGACGCGACGGGCGCCGAGCGCAGCGCCTGTTGGCTGCTCGGCGCCAGCACCGGGCTGGACCTGATGGACTCGGTGACGGGGTCTCGCGCGATCGACGAGATCGCCTTGCACGTGCGCGAGACGCTGCGCGTGGTGCCGGCGAGCCGCTTCTTCGGCAGCTGGCAGCGACTGCGACCCCATGACCTCGGGCGACTCGCCGACGTGCTCATCGGGCTGTCGCGCGAGGCTGACGTGTCGATCGTCGATGCGCCGGTATCGGGCTTCAACGCCCTGCCGCTAGCCGAGGAGGTTGCGCTGGTCGCGCGTGCGGAGCCCGATTCGGTCACGCGCAGCTATCGCCTGCTCAAGCGCATCGCCATGGACGGCGGCCACACGCGTACCGGAATGATCCTGCAGGCGGCGCAGGGGATCTCCCATGCCCAGTCGGTCTTCGACAACCTGGCGGCGACGGCACGGCAGTTCCTGGGCATCGAAGTCGAGTGCCTGGGGATCCTTCCCGACGAGCCGGTTGCCGAGCGTGCGGTGATGCTGCGGCAGGCTGCGGTGGAGATGTTTCCCGGAACCGAGACCGCGCGCGCGCTGCGCGCGTGCGCCGACCGCGTCATGACCCGACCCCGCCCGGGCGACATGTCCGCGTACGCGCTGGCCGCGCGTATGGTGTCCGCCGTCCGATCCGCCTCCCAAAGCCGGTAGAATGCGCCTGCCCAGAAGCGATCGAGAGGCGTAGCCCCGTACCCATGGCAATTTCCACCCTGACCGCTGACCAGAGCAAGCTGGTCGAGCAGATGGCGCCGCTGGTCAAGCGCATCGCCTACCATTTCATGGCGCGGCTGCCGGCAAGCGTGCACGTGGACGACCTCATCCAGGCCGGTCTGCTCGGCCTGCTCGATGCAGCCAAGAACTTCGACGACACGCAGGGGGCGCAGTTCGAGACCTACGCCATCCAGCGCATCCGCGGGTCGATCCTGGACGAACTGCGCCAGGCAGACTGGCTGCCGCGCAACGTGCGCAAGAACCTCAGGCGCATCGAGGCCACCATCAACATGCTCGAGCAGCGGCTGGGCCGCGCTCCGAAGGAGCAGGAGCTGGCCGACGAGATGGGCGTGGCGCTGGACGAATACCAGCACATGCTGCTCGAATCGCGCGGCTATCAGCTGTTGCACTACGAGGACTTCCAGGAGTCCGAGGACAGCGATTTCTTCGATGTGTTCGTGACGCAGAACCAGGTGGGCCCCCTCGACGTCCTCGAGGACCAGCGCTTCAGGCGGGCGCTGGTGCAGGCAATCGGCGTGCTGCCCGAGCGCGAGAAGATCGTCATGGGCCTGTACTACGAGCAGGAGATGAACCTCAAGGAGATCGGACAGGTCCTCGGCGTCTCCGAGTCCCGCGTCTGCCAGCTGCACAGCCAGGCGGTCGCGCGCCTGCGCTCCCGCTTGCGCGGCTACACCCAGAAGTAGCAGTCGGGAGGGCGTCCGCCGGCGCGCCCCCGCGTGGCGCGCTCACGTCCCTTCGGTCAAGTTCGACCTTTCTTCGCCGTTATCTGGCTGGCCGGGCGAGCGTCGCCCTTCCACGCAGCTGCCTGATTCGTCGACTTCTCGCGCCTGATGGACCGTACGAGCCTCATCGGACTCGCCCTGGGTATCGCCGCGATCGTCGGCGGGCAACTCCTCGAGGGCGGGGAACTGCGCTCCCTGGTGCAGGTGACCGCCTTTGCCATCGTCATCGGCGGTACGCTGGGCGCGGTCATGCTCCAGACCACCCCTGCGGTGTTCATGGCCGGCATGCGCCTGCTGCCGTGGGTCTTTCGCCCACCGGCGTCCGGGTTCCGCGCCACACTCGATCGATTGGTGCTGTGGGGCAGCACGGCCCGCAAGGGCGGCCTGCTCGCCCTCGAGCCGATGATGCGGGGCGCCATCGACCCCTACACGCGAAAGGGGCTGCAACTGGTGGTCGACGGCGCCGAGCCCCAGGTCCTGCGCGAGGCGCTGCAGTTGGAGATCGAAACCTGGGAGGACGCGCAGCGCCAGGCAGCGCGCGTGTGGGAGGCCGCGGGCGGCTATGCGCCGACCATCGGCATCATCGGCGCGGTCATGGGGCTGATCCAGGTCATGCAGAACCTTTCCGATCCAGCCCGTCTGGGGGCCGGCATCGCCGTGGCCTTCGTGGCGACCATCTACGGCGTGGGCGCGGCCAACCTGTTCTTCCTGCCGGTCTCCAGCAAGCTCAAGGCGATCATCGCGCGCCAGGTCCGGCTGCGCGAGATGATCGCGGACGGGATGGAGGCCATCGCCTCGGGCGAGAATCCGCGCAACATCGAGTTGCGGCTGGAGGGCTATTTTGTCCGGTGAGGCGGACGAGCAGTCTGCGCCGGACGCGCCGCGGCGCAGGCCAGCGCCCCGCCGCCGCGCCGATCGTCGACGTGCCGAGTCCGACCAGGCGGAAAGCGCCGACCGCTGGCTGGTGAGCTATGCCGATTTCATCACGCTGCTGTTTGCCTTCTTCGTCGTGATGTACGCGATCTCCCAGGTCAACGAGGGCAAGTACAAGCTGCTGTCCGATGCGCTCATCCAGGCCTTCAAGCCCGAGGCATCGCTGCAGGGCACGTCCACCGCCGATCGCGTGATGCCGGGCGAGGGCGTGCGCAGCGCCGCGGAGGAGGGCAAGGCCCGTCTGGACAAGATCGCACAGGAACTGGTGACCTCGTTGGGTGACCTGGTCAAGACAGGGCAGGTGCGTGTGACCGAAAGCGGCCTGGGGCTGGCCATCGAGATCAATGCCAGCGTCTTGTTCGAATCGGCCCAGGCGGATCTGATGCCCCAGGCCATGCCGGTGCTCGCCAGTTTGGCGGAGGCGCTCACGCCCCTGCCCAACGACATCCAGGTCGAGGGACACACCGACAGCACCCCAATCACCAGTGCGAAATTCCCGTCGAACTGGGAACTGTCTGCATCGCGGGCGGGCAGCGTCGTGCGTTTGTTCAACGCATTGGGGGTAGCATCCGTGCGCCTGGTTGCGGTCGGCTACGCCGACACCCGCAACATCGCGCCCAACGATACGCCGGAAGGGCGCTCACGCAATCGCCGGGTGACGGTGATGATCCTGCCGGAGCGCGTGCGTAACGCGGCGTCCACACCTGCGGTGCCTCCGCAGCCGGCGCCGGATATCGCGGCCCCGGATTCGTTGAGCTCGCCCAGGTCGCAGGAAACGCCCAGGTCGCAGGAGGCGCCAGGGTCGCAGGGCACGCTGGAATCGCAGGTCGTACCGGTAGCGCAGGGGCCTGCGGGGATAGCGCCCAAGCTCGCGGACGAAGCCACGGCGACGCTGCCGTAGCGAACGGCCTGGCGCTCACGCCAGGGTCAGTCTGCTCGAGGGTGAAGAAGGTTCGCGCGAAACGCGCGGATCAGGCCTGACCGAGAGGGCGGTTGGCCGACTGGAACACGCTCTGGCCGTCGGGGCCGTAGACACTGTGGCGCCGGGCCGCGGCATGGAACGTGTCGAGGGCGGCGCGATTGTGCGCCATGCGCGACGAGAGCAGATCGCCGTTGATCCGATTGCGCTCGCGGGCCTGGCTCGCGACAGCTACCAGGCTGGTCCATAGGGGCGCCAGGCGGTGGTCGCAGGCCGCGATCCTCTTCTGGAAGTCCCCGGTGCTCGGGTCGAGCGACATCGCCTGCAGCGCAGCCGTCCTCGCTTGTGCGAGTTCGACCAGGCGCTCGACGGCACGGGCCTTGTCCTCGGAGAGGCTCAGCAGACGGTCCGCGTCGGCGCCAACCAGCGCGTCGCGCTCCTCCTCGAGCACGCAATTCAGGGCCTCGAACCCAGCGATCTCCGCGCTGAGCGCATCGGCCAGGGGTGGTCGCCCGTTCACGCGCAGGACTGGCGGGGCCGTGTGGGCGCGACTCAGGCCTGCTGGTTGACCAGCAGGTCGCGGACGGTGGTCAGCAGCTTGTCTGCCACCACTTCCGAGTCGATCTGGAAGCGCCCCTCGGCGATCGCCTGCTTCACGGCATCGACACGCGCGGCATCCACCACGCCGACGTCGTTGAGCATCTTCTCCAGCTGCGCGAGCTGAGCGGACAGGGACGTGATCTCGACCTTGTCGCGTGCCGCCGCTGGCGTTGCGGGCGACTGGGTGCCCCCAGCTTTGCCCGCCGCTACTTCCGGCGCTCCGGTCGGTTTGACCGGCTTAATAGAACCACCACCGTTGATCTTCACGAGCCTGTTCCTCGTAGAGGTGCTCCACCTTGACGCGGAGCTGTGTGAATCCGATGACCCTGAGACAGTTACGGCCTCAGGCGGGGCTTCTTTAGCGCTGCATCGCCTTGCGCGCCAAAGGGTCAATGCTAGACCGGAGCGCGCGTATGTTCAACCGAGGTACCACATGTCAGCGCACCTCCACCACACCCGGCTCGGTGGCGATGCCGCTGACGATCCTTCCGGATGGCGTCTTCACCCGCACCACGGCGCTCTCGACGGCGTTGTTCATGGCCCGCCCCTCCGATGCCACCCTGAACCCGTCGCCGGCGTACTCCAACCTCACTTGTTGCCCCTGCTTGACGAACAGCGCCCCTCGCAGCATGTCGGGCCGCAGGGTGGCTCCCGCCGGCAGCGCCGCGATCGTCGTCCTCCCGACCGCCTGGCCGGGGTCGGTCAGTATCCCGATCGGAAGCTGGGTGAGGTCGTACTCCCGGGTCGTGAGGTCTGGCGCATCGATGCGTTCCCCGCGTCCCATCGCACGAGACGTCACGAGCACTGGAGCATGGACCCGTACGACCAGCGGAACGTTCACGCTCCACCCGCCGGGTTCTTCGCAACGCACCACCACGTACGTCCTGCCCCACAGTCGCGTGCCGGGCGCGGTCGTCGCACTGGTGCGGCCGCAAGCGGGCAGGCGCGTGCGCGGATCGAGCCCGATCGCCTCGATCTCCACCCGTCCCTGTACCTCGGCGGTTTGCGCACGGGCGTGCGCCAGCGCAGCGCGTTCCAGGTCCGCGAGCGGGTGCATCGGATCCTCGGCCATGACCGTCCCGGCAACGAGCACGAGTGCCGTCGCGAGGAGACGGCGCGCGTGGCGCAGGAAAAGTGGCCGGATCAATTGCCTAGTCATAAAGTCGCGCATCCCCGGGACGTTAATTTGTCACCTATTATCGGGTCCCATGGCCGTCCTCACCAATCCAACCGATCTGGCGCGCGAGACGCTCAAGCTCCTCGCAGCCCGGCGCATCGCGCCGACGCCGGAGAACTTCACGCGCCTCTACCACGAGATCGCGGGGACCCGGCCGTCGCGCGACGCGCCGGAGGATCGTGCGGCCGGGGCGATCCGGCAGGCGGCCGACGCCTATCCGGCCCTCACCGCCCTTCAGCGCCTGGCGCGCACGTTGGAGGAGCGCGACTACACGCAGTTCAGTTCTTCGCTCGTCGCGCTTGCCGGTGGCAAGGAAAGCGGGGTGCGGCACGAGTGGGGCCTGCTGCTCAAGGATCTGTTGCGTCATCTTGATGCGCGCCAGTCGGCCACCGGGCATGCCAGAAAACGGGAAGCCCTGGAGCGGGTGCTCATCAATTTCTCGAGCAACGCCCAGCTGTTCGACAAGCTCGAAGCGCTGACTAGGTCGTGGAGCGAGAGCGCCGACGCGAGTACGAGCCCGCAGGTCGACTTCTCGCGGGTGGCAATGGCCACCGGGGAGTTCAACGCTACCCTGGATGCCAGCGCACAGGCGGTCAGCATGTCGGCGGCCGTGGGCAGCATGCGCCAGCTCAAGGACCTGCTCGCGCAGACGCTGGAGGTCGGCGTGGCCGCGCGCCTGGAGCGCTTCCC
>CAYLTE010000212.1:0-7250 GCA_964386195.1 uncultured Burkholderiales bacterium | reverse complement strand
TGGTCGACGCCGAGAGGAAGCAGCCGGTCGCTGGCGCCGAGGTGACGCGCCCTTCCTCGGACGTCGACGGCGCGACGGTGCGATCCGCGGCGGGGTTGACGGCAGTCATGCGCGCACCAGGTACAGCACCGCCAGCGGGGGCAGGCGGAGGTTGATCGAGTGAAACTGGCCGTGCGCAGGCAGCGGCACGGCTTCGACGCTGCCGCCGTTACCCTGTCCGCTGCCGCCGTAGAGCTCGGCATCGCTGTTGAGGCACTCCCGCCAGGTGCCCGCAGCGGGCACGCCCACGCGATAGTTCTCGCGCACCACCGGCGTGAAATTGCACACCGCCAGGAGCGTCTGGTTCGCGTCGCGCCCCTTGCGCAGGAACACGATCACGCTGTTCTGGCTGTCGCAGCAGTCAATCCACTGGAAGCCCTCGGCAGCGAAATCGACCTCGTGCAGCGCGGGCGTGCCACGGTAGAAGGTGTTCAGATCGCGCACCCAGCGCTGCACGCCGGCGTGCAGCGGCCGCTCCAGCAGATGCCAGTGCAGGCTCTCCTCATGCTGCCACTCGCCGTGCTGCGCGAACTCGCCACCCATGAACAGCAGCTTTTTCCCGGGGTGTGCCCACATATAGCCGTACAGTGCGCGCAGGTTGGCGAACTTCTGCCACTCGTCGCCCGGCATCTTGCCGATCATCGAGCCCTTGCCGTACACCACCTCGTCGTGCGACAGGGGAAGCATGAAGTTCTCGGAAAAGGCGTACCACAGGCTGAACGTGAGCTTGTCCTGGTGGTACTTGCGGTGCACGGGATCGTTCTGGAAGTAGGCCAGCGTGTCGTGCATCCAGCCCATGTTCCACTTCAGCCCGAAGCCCAGTCCGCCACGCCAGACCGGCCGGGACACCTGCGGCCAGGCGGTCGACTCCTCGGCGATGGTCTGCGTATCGGGGTGATCGCGATACGTGGCTTCGTTGAAGCCGCGCAGGAACGCGATCGCCTCCAGGTTCTCGTTGCCGCCGTAGCGGTTCGGAATCCACTCGCCGGCCTTGCGCGAGTAGTCCAGGTAGAGCATCGACGCCACCGCATCCACGCGCAGCGCATCGACGTGATAGCGCTCGAGCCAGAACAGCGCGTTGCTGCCGAGGAAGTCGCGCACTTCCGCGCGGCCGTAGTTGAAGATGTAGCTGCCCCACTCGGGGTGATAGCCCTGGCGCGGGTCGGCGTGTTCGTAGAGGTAGGTGCCATCGAAATAGGTGAGCCCGTGGCCGTCCTGCGGGAAGTGCGAGGGCACCCAGTCGAGGATCACGCCGATACCGCGCTGATGCAGCACGTCGATCAGATACATCAGGTCCTGCGGCGTGCCGTACCGCGCGGTGGGCGCGAAGAACCCTGTGACCTGGTAGCCCCACGAGCCGTAAAACGGATGCTCCATCACCGGCATCAGTTCGACGTGGGTGAACCCCAGGTGCGCAACATAATCGGCGAGTTCGTGGGCGATCTCGCGATAGGTGAGGTGGCGGTATCCCTCGAGCGGATCGCGGCGCCACGAACCCAGGTGCACCTCGTAGATGGATATGGGCGCGTCCAGCGCGTTGGCGTCCTTGCGCGTACGCATCCACTCGGCATCGCCCCATTCGTAGTCGAGATCCCACACCACCGAGGCCGTCTTCGGCGGCAGTTCGGTGCGAAATGCGTAGGGGTCCGCCTTGTCGAAGAACTGCCCGTCGCTTGCGATGATGCGGTACTTGTAGATCGCGCCGGGGCCGACGTCGGGGACGAAAGCCTCCCAGATGCCGCTGGAATCCGTGCGCGACACAAGCGCGTGGGACCGACTGTCCCAGCCGTTGAAATCGCCGATGACCGACACCTCGCGCGCGTTCGGTGCCCAAACGCGAAAGCTGGTGCCGCGGTGCCCGTCCTGTGTCCCGGGATGCGCGCCGAGCTTGTCGTGCGCGCGGAAGTGGTTGCCTTCCCGGAACAGATAGACGTCCTGTTCCGTGAGCATGTCCAAGAGGCGCCTCCGTCTTGTTTGCGCGTTGTCGGGGGCTGATCGACGATCAGGCGGGCAGCTGCCGATAGGGTCGACACCCGCTCCGCCAAAAAGGTTCACCTCCGATGCGGAAGCATCCGGCGGCAATCCACGTGCCCAGTCTTCATCCCGGCCGCGCCGGGATGCCAGGACAACGCCTCGAGTCGAGGGGAATCCCCTAGAGCGCGGACCAGCCCGGCGACTCGCGATCCAGCACGCGCCTGAGCGCAGCGAAGTGCAGCTCGGACTGCTGGCGCTCGCCCTCGATGGCATCGCAGGTCTTCGCGGCCATGGCCTCGTCCACCAGCCGCAGCGGACGCCCACTGCTCAGCGCCATCACCTGCACCATGCAGGAGCGCTCGAGGTAGTAGAGGTCGTCGAAGGCGTAGTCGATGCGCTCGTTGCACACCATCACGCCGTGGTGTGCCATGAACACGATGTCCTTGCCCTGCATGGCGTTCGCGATGCGTGCGCCCTCGTCGGCGGCCAGTGCCGGTCCGCCGAAGTCCATGTCGTAGGCCACCCTGCCATGGAAGCGCATCGCATTCTGGTTTGCCCGGGTCTCGAGCGTGGGGTCCTGCAGGAGGGTGAGCGAGGTCGCCCACGGCATGTGTGTGTGCAGGACGGCCTTCTTCTTCGCCACGCGATGCACACCGAAGTGGATGAAGAAGGCGGTCGGCTCCACGACGTGCCTGCCTTCGACGATGTTGCCGTTGGAATCGACCACCATCAGGTCGCCCGGCGTGATCTCCGACCAGTGCAGGCCCTGGGGATTGATGAGGAACTTGTCCGGTTCGCCAGGCACCTCCAGGCTGAAATGATTGCACACGCCTTCGCTCAGCCCCATGCGTGCCGCGCTTCGAAGCGCCGCGGTGAGGTCGATGCGCGCCTGGCGCATGTCGTAGGCGCGGGTGGCCGGCTGCTTCTTCGCCATGCGCCTGATCTCGCTGATATCCATGCCGCTTCTCCCCCCAAGCCGTGTCGAAGTCGTGACGGGGATTCTAGCCAAGCGCCGGTTCGCCTGCCCGCGCTCATCCAGCCGCTTCCATCGCACGGTGCAGCGGCGGCGTGCGAATGGGATGATCCCGCTCGTACGCCCGCGCCGCGCGCAGGACGGCGGCGTCGGCGAAGCGCGCGCCCACCAGCTGCATGGCGACCGGCAGCCCGTTGGAGGCGAACCCGCAAGGCATGGCCGCCGCGGGCTGCTGGGTGAGGTTGAACGGATAGGTGAAGGGCGACCACTGCCACCAGCGCTGCAGTGTCGACCCGGGCGGCACTTCGTGCATGGTGGGGAAGGCCGTCGTGGCCAGTTGCGGCGTCACCAGCAGATCGTGGCGGCGGTGCAGTTCGGCCAGGCGGCGCGCCAGCGCCTCGCGCCGCTTCTCGAGGGCGCGGTACTCCAGGGCGCTGAGATGGAACCCCGGTTCGGCAAGATCCAGCAATGGCGGATCCACCAGCGCGCGCTGTGCCGGCGTCATCGCCTCGACGCCCATGGCGAGCGCCACCGACCACAGCGGCGCCATGATGTCGATGGGATCGGAAAGCGCGAGGTCGACTTCCTCGACCCGCGCACCGAGGGCTTCGAACGTACCCACGGCACGCTCGACCAGCGCCGCCACTTCCGTATCCACGCGTGCATAACCCAGCGTGGGGCTGTAGCCGATGCGCATCCCCGCGACGCCATCGCCGAGACCGGCGCGGTAGTCGATGCCCTGTGTGGGGCCGGCGTAGAAGTCGCGGTACTCGTGACCGGAGATCACGGTGAGCATGAGGGCGGCGTCGTGCACCGTGCGCGAGATGGGTCCCTGGTGCCAGAGTGTGCCGGCCGGGGGATGCGGATGCACCGGGACGACCCCGAACGTCGGCTTGAAGCCGAACAGTCCGCAGAAGCCGGCCGGGATGCGGATCGAGCCGCCACCGTCCGTGGCGATGTGCATGACGCCCATGCCGAAGGCGGCGGCAACCGCCGCCCCGCCACTGCTGCCCCCCGGCGTGAGCTTCCTGTCCCAGGGATTGACCGTCACGCCGGTGAGCGGACTGTCGGTCACGCCCTTCCAGCCGAACTCCGGCGTCGTCGTCTTGCCGAGGATGATCGCGCCCTGCTCGCGCATGCGCGCCACCGACGCGCTGTCCTCGTCCCAGGGCTGGTCCGGATCGACGGTACGCGAACCCCGCCGGGTGGGATGGCCCTTGGCGAGCAGCAGGTCCTTGACCGTGGTGGGAAGGCCGTCGACGAGCCCCAGCGGCTCGCCGCGCTGCCAGCGCGCCTCGGATCGGCGCGCCGCCTCGAGTGCGTCCTCGTCCATCGTCAGGACGAACGCGTTGTACAGCGGCTGCAGCGCGTGGATGCGATCGAGTGCCGCGCGCGTCACCTCCACCGGGGAGAGTGCGCGCGTTCTGTATCGCTCGACGAGATCGTGCGCCGACAGCGAGAGGATGTCGTCTGCCATGTCAGTTCCAGGGCGATCGCCGCGTCAGGGGAAGCAGCAAACCGGAAACGCAAAGTTCGCAAAGACCGCAAAGAGGCGCAAAGAAGTCAGGACTCAGCCAGTGCGGTAGATTGAACCCGGCAGAAGTCCTTTGCGTTCTTTGCGTCCTTTGCGTTGAGCGCTTTGTTGCTCGCCTGTTGGTTCGGTCACGCGGTCTTGCTCTTCATCGCCTCCATCACCGCTTCCGGCGTGATCGGCATGTGCCGCACGCGTGCGCCGGTCGCGTTGAAGATCGCGTTGGCCACCGCGGGCGCCACCACCGTCGAGGCCGGCTCGCCCACGCCGACGGGATGGCGACCCAACTCGATCAGCTCGATGTCGAAGGCCGGCACGTCGACCTGGCGGATCGGCAGGTACTCGTGGAAGTTGGTCTGCTCGATCGCACCGTCCTTGTAGGTCAGGCGTTCGGACATCACCTGGCTCGCGCCCCACAACGCCGAGCCCATGATCTGCGCCTTCACGTTATCGGGGTTGATGGCGATGCCCATGTCCATCGCGATCGTGAGCTTGTTGATCCGGTACTTGCCGGTGGCCGGATCGACCGTGACCTCGGCCACTCCCGCCACCCACGTCGGACTCTGCCGCTCTTCCGCGGACGACACCGCCAGACCCAGCGCCGTGTTGGGTGGCAGCTTGCGCGATCCCCAGCCCGCCTTCCCGGCCGCCACGCGCAGGCAGTTCGCCAGGCGCAGCGCGCCGCCGACGGTGCCGGACTCGTAGGGGATCCAGGTCTTGTCCTGTGGCCAGGGCAGCGAGATCCACAGCTGGTCCATGTAGTAATCCGAACCGGTGCCTTCGGGATAGCCGGCGTTGGGAATGCCGCGGTTGCCGCCCTTGCCGTTGAGCATGGCCAGGCGGAATTCGAGCGGGTCGCGTCCCGCCGCGTGCGCGCACTCGTCGATGAACGATTCCACCACGAACATGTTGTAGCTGTTCGAGACCGTGCGCAGCGCGCTGGCCTGAACCGCCCAGGTGGTGCGGTCGCTGTTCCACGCGCGCACGCGGTGGTTGGGCAGGTGGTACCAGTGGTCGCTGCCGCCGATGGACCACTGGTCGATGTCGGCCTTCTTGCCGTCGACGGAATCGAGCTGCAGCCAGTCGGTGCCGTTGTCGAACTGCTTGCCCACCGCGAAGCGCGGACCCATCCAGCCGCACACGATGTCGTGGTTCATCGCGTCGAGCCGGCCTTCCTTGATGCCCGCCTTCAGCCGATGGAAGGTCGGGGTGCGCGGGAAGCTCGTGGCGAACTGCGATTCGCGCGTCTGAATGAGCTTGACCGGCCGGCCCAGTTCCTTGACGCAGTAGGCTGCGGCCAGGATGTCGTCGTAGTCCTGCTTGCCGCCGAACCCGCCGCCCAGGATGTACTGGTGCACGTAGACGTCGATCTCCTCGGGCTTCTTGCCGAGCACCTTGGACAGATAGCCGGTCAGGGTCATGCGCGCGAAGGAGGTGCTCTGCGTGCCGATGTGCACGTGCCAGCTGTCGTCCTCGGCATGCTGCACCACGCAGTTGAACGGCTCCATCGTCGCGTGGCACACCATGTCGCTGGTGTACTCGGCGCTGACGGTCTTGTCCGCGCCAGGAATCGCCTTGTCGACGTCGCCCTCCAGCACCCAGGCGGCGCTCTCCTCCGGCTTGTCGGCGAGCGCGGTGAACTCCTCCATGATGTCCGACAGGTTGAGCTTCCCGTAGGGACCGGGATCGCTCTCGATCTTGAGCGCCTTCGCCGCCTTCACCGCAGCAGGGAAGGTCTCCGCGAGCGCCACCACCCAGCCCGTGCACTTGCCGATGGAGTCGTCGATCCTCACCGCCTTGAGGAAGCCGGGAATCTTGCGCGCCTCGCTGTCGTCGATGGAGAGCACCTTGGACTTGTAGCGCGAGCGCGGCGGCACGAGGGAGCCGTAGGCCATGCCGGGCAGGAACACGTCCATGCCGTAACGGGCCTGGCCGTTCGTCTTCATCGGGATGTCGAGGGCCGGCAGCGACTTGCCGATCAGCTTGTACTGGCTGCGATCCTTGAGCTTGACCTGGCGGAAGTCGTCGGGATACTTGAACTTCCGATCGAGGCGGACCTTCTGGAGGATCTCACCGTAGCCGATCGAGCGCCCCGAGGTCGCGTCGACGACACGCCCCTGCTCGGCGCGGCAGTCGGCGAGCTTCGCGCCGAGCAGCTTGCAACCCGCTTCGGTGAGGGCGATGCGGCCGATGGCGCCGGCGCGCGAGATGCGGTCGAACTCGGTGGTGACACTGCCGCTGTTCACCGTGTAGGCCAGTCCGTAGATCGCGAAGTTGTCCACGCTCTCCAGCGGCGTGTCCAGTCTCACCTTGTCCCAGGGCACCTCGAGTTCGTCGGCGATGATCTGCGCGAATGCAGTGCCGATGTGCTGCCCCATCTCGGCCTTGACGATGTGCATCGTGGTCATGCCGTCCGGGGTCATGGTGAACCAGATCGACGGCGTGTACGACGAAGTCGCCATTGCCGCCTGGGCCTGGGTGCCGCCCGTGAGGCTGGGGCCGACGCCGATGCTCAGGAATGCGCCGCCGGCGACAGCGGTCGAGCGCACGAGGAACTCGCGGCGGGTCACGACTTGTTGCCTGGTCTCAGACATTGTTCGTCTCCTTCATCATCGTTGCGGCCTTGCGAACGGCGCCGACGATGCGGGGATAGGTGGCACAGCGGCACAGGTTGCCGTTCATGCCCTCGACGATCTGTTCGTCACTGGGGTTGGGATTGCGCGCCAGCAGGGC
>CAYLTE010000211.1:0-7337 GCA_964386195.1 uncultured Burkholderiales bacterium | reverse complement strand
GGCGCCGGCCGTCGCACCGCCACCGGCTCCATCAGCGCCTGCACCGCCGGCTCCACCGGCGCCCGCGTCGTCAGTGCCCGAGGCGCCATTCGTGCCACCCGATCCATCCGCGCCAGTCGCGCCTGCGCCGCCATTGGATCCGTCCGCGGTGGCGCCTGCGCCCGCGCCATCGGCTCCGCCCGCGCCGGCTCCGTTTGCACCGTCGGCACCGCTGGCGTCTGCGCCTGCTCCGGAACCGTCAGCGCCTGCGCCGCCAGCCGCCCCGGTGCCATCCGCGCCGTTGCCTGCTTCGCCACCCGCCCCGGCTTGGGCGCCCCCTGCACCCGCGGCGCCACCGGCACCGGCCGCACTACCGCTGCCGTCGGTGGACGAGCCGCCAGCGCCCGCGCCCTGCCCGGCATCGGCGCTCGATGCGCCGCCGGCACTCGCGCTGGTACCCGCCTGGGCACCGGCGGACTTGGACGAATCGCTGCCCGCCGCGGGGGCGCGCCAGCTGCTGGCGCAACCGCCGAGCGCCGCGGCAACGAGCAGCGCCAAAGAGACGGATGCGATGCGTTGCGAACCGGGGAAGGAGGGTCGAGTCATGGCAGAGCTACTCCTGTGAAGCCGGCGCCTGGACGCCTGAATGAGCCGCTATCGGCTGTCCGAGAACAGCCTTGAATGTACATTGCATGGTACGTCCGACGCCGCGGCACGGCCGGAGAACGAAACTTACGGAGGAACGAACGGGACGACGTGTGGCCCGGATCGCATCCGAGGCGGGCGGCGCAGGCAGACGGCCCCGCCGTATGAGCGTCGAAATCAGTTCTCATCGCGCGAGCGCGAGTCTAACCCGCTTGTCACATAAATCTCAACCGATTTGACGCGGCGCACTGCTGGATGAGCGCGCGAGCGCGTTGAACTGCGATTGCACGCCTCGCGCTTTCCAGCTTTTACACGCACCGGTTCACGCGTTCACGCGCATGCGAACCTGCCCAGGCCCGCGTACGGACGAGCCGAGCAGCGAGCGTATACTGAACACGCTTCATCGCGCACAGCCATTCGCTCGGCTCGCATCGGGCGCGCGCGTTGCCATCTTCGCTTTCGGATGTCGCTGCCATGCAACGGTTGCGATCTCGTTTGCGTCGGGGGAACCGGCGTCGGGATTTCGCGGACCAATCGAGCAATCACTACTACAAAGGATGACCTGGCGATGATCAGCAGAAGACGATTCCTACTCACCTCGTTCGTCGCCTCGCTTTCGGGCAACTGGCTCGCGTCCGTGGCCGACGCCGCTGTCACGCTCAAGTCGTCGAAGACCGAATCCTATCTGGTCAAGCTGGTGATCCTCACCGACCGGCTCGACTTTCCCTGGGGCATCGCGTTCATGCCCGATGCCAGCATGCTGGTCACGGAGCGCCCGGGTCGATTGCGCATCGTCTACCCCGACGGTTCCATGCAGCGCGAGCCCGTGAAGGGACTGCCTCCAATGGTCGAGATCGGTCAGGGCGGACTGATGGACGTGGCGCTGCATCCGCGCTTTGCCGAGAATCGTTTCGTCTATCTGTCCTATGTCGGCAGCGAGAACAACGTCGTGGGCACGGAGGTGCTGCGCGGACGCCTCGACGAGAACCGGCTGGAGGATGTCGAGGTCATCTTCCGCGCGCAGCCCAAGTCTCGCAGCGGCTTGCATTTCGGGTCGCGGCTGGCGTTCGACAGTGAGGGTCACCTTTTCGTCACGCTGGGAGACCGCGGCGCCAAGGATCGCGCGCAGAAGCTCGACGACGATGCCGGGTCGATCATCCGCCTCAATGACGACGGCAGCATCCCGGTGGACAATCCGTTCGTCTCGCAGGGCGGCACCCATGCGGCGATCTATGCCTACGGCAACCGCAACGTGCAGGGCGCGGCAATTCATCCGGTCACCGGTGAATTGTGGATCCACGAGCATGGCCCGCAGGGCGGAGACGAACTCAACGTGGTACGGGCCGGCGCGAACTACGGCTGGCCCATGGTTTCCTACGGCGTGAACTACGGTGTCGGCACGCGCATCGGCGAGGGTACGCAGAAGCCGGGCACCGAGCAGCCTTTGCACGTGTGGGTGCCGTCCATCGCGCCCTCTGGGATGGCCTTCTACACGGGCGACGCGTTTCCCCGATGGAAGAACAACCTGCTCATCGGCGGCCTGCGCGGACGCACCCTGGTGCGCCTGGTCCTCGACGGCGAGCGCGTATTGTCGGAGGAACGGATGCTGACCAACGAACTGGGCCGCATCCGCGACGTGCGGGTCGGACCGGACGGCATGGTGTACCTGCTGATCGACTCCGATCATGGCCTGCTGGTGAGGGTGGAGCCCGCCGACCAGTAACCGGCATCGACCTTGCATGAGGCGGGGCTCGGTTGCACTACAATCCGGGCCCAATGAACCGCCACCTCCCGCTGCTCGCCGCCCTTCTGTCCTGCTGGACAAGCGTACACGCCGCACCGCCCGCACCGGTGACGTCGGACCCGGTGCTGATCGTCGCTACGCCAGCCCCGGCGAAGCCGCAATCCCCCTCGACGCCGACATCGATTCCAGCGGCAGCGTTTGTTTTGGCATCGACCGCAACGGAACCTGCGTCTTCCGCAACGGCCAGCCCGGAGAAGACCAGTTCCGTGCAGGAAGTCGTCCTGCAGGCGCTGGCACTGCTGGGAACGCCCTACCGATGGGGTGGAAACGGGCCCGGGGGATTCGACTGCAGCGGACTGGTCAGCCACGTGGTGCAGCAGGCGCTGGGACTCGCCTTGCCCCGCAGCGCGGCGGCGATGAGCCGCATCGGCGCAGCCATCGAGCGCCAGGCGCTGCGCGCGGGCGACCTCCTGTTCTTCGTCACCGCGCGTCGGGAGGTGTCGCACGTGGGCATCTACGTGGGCGAGGATCGCTTCGTGCACGCCACGCGCAGCGGCGGAGACGTGCGCGTGTCCGCGCTCAGCGAGCGCTACTGGTCTGCGCGCTACGTCGGCGCGCGCCGCATCGCAGGCGATTGACGCGCGCCCGCTCCTAGCGGCACGGGTCGCGGCTCAAGCTGATCCACGAAGTCAGGATCACGAAGATCACCGACGCCGACACGCAGGTGCTGCTGTAGCACCAAGCTGCGGCATAGATGAGCTGCAGCGGGTGCTCGAAGAGCACGCCCAGTCCATAGCCGATCGCGAACACGAAGGTCCAGCGCCGCAGGTAGGTCAGCAGGTGGTGCCGGCGCTCGCGATTGATGCGCCAAGCCGCGGCGCGTTCGAGCAGGGAGCCGCGCGTGACGTCGCGAAACAGCCAACCGAAGAAGAAGTACCGGTACAGCAGGTGTGAGAGCGGTTCGAGCGGCTGCGCTGTCCGCGACTGGTCGTGGTTCATCGAACGTCCTTCCATGCCTGGCGCTTCCCGCGCGCCTCTGCCCGCGTGGTGACCGCGGGCCCATCAGCATGCTGAGCAAGCGCCCGGCCTGCCGCGTTTCACTGCGCCGCGGCCGGACGCTCGCCCAGCACGCGCACTCCGCCGGTGCAGATGTCCGCCCCATCGGACGGCAGCTTGCCCTGCACGAGTTTTTGTATCGGCACGACGAACACGGACGTTAACAGTCTCACCGCTGTCTCCGCCACCCCCCCGGGCGCGACGCCGATCTTGGGATCGGTCAGGGTACCGGTGGCTGCGATCGGTGTGGCGAGGCTGAAGAACTGAGCCGACTTCGCTTTCGGTGCGAGCCGGAAATCCAGGCGCTCGCTGTCGAAGTCGACGCGCCCTTCCCCCAGCACGCGCATCCGGCTGGTATCGATGAGCAGCGCCTCGTGCGTGAGCATGCCGTCGCGCAGGTCGAAGCGGCCAATGGCGCAATTCACCTTCGACTCCTTCGACGGGTCGACTGCAGGCACCAGAGCCATGAAGAGGTTGACCGCCCACAGGTCGAAGATGCCCGCGCGCATGTTGCGCGGCCACACGGCGACGTCGACGTACCCGTCGCTGTGGGCCATGACGGAATCGAGCGTTGGCGCGCGGCCGCTCACGTCCAGGCGCAGACTGACAAGGCCTTCGAAGTCGGTGTCGGGCCGGAGCCGCCGCGCAAGGATTCCGTAGTCGAAGCGCTCGGCGGCGATCTGCATGCTGACCGCCACGTCGCGCTCGCTCGGTTCGTAGGTGGCGACGAAGCGCGCCGAGCCTCCCGGCACCTCCACCTGCGCGGGGCCGAATTCCAGCCGTCCGTCGGCGAGCTGCGCGTGCAGCGTGCCGCCCCCCAGCTTGTCGCGACCCGACAGCACCTCGTCCACGTGCACGTCGACAAAGGCGTCCATGCGACGCAACGTCTCGGGACTGAGCAGTCGCTGCCCCTGGGCCGCGGCTTCCTTGGCGCGCGCACGCATCTCCTCGACGTCGACGGGCTTTTTCGTCTCCTTCTTTTCTTCAGCCGCCTCCTTCTCGAACGGCGACCACGCGCCGAACTGGAAGTCGTCGAGCTGGATGCGCGGGGCGGTGAGCGCGACGTCAACCCGCGGCCGCTGCGCTGCGCTCGTGTACGCACCGCGTCCAACGAGACGGCTGTCGCCCACGCGCAGCACCAGATCGGGCACTTCGTATCCACGTGCAGAGGCAACGAAGCGTCCGCCGAGCGACCAGGGTCCCCACGGCGGGAGTTCCACGCGCGCGAGACGATTCATCGAGTCGAGCCGCTCGCCCTGCATGGTCAGGGTCAGCTCGCCCTCGGCCTGCCGGATCGGCACCCTCACGCTCCCTTCGAGCTGCAACGACGCACCGGCCGCTTCCGCTCGCAGCGCGAAGGGCACCTTGTCCGCGCCATCGAGGAAGCTCGATGCGCTGCCCGTACTGACGGCGATGGCGACCGGCGTCTGGTCGATCGCGCCATTCAACTCCACGCGCATGGGCGCGCCGGGCTTGGCCTCGGCCCGCCCGCTGCGAACGTCCACCCGGACCAGCGGCTTGCCGGCCGGGTCGAGGACGTTCAGGCTGCCGTCCTCGAGATCGGCGTCCAACTCGGACTTCTCCAGCATCTCCCCCAGGCGGCTGCCACGGCCGATCAGCTGCACGCGCAACGAATCCACCCGTGCCTGCACGCCCTGCGCGACGTTGAGCGTGCGAAGCAGGTTGCCGACGTCGACCTCGCTGGCCGCCACCCACAGCGATGCCTCCGGCACGGTGCCGCGCAGGTCCAGCGCCACGGCACCCGAGAACGACGTGCCGGCCACCTGCGCAGAGAACGGCGACGGTTCCATCCGTCCCCCACGGATGCGCCCGTCGAAGGCCACGCGGGCGACGTCGGCGGGACGCATCACCACGCGCTCGACGCGCACGGCCACGTCGGCATCGCTCAGGTCCAGGCCCTGCGGCAGGATCGGCAGGTCCAGGGTGTTGCGCGGCACATCTTCCTTCACGGGAGCAGGCCTGGGCGGCAACATGCCCTCCAGCTCGGGCACGTCGAGCTTGGACACGTCCAGGCGCGCCTGGATCAGCGGGGCGGCGCGCAGCCCCACGCGCGCGAACTCACCGGTCATGCGGGTGCCGCCCAGGCGGAACTGAAAGTCGGACAGGCGCCACGCGTCAGCATCCGCACGTGCCCGCCCGGCGAGCAGGAGCGGGGCGCTGGCCGTCGGAGACAGTCCGAGCCAGCGGCCCACGTCTCCTGCACGAGAGGCGGCCAGACGGAATCGCAGCTCGCTGCCGGCGCCATCCTCCGGCGCGGCGAGCGTGCCGTCCACCTGCAGCGTCGCGCCGGTCGCGCGCGCACGCACCTGCAGCGGCGAGCGCAGCGTGCGTGCGAGGGTGGGAAGATCGGCAGCCTGGAAGCGCGCGTCGAACGGCTCGCGCAGCAAGCTGCCGCGCGCCCGCCCGGTCAGCGCCTTCGCGCTGGGCAGGTGGACGTCCAGTTCGTCGAGGCGAAACTCGACCGGCCGTCCACCCTCGACGTTGCCATAGGAGAGGCGGGCGTCGGCAAACCCCAGCCGGACGTCGACCGTGCGGGTGAGCTGGCCCAGATTCTCGCCCTGCCCCGCCACCCGGAACAGGAAGCGGCCGAGATCGCCCTGCACCCCGCGAACGCCGGCGAGCAGTTCGGCGAGCCCCCCCAGCCGCGTGTCGCGCGCATTCAGCTCGAGCAGAAAGGTCGGCACGGGCGCACTGCCGTCTGCTTCCACCACGCCCGTGAGCGGAACCTGCGCAATGATCGCCTGCACCGGTGCGTGCAGCTTTCCCCCCGCGAGTTCCAGCTTCAGGCGCGCCTCGCGCACATCGCCTGGCAGCGACAGCCATCTGTCGACGCTCAGATCGAGATCGACATCCATCTGCTGGAGGGCGCGCAGGCTGAACGTCTGCTGCTCGAGTTCCCGGTAGGTCTCGAGCAGGCTGCGCGGCGCCTCGTCGTCAGGTGTGGGTTGCATGCCCAGGAAGGGACGCAGATCCAGGGTGGGCAAGCTCAGCTGGCCGCTCAGTCGAGGCGGCGCGCCCGCTCTCTCCTCGTAGCGCAGATCGCCCTCGAGTGTCGTGCGGCCCATCACGCCGCGCAGCTGCGTGAGTTCCATGCGCGGTCCGTCCCAGCGCACGCGCGCACTGAGGCCGGTGGCGCCGACCTCGGGCAGTTCGATCTGCAGCAGGCGCTCGACCTGAGTGAGGTCCTCGGTTCCGAGACCGAACACGATATCCACCTGTTCGCCCTGCCCGTTGCGCGAAACACGCCCCTCCACCCGCAGCACGGTGCCCAGGAAATCGACGCCGAGTGCCACCGGCCAGTCCACCTGCTCGGCGAGCAGGTCGGCCGCCTTGCCCCCGGTGAACGTGAGCGAATACGGGAATGCCTTCTCGACCTTGCCGCTCAGCCGCACGGTGACCGGCGCATCGCGCGGCGCAGCCGCCTTCAGCTCCTCGAGATCGAAGTAGTGGCGCGAGCCGGCCGCCGCGGCGAAGTACTCGACCGACAGATTGCGCAGCGAGATGTCACGCACGTCGATGTCCACTTCGGAGACCCTCGAGAGGTCAGGCGCGCGCGATGCGGGCTGACGGGAGTCCGTGGGTTCGCCGCCGGCCTCACGCGCTGCGAAGCGCCAGTTCGCGCGGCCGTCTGCAGCACGTTCCAGGTGAACCTGCACGTTCTCCGCGCTCAACTCGTGCACGCGAATCGCCTGCCCCACCAGTGCACCCAGGTCGACGTGCAGGCGCGCCTCGCCCAGATAGGCGAAGTCCGGCGAGGAGAATCCCGGCGGATTGGCGATGCGGATGCCGCCCACCTTGATCAGCGGCTGCAGCGAAGGCACCAGTTCGAGCGGTCCCTCGAACGTCACCCGACGACCGAGGCGCTTGCTCGCCGCCTCGCCCAGCCTGTCAC
>CAYLTE010000210.1:0-7381 GCA_964386195.1 uncultured Burkholderiales bacterium | reverse complement strand
TACGTCGAGCCGGGCAAGCTCGACCAGTGCGCGTTCGCGATGCAGGCGCTGAAGAAGTCGATGAAGTGGGACGAGGCGGTGTTCGGCCTCGAGCTCGATCTCGACCGCTACATGATCGTCGCGGTGGGCGACTTCAACATGGGTGCGATGGAGAACAAGGGCCTGAACGTCTTCAACACGAAGTATGTGCTTGCCCGCCAGGACATCGCCACCGACACCGACTTCATGCTGATCGATCGGGTGGTCGCGCACGAGTACTTCCACAACTGGACCGGCAACCGCGTCACCTGCCGCGACTGGTTCCAGCTCTCGCTCAAGGAAGGCCTCACGGTGTTCCGCGACCAGGAGTTCGGCGCCGACACCTATTCGCGCCCGGTGCAGCGCATCCAGGAGGTGCGTCAGCTGCGCGCGGCGCAGTTCCCCGAGGATGCGGGCCCGATGGCGCACCCCGTGCGTCCGCAGTCGTACATGGAGATCAGCAACTTCTACACGCCTACGGTGTACGAGAAGGGCGCGGAGGTGGTGCGCATGATCCACACGCTGATCGGGGCACAGGCGTTCCGCAAGGGCATGGACCTGTACTTCGAGCGCCACGACGGCCAGGCCGTCACCACGGACGACTTCGTCCAGGCGATGCAGGACGCGAGCGGTGTGGACCTGACGCTGTTCCGGCGCTGGTACGACCAGGCCGGCACTCCGCGCGTGCAGGTGCGCAGCACCTACGACGCCGGCAGCAAATCCTTCTCGCTCGACTTCCGGCAGTCCACCCCGCCCACGCCAGGGCAGCCTGACAAGTTGCCGCTGCAGATCCCGGTCGTGCTCGGGCTTCTGGACAGCGAGGGAACGGAGATACCGCTACGCCTCGAGGGCGAGTCAACAGCCGGCCCCACCTCGCGCACCTTCTCGCTCACCGACAGCGAATTGTCCCTGCGCTTCGTGGACGTGCCGTCAAGGCCGGTGCCCTCGCTCCTGCGCGGGCTGTCGGCCCCGGTCGTGCTGGATACGGACCTGACCGACGAAGACCTTGCGCACCTGATGGCGCACGACAGCGACGCGTTCAACCGCTGGGAGGCCGGGCAGCGCCTTGCCCTGAACATCATGCTGCGCGCCATCGCAGAGCCGGGCCCGGTGGAACTGCCCGCTCCGCCGCAGGGCTTCGTCCAGGCATTCGAGCGCATTCTCGGCGAGGCCGCGCGCGACCCCGCTTTCACCGCCGAGGCGCTCAACCTGCCCAGCGAAGCCTATGTCGGCGAACAGATGCAGGTGGTCGACCCGGACGCCATCCACGCCGTGCGCGTGCAGTTGCGCCGCTATCTCGCGCAGGCCTTGCGCGGCGAGTTGCTCGCCACCTATCAGGCCTATTCGATCGCGGCACCCTACAGCCCGGATGCGGTGTCCTCCGGACAGCGCGCGCTGAAGAACCTCTGCCTGTCCTATCTGATGGAACTGGACGACGAACCGGTGCGCGCCCTGTGCCTGCGCCAGTTCGACAACGCGGACAACATGACCGACGCGATGGCGGCATTGATGGCGATCGCGAATACCGATTGGAGCGAACGCAAGCCGGCCCTCGAACGCTTCTACGCGAAGTGGAAGCGTGAGCCGCTGGTGGTGGACAAGTGGCTTGCGGTGCAGGCGAGCGCTCGGGTGCCGCAGACACTGGCAGAGGTGAAGCGGCTCACGCAACACCCGGCATTCGACCTGAAGAACCCCAACAAGGTGTACGCGCTGATCCGCACCTTCTGCGCCAACCAGCGGCACTTCCACGCGGCCGATGGGTCCGGATACACCTTCGCCGCCGACGAGGTGCTGGCGCTGGATCCGCTGAATCCACAGATCGCGGCACGCCTGGCGCGCTCATTCGACCGCTGGAAGAAATTCGACGCGGACAGGCAGGCGCGCGCGCGCGCGCAGCTGACGCGCATCCGCGAGACGGAGGGGTTGTCGAAGGACACCCTCGAGGTCGTGAGCAAGGCGCTGGCGTGAGGGTGTCGTCGTAGTAACGGGAAGGTCGTCACCCCGGCGAAAGCCGGGGTCCAGTGGCCGGGAATGGATTCCGGCTTGCGCCGGAATGACGGGGTGACCGGAATGACGGGGTGAGAGGCCGGAATGACGAAACCTGCGAAGGAGCAACGAACTTGACGGACGAAGTCGTCATCTACCACAACCCTCGCTGCAGCAAGAGCCGCGCAGCCCTCGAACTGCTTCGCGAGCGTGGCGTCGAGCCGCGCGTGATCGAGTATCTCAAGACGCCTCCTTCGCGCGAGGAACTTCGCGCACTGCTGGACAGGCTCGGCGTTCCCGCCGAAGCGCTGGTGCGCAAAGGAGAGGACGCCTACAAGTCGCACTTCGCAGGCAAGGCGATGGGCGAGGCGCAGTGGATCGATGCGATGGTCGAGCACCCGGTCCTCATCGAACGTCCCGTCGTCGTCCGAGGCAACCGCGCAACCGTCGGCCGTCCGCCGGAGAAGGTGCTGGACCTGCTGTGAGCGACGCACTGGCGGATGCCATCGAGCTGCCCCCGCGCGGCGGTGTGGCGCAGCAGCTGTTCGTGCTGCTGCACGGCGTGGGAACGGAGCCTGAGACGATGATGCCGTTGGCGAGCGCGCTGCGCGAAACCTTCGCGCGTTCGGCGATCGTACTGCCTCGCGGGTTCGAGCACTTCGACGGCGGCTTACAGGGTCGCCAGTGGTTCTCGGTGCGCGGCATCGACGAGGACAATCGCCCCTCACGCGTCGCCGCGATCATGCCGAGCGTCATCGCCATGGTGCGCGGCGCGCAGGAAAGGTGGAAGGTGCCGCCGATGGCCACGGCGTTGGGGGGCTTCTCGCAAGGCGCGATCGTCTCGCTGGAGGCGATCGCGGCAGAGGACGGGCTGGGCGGACGCGTCATGGCCTTCGGCGGACGCTACGCGACGCTGCCCGACGCCGCGCCACGCTGGACCACGCTGCACCTGTTTCACGGCGACGCCGACCGGGTGATGCCAGTGCGCCATGCCGAAGCCGCGATGCACCACCTCGCTTCGCTCAATGGCGACGTCACCATCGACATTGCCCACGGTGTCGGCCACGAGGTGCACCCGGCGCTCATCGAGCGCGCGCTCGACCGGCTGCAGGGGCGAATTCCCATTCGATACTGGCAGCGGGCATTCGGCGGAATCTAGCGCTCGCCTGACGCCACGATCACTCATCCATCCCGTTGGGTTCACTCATGCTGCATTCCTTCGCGATCCTCCTGGTGTTCCAGCTGATCGGCGAGGCCGCCACGCAATTGCTTGGCCTCGCCGTGCCTGGTCCTGTGGTGGGAATGGCCCTGCTCTTCGCATCGATCGCGATACGCCCCGGGCTTGGGCACGCACTGCGCGCAACGGCGGGAGGACTGCTGCAGCACCTGTCGGTGTTGTTCGTGCCTGCCGGTGTCGGCGTGATGCTGCACGCGGGCCGCATTCGCGAGGAGTGGCTGGCGATCGTGGCCGCGGTCGTGCTGGGTGCGGTGGTCACGTTGGCCGTCACGGCGCTGACGATTCGTGCGATCGCAGAGCGTCAACCCATCAGGGAGATCGACCAGGAATGAAGCCAGCCCTGAACGAGATCTGGGTCTATCTATCCGCCTCGCCGCTGCTGCACCTGACGCTGACCCTGTGTGCCTACCTTCTCGGCGACTGGCTGTTTCGGCGCTCCGGACGCAAGCCGCTGCTGAATCCGGTGCTGCTGGCGGTGCTGATGCTGGTGGCACTGCTCGCCTTCACCGGCACGCCTTACCCGACCTACTTCGCGGGGGCGCAGTTCGTGCACTTCCTGCTCGGACCTGCCACGGTCGCTCTGGCGGTGCCGCTGTATTTCAACTTCTCGAAGCTGCGCACGCTGCTGCTTCCCCTCGGTGCGGGCTTGCTCGCCGGCAGCGTCACCGCCGCGCTCTCTGCGGTCGGGATCGCCAAGCTGCTCAGCGCGTCGACCGGCACCACACTCGCGCTGGCGCCCAAGTCGGTGACGGCACCCGTGGCGATGGGGATCGTCGAGAAGCTGGGCGGCCCGCCGTCGCTGGCCGCGATCCTGGTCGTGTCCACCGGCATCGTCGGCGCCGTAATCGGTCCAACGCTGCTCGACCGCCTGAAGGTGCGCGACCCGGCAGTGCGGGGCTTCTCCATCGGCATCACCTCGCACGGAATCGGTACCGCGCGCGCATTTCAGGAGAGCGAGGAGGCCGGTGCATTCTCCGGCCTCGCCATGGGGCTCAATGCGCTGCTCTCCTCGCTGCTGCTGCCGCTGCTGCTCTACGCACTCGGCCTGGTCTAGGCCATGACGCTCGCGCGTTCGCCGAACACGTACCCGTCCATCGCGATGACCCCGAACGTGATCTCGTCAGTGTAGCGATATACCGGTCCGGCCCCCGCCGCACCGAGCGCGACGAACAGCGGCAGGAAGTGCTCGTCCGTCGGATGCGCCCGCGCCGCGTCGGGCGCGCGCTTGCGGTACTCGATCAGCGCACACACATCCCGGCTCTCCAGCGCGGTGCGCACCCAGTCCTGGAACCCGCGCACGTAGGAAGGCACCTCTTCGCTGCGCTGACGAAACTCGCTCAGATTGTGGGTCAGGCTGCCCGAGGCGACGATGAGCACGCCCTCATCGGTCAGCGGCCGCAGCGCCTCCCCCGCCCGATAGTGATGCAGCGCACTGAGCTGCGGTTGGATGGAGAGCTGAGTGACGGGCACGTCCGCGTCGGGGAACAGGTAGCGCAGGGGCACCCACGCACCGTGGTCGAGCCCGCGTCGCGGATCGAGGTTGGCGGCGATGCCCGCGTCCTGCAGGAACCCGGCCGCACGCTGCGCGAGTTCGCGGGCACCGGGGGCAGGATAGCGCAGTCGGTAGAGCGGCTCGGGAAACCCGAAGAAGTCGTGGATGGTCTCCGGCCACTCGGCGCTGCTCAGGCTCGGAGGCTGCGTCTCCCAATGGGCAGACACCATGAGGATGGATCGCGGCCGCGGCAACTCACTGCCGAGCCGCTGCAGGGCTGCGCCCGCCGCGCCCGGTTGCAGGGCCATCGACGGCGCCCCGTGCGAAACGAATATCGTCGGCATGCTCATGTCACTTCTCCATTCGTGCCGGGCCAGTTTGCCGGACGTGTGCCAGTTTCGGCGGAGCGAAGCGTCATCACGCGGCCTGCAGCCGGGAGGTGCGATGCCCCGTGGCGCGCAGCGCGAAGGCGCCATCACCGAGCAGCGCCTGCGCCATCGCAGCAACCGTCAGGAAGACCGGATACTCCCACCCGCCGTTCTCGACGGTGAACAACCAGCCGTTGGGCCAGTGCACCAAAGCTGCGCCGATCAGCACGGGTACCAGGGCAAGGGCGACCCAACGGGTCCAGATGCCGGCAACGAGCATCGCGCCGCCGACCAGTTCCAGCGCCGTGACCGGGTAGGCCATCCATTCCGGAAACCCCACCGATCCGAAGAACTGCGCGGTACCGGGCAAGGTGAACACGAGAATCTTCAGCAGTGCGTGGGCAATAAACATGACACCCAGGCTGATACGCAGGAGCAACGCGGCATAGGGAGCGGTACGGGAGTCGATCACGACAGTCTCCTTGAAAGGATTCAGGGGGCTTCGATGCCGCACGCAAGTCCGCGGCGACTGAGGCGCCACTCTATTGCTTGCTTGGAGGAGGATAAATACCGCAAAATGAATTCCATCTATGCACAAAATGCATCAATAGATGGATCGCTTCCTCTCGATCGAGGCGTTCGTCCGCGTCGTGGAGAGCGGAAGCTTCGTCTCGGCCGCCGACCGCCTCGGACTGTCGCAGGCAATGGTTAGCCGCTACGTCCAGGATCTCGAGTCGCGGCTGGGCACACGTCTGCTCCAGCGCACCACCCGGCGCCTCTCGCTCACGCAAGCCGGTGCCGCCTACTTCGAACGCTCGCAACAGGTGCTGCGCGACCTGGAGGAGATGGACGCGTCGATCGCCAGCCAGACCCAGCAGCCGCGCGGCACGCTCCGCGTGAATGCGCCGGTGGTATTCGGGTCGCGCCACCTCGCGTCCCTGCTGGCCGAGTACAGCGCGCGCTATCCCGAAGTGTCGGTGGACCTGAGCCTGAGCGATCGCTTCATCGATCTGGTCGAAGAGGGCGTGGATCTGACGATCCGCATCGGCACCCTGGAGGAATCGAGCCTGGTTGCGCGCCGCCTCTGTCCGATCCGGCTGGTGATCTGCGGATCGCCGGACTATCTCGCGCGTCGCGGCCGTCCACGCGCGCCGGAAGATCTCGCCGGGCACAACTGCCTCGGCTATACCTACACGAGAGGGGGCAACGAGTGGCCGGTGATCGGACCTCGGGGGCCGCTAAACATTCCGGTGCGCGGTTCGCTGCGCGCCAATCATGGCGAAGCGCTTTGCCAGGCAGCGATAGACGGACTGGGGCTGGTGCTGCAACCGACCTTCATTGCCGGCGACGCCCTGCGCGAGGGCCGGCTGGAAGCAGTCTTGCCCGATTACCGACCAGCGGAGCTCAGTGCCTACGCAGTCTTCCTCAGCCGGAAATACCTGAGCGCGAAGTTGCGGACATTCGTCGACTACCTCGCGGAGAAGCTCGGGCCGGAGCCGTACTGGGATCGAGGGCTGCGGCAGCCGTGACTACAGGCGCCCCGCGTTGCACGAGGCGCCGCCGAGCGCATCAGGAGCAAGCGCCGCCGTGCGCGCAGCCGACCTCCGGCAGCGCCTCGCCGACTCCACGCGCCCTCATCACCTGGGCAAGCATGGCATCCATGGTGGCCGCGTGCCCGCGGAACCACTCGGCCATCTCCTTCGCCAGGACGCGCCCGACGTTGTAGTCCTGTTTCTCCAGGTGACGGCGCACTTCGCGCATCACCTCCAGCACGCCTTCGTGCTCGGCGGTGTGGCAGTGCGCCGGCGGGAAGGCGATCGCGTGCATCCACTCGTTCTCCTGCTCGAAGTGCGCAACCGTGTGGGCGTAGAACGCGTCGAAGCACGCGAGCATTTCGTCATCGCCCGCCTCGCCCAGTGCATTGAGCTGATCGACGAACTCGCGATGCGTATCGTCCATGCGATCGTGGCCAAGCACCAGACCATCGGTCCATTCCATCAGTTTCATCAGCTGCTCCTTCTGCCCGGTAGAGACGGATGCTACGCGCGCCTCGGACACCGGCATTGATCCAGGTTAAACGCGTTCACGATCCGGTACGCTTGAGCGCGCGGGCCAGCGCCTCGGCCATGGCGCCGCCACCGGGGGCCGGCGTGGACTGATCGGGCCGGCGGGGGGCGGAGCCGGTTCGTTGCTGCGCCGGTCTCTGTTGCGATGGGTCCCGGCTCGTATGTTTGCAGGTGTTGGGGTGGAGGGCCTGTTTATCCGGCTTTCGGCATGGAC
>CAYLTE010000209.1:3864-7423 GCA_964386195.1 uncultured Burkholderiales bacterium | reverse complement strand
GCTTGAGCACGGGTTTGGGGGATTCGTTCGAGATGCGCTCGATCAGCCCCTTGCCGCCGCGCGGCACGACGATGTCGACGAACTCCTTCATCGTGATCAGCTCGCCGACGGCGGCGCGATCGGTGGTTTCCACCACCTGCACCGCGGCCTCGGGCAGGCCGGCGGTGGCGAGTCCCTCGCGCACGCAGGCGGCGATGGCTTGGTTTGCGCGGATCGCCTCCGAGCCGCCGCGCAGGATGGCGGCGTTGCCGGACTTCAGGCACAGGCCGGCTGCGTCTGCCGTCACGTTCGGACGCGCTTCGTAGATGATCGCGACCACGCCCAGCGGCACGCGCATGCGGCCGACCTGGATCCCGCTGGGCCGATAGGCAAGGTCGGTGATTTCGCCGATGGGATCGCGCAGCGCCGCGATCTCGCGCAGTCCCTGCGCCATCGACGCCACGCCTTTGGCGCTGAGCGTCAGGCGGTCGACCATCGCACTGTCCAGGCCCTTCGACCGGGCAGCGTCCACGTCCTCGGCGTTGGCCGCGAGCAGGCGGTCGCTGTCCCGCACGATGGCCTCCGCGATCGCCAGGAGCGCGCGATCCTTCGCGCGCGTCTCGGCACGCGCCATGGCCCGGGCGGCACGGCGCGCCTCGCGGCCTATGCCGTGCATGTAGGAATGAATGTCCATCGGGATGACGATCTGCGGCGTGCAGGGCAGAATCGCCCTGCGATCACGTCCGGATTCTACCCCGATTGCCTGGGCCGGACCGCTGCGGACTGCCGGCGACGAGCACGCCCAGGCGCAGCAGTTCGTCCCATGGATCGCCCGCGCCGATCCCTTTGATCGCCCGGTCGGTCTCGGCCGCCTGCAGCAGCGCCTGTTCGAGGCGATCGGGCGAGGTCCGGCGCAACGCCTGCGGCAGCAGTTCGGCGCGCGCACCCCAGACGCGTGCCTCGCGCAGCGCTGCCTGCACCGGCCGCCCCGAGCCCACCAGCGCGGACACGCGCCACAGCGCGTGGACTTCCTCGGTGATTGCCCACAGCACCAGCGGCGCAGCGGCGCCTTCGGCCTGCAAGCCGTGCAACACGCGGATGAAGCGCGCGTGGTCGCCGGCCAGCAGCGGTTCTCCGATCTTGAATACGTCGTAGCGGGCAACGTCGGAGACCGCGGCGCGCACCGCCTGCGCCTCGAGCGGACCGGGCGGAAACAGCAGGGCCAGCTTCTGCACCTCCTGGCGCGCGGCGAGGAGATTGCCCTCGACCATGTCGGCCAGGAATTGCAGCGTCTCGCGGTCGGCCTCCTGCTTCTGCTGGGCCAGGCGTCCGGCCAGCCACTGCGGCAGGCGCGCGAGCGGCACGGCATTGGCCGCCACCACAATCCCCGAGGCGTCGAGCGCTTCGAACCAGCCGCTGTTGAGCACGGCGCGCTCCAGCTTGGGCAGCGTGACGAGGGTGAGCGTGTCGGGCGGAAGCGCGGCGACGTAGCGCTTGAGCACCTCGGCGCCCTCCGTTCCCGGCTTTCCCGACGGAATGCGCAGGTCGAACAGGCGCCGGGTGCCGAACAGCGAAAGCGTGCTGCCGCTCGCGCCGACCTGTGCCCAGTCGCCAGCGGACTCGACGATCACCAGTTCCCGCTCGAGATAGCCTTCGGCACGGGCCTGGAGGCGGATGCGGTCCGCGGCCTCCAGCGCGAGCAGCGGTTCGTCGCCGTACACGGCATACAGGGGCTGCAGGCCGCGCTGCAGGTGCTGGACGAGTTGCTCGGAGTCGATGCGCATCCGGCGAGCTAGGCGTTCATGCGCTCGAGCAGCGTGAGCAGGCGTTCTGGATCGTCCGACTTGAGCATCTTGCCGGCGATCTGCGTTGCCTCCTCGAGGTCGGTGCGCAGCACCTGCTGCTTGATGCTCAGCAGTTGCGCAGGGTGCATGGAGAACTGCCGCAGCCCGAAGCCGAGCAGGATGCGCGTCAGCCGCACGTCCCCGGCCATCTCGCCACACACCGCGACCGGCTTGCCGGCCTTGCCGCCGCTTCGGATGACCTGCGCCACGAGGTGCAGCACGGCCGGGTGCAGGGGATCGTAGAGGTGTGCGACGCTGTCGTCGGTACGGTCGATGGCCAGCGTGTACTGGATCAGGTCGTTGGTGCCGATCGACAGGAAGTCGAGCTTGCGCATGAAGGTGGGCAGCGAGATCGCTGCGGCCGGCACCTCGATCATCCCGCCCACGGCGATGGCGGGGTCGTAGGGAATCCCGTCGGCATCCAGACTGCGCCTGGCCTCGTCGAGCAGGTGCAGCGTCTGGTTGAGCTCGTGCGCGGTCGAGAGCATCGGCACGAGGATCTTGAGCTTGCCGTAGTGCGAGGCGCGCAGGATCGCGCGCAGCTGCGCGTGGAACATGCGCGGCTCGGCCAGGCACAGGCGGATCGCGCGCAGCCCCAGCGCGGGATTGGGCGAGACACGGTCGGTGGCGCCCTTCCAGGTCTTGTCCGCGCCCAGGTCGAGCGTACGGATCGTCACGGGCAGGGGCGCCATCTCCATCGCCACCTTGCGATAGGCCTCGAACTGCTCGTCCTCGCTCGGGATCTCGCCGCGGTTGAGGAACAGGAACTCGCTGCGGAACAGGCCGATGCCCGCGGCGGAATTCGCGCGCGCCTGGTCCACGTCCTCGGGCAGCTCGATGTTCGCATGCAGCTCGATGCGGGTGCCGTCCAGTGTGGCGGCGCGGGTGGTCTTCAGCCGCTTGAGCTTCTCGCGCTCGAGCTGCCACTGTTCCTGGCGCAGGTGGAACTCGGCCAGCACGTTGGCGTCGGGGTTGACGATCACCACGCCGTTGGTGCCGTCGACGATCAGCAGCTCGTTCTCGTGAATGAGCTGGCGAGCGTGGTGCAGGGCCACGATGGACGGGATGCCCAGGCTGCGCGCCAGGATGGCGGTGTGCGAGGTCACGCCCCCGAGGTCGGTGACGAAGCTGGCGAAGCGATGCTGCTTGAACAGGATCACGTCGGCCGGCGAGAGGTCGTGCGCCACCAGGATGCTGTCCTCTTCGGGGTGGCGTGGCGCCGGGATGCTGCGCGGCTTGCCGAGCAGTGCCTTGAGCACCCGCTCGACCACCTGCACGACATCTGCCTTGCGTTCGCGCAGGTAGGCGTCCTCCATGCGGTCGAACTGCGCGAGCAGTTCCTCGGTCTGCTGCGTCAGCGCCCACTCGGCGTTGCAGCGCTGCGTCTCGATGAGCGTCTTGGGCGTCTCCGACAGCGTGCTGTCGCCCAGGATCATCAGGTGCAGGTTGAGGAAGCCTTCGAATTCGGGCGGCGCGTTCTCGGGGATGTGCTCGGCCAGGGCGGCGAGTTCGCCGCGGGCGGTGAGGATGGCCTGGTCGAAGCGCTCCTTCTCCTGCTCGACATCGGCCTCGTCGATGTCGTAGTGCTCCACCTCCAGCTGGGTGTGCGTGAGCAGGTGCGCACGCCCGATGGCGATGCCGCCCGAGACGCCGATGCCGTGGATGGTGAAGGACATATCCGGGATTAGGGGATAGCGAGCGAAAAAGGCAGGGGCTGGGGGCTAGGGGCTAGGGGC
>CAYLTE010000209.1:0-3854 GCA_964386195.1 uncultured Burkholderiales bacterium | reverse complement strand
TTGGTCATGCAAACCCGGGGTTTTGGGGTTTGGCGCGCAAAACGGCCGGGGGGGGGGGGTTGGGGCGGTGGGCGTGGGGGAGATCGTGGTAGGGAAGCATAGTGGCATGAGGAATCTGTGCTCGCATTCGTCAGCTAGAGTCGTTTCAATCGCCCCCAGTCCCCAGTCCCCAGTCCCCAGTCCCCAGTCCCCGGTCCCCAGTCCCAGGTCCATCACTCGCTTTCCCCGAACTTCTGCTCGATCAGCTGCACCAGTGCGGCCAGCGCCTCCTCCTCGTCGCTGCCGCTGGTCTCGACCATGACCTTCGAGCCCTTGGCGGCTGCCAGCATCATGACGCCCATGATGCTCTTGGCGTTGACCCGGCGGCCGTTGCGGGCCAGCCAGACCTCGCTCTGGAAACTGCCTGCGAGCTGCGTGAGCTTGGCCGAGGCGCGCGCGTGCAGGCCGAGCTTGTTGACGATCTCAACTTCCCGTTGCTGCATTGCTCAGACTCGCTGGTGGCATGTGGAATACGCCTTCGACGCCGCCGGACACCGCCTTGCTGATGACCGCGTCGAGACGTTCGTTGCGATAGGTGAGGGCGCGTACGAGCATCGGCAGGCTCACGCCCGCGACGCCCTCCACGCGACCGGGGATGAGCAGGGCGGCCGCGATGTTCGCCGGGGTGGCGCCATACACGTCGGTGAGCACGAGGACCCCGTCGCCCTGATCGAGCTGCCTGACCAGCTTGAGCGCCTGCGGCAGCACCTTGTGCGGGTCGTCGTGCAGGGTGATGCCGAGCTGAAGCAGAAGCGGTGGGCGGGTGCCCAGCACATGGGTGGCGGAGTGGATCAGGCTTTCGCCGAACGTGCCGTGCGCGATGATGAGGATGCCTACCATTGGGTCATACATCTGGGGTTCCGGCCGCGCCGGCTGCGCGACCCGCGGATTCTACTACCGGCACCGCAGCGCGTTGCCACCTGGGCGCGGCGCTTCGAACGCCGCGCCTTGCGCTCACGCGACCGCGCGCTCGAGCGCGTCGATCATCATCCCCGCCACGTTGAAGCCGGTCTGGTCGTGGATCTCGCGCATGCCGGTCGGACTGGTGACGTTGATCTCCGTCAGGTAATCGCCGATCACGTCCAGCCCCACCAGCATCAAGCCGTCCTCGCGCAAGGAGGTGCCGACCGCTTCGGCGATCTCGCGATCGCGCGCGGTGAGCGGCTGCGCGACGCCGCGGCCGCCGGCGGCGAGGTTGCCGCGCGTCTCCCCGGGCTTGGGGATGCGCGCCAGCGCGAATGGCGCGGCTTTGCCGTCGATCAGCAGGATGCGCTTGTCGCCGTGGACGATCTCGGGGATGAAGCGCTGCGCCATGATCGTCCGGCGGCCGTAGTGGGTGAGCGTCTCGATGATGACGCCGATGTTGGGGTCGCCTTCGCGCACCCGGAACACCGAGGCGCCGCCCATGCCGTCGAGCGGCTTGAGCACGATGTCGCGCTGCTCGGCGAGGAACGCGCGCAGCTCGGTCTCCAGGCGCGTGACCAAGCTGGGAACGGTGAACTGCGTGAAGCCGGTGATGGAGAATTTCTCGTTGTAGTCGCGCAGGGCGGCCGGGCGGTTGACCACGCGTGCGCCCTGCCGCTGCGCGAGCTCCAGGAGATAGGTGCTGTACACGTACTCCATGTCGAACGGCGGGTCCTTTCGCATGAGGACCGCGTCGAAGTCGGACAGCGGACGCTCGGACACCTCGCCCAGCCGATACCAAGCGTACTTGTCGCCGGTCAGCTCGATCGGCCACGCGTTCGCGCGGACCTGGCCGTCGCGGCTCAGCAGGCCTTCCTGGTGCATGGCGAACAGCACGTGACCGCGGCGCGCGGCCTCCTCCATCATCGCGTACGAGGAGTCCTTGTAGGACTTGATGCTGTCCAGCGGATCGAGGATGAACGCGAGCTGCATCAGGCGAACTTGCGAACCGCCTGCTCGCCGGATTCCAGCTCGCCGGCCATCTCTTCCAGTTCCAGCGCGGCGGCCACCAGCGCCAGGCGCGCCACCACGCCGTAGGCGTAGAAGCGGTTGGGCGCGCAGTCGTGCGTGAACTCCGCCTCGGGGACCAGGCAGCTCTCCTCGAAGGGCATCGGCTCGAAGTGCATCCCCGGCGCGTTGAGGTTCTCGTCCTGGCCGCGGCCGGTGTGCACGCGGTAGAAGCCGCCGACCACGAACTGGTCGATCATGTAGATCACCGGCTCCGCGACGGCGTCGTTGACCGTTTCGAAGGTGTACACCCCCTCCTGCACCATCACCTCGCTGACTTCGAGCCCCTCCTTGACCACCGCCATTTTGTTGCGCTGCTTGCGGTTGAGGTCGCGCACGTCGTCGGGACTCTTCACCGTCATGATGCCCATGCCGTAGGTGCCGGCGTCGGCCTTGACGATGACGAAGGCCTCGCGATCGATGCCGTATTCGCGGTACTTGGCGCGCACGCGATCGAGGATCTCGGTGACGTGCTGGGCCAGGCACTCCTCGCCGGTGCGCTCACGGAAATCGATCTCACCGCAGGTCGCGAAGTACGGGTCCAGCAGCCATGGGTCGATGCCGAGCATGCGCGCGAGTTCCGCGGCGACGCGGCTGTAGGCAGCGAAGTGGCGCGACTTGCGCCGTGTGGACCAGCCGGCAAACGTGGGCGGAATCACCTGCTGCTCGATCCCCTGCAGCAGTTCGGGAACGCCACCGGAGAGGTCGTTGTTGAGAAGCACGACACACGGGTCGAAGCCCTGCAGGCCAAGGCGGTTGCCACGCCGCACGATCGGCTCGAGCGTGAGCTTGCCGCCGTTGGGCAGTTCCAGCTGAGTCGGCGCGGTGATCTCGGGAATGAGCGTTCCCACGCGCGCACGCACGCCTGCCATGCGCAGGATCGACTGAAGTCGGGCGACGTTCTGCAGGTAGAACTGGTTGCGCGTGTGATTCTCCGGTATCAGCAGCACACCCTTGGCATCCGGGCAAAGCTTCTGGATGGCCACCATCGACGCCTGCACGCACAGCGGGAGGAAGTCTTCCTTCAGATTGTTGAACCCGCCGGGAAACAGGTTGGTATCGACCGGGGCCAGCTTGAACCCGCTGTTGCGTAGATCGACAGACGCGTAGATGGGGGTTTCGTGGTCCTGCCACTGCGAACGGAACCAGTGCTCGATCGCCTGGTGGTTCTGGATGATTTGTTGTTCCAGCTGGAGCAACGGCCCGCTCAGGGCGGGGGTCAGATCAGCTGCACGCATATCGTGTCGAATCCAGGATTGGGTGTCCATTGTAGCCACTTTGTCCTCGGGGCCCACCGCGGCGCCGTACGGGCGATCCGGTCGATCCCGATGCGACGCTCATCCTTCATCAGGGCAATCCGCGCGCGCGGCACGCGACCCGGGCGGCCGCACATCCATCCTGCATTCAATGCGCACGCACCGTGTCAGGCATACAAGCCGGCAGTCCGGGGTTTCATAGGAATCAATCCATTACGCCGAAGTCGGTTTCGTGTCGGGAAACTATGTTGCACGTTGTTCTTGACAGGCAAGCGAGGGCAAATCGAGAATAGCCCCCGTCGTCCACCCTTCGAACGGTCACCGTGGCACTAGGTCTGTTGCGATTCGGATTGAGTGCGAAGCACCCCGAACCGCGCATGTTCCGCACACCCGAACGGCTCAAGCCGGCCTACGACGTCGTGATCGTCGGCGGCGGCGGGCACGGGCTCGCCGCCGCCTATTATCTGGCGCGCGATTTCGGCATCTGCGATGTGGCGGTGCTCGAACGCGGCTACATCGGGGGCGGAAACACCGGGCGCAACACGACGATCATCCGCTCCAACTACCTCACGCCCGAAGGCGTTGCGT
>CAYLTE010000208.1:0-7623 GCA_964386195.1 uncultured Burkholderiales bacterium | reverse complement strand
GGTTGGAACCTAGCGCACCGCCCGGTGTCTGTTAGGCGGTAAGGGCGAGCAAGTCCGTCGACTTGCACGGGCGGGACGCAAACGGCCCCGCGCCAATTTCACAGGGTCCCGGCGTTCTTGCCCAGACCCCAGGCGGCGATTCTCGTCGCTCGCCCCGCACTCTTTCTAGGAGAAGCTGATGAACTTGAAGCGCAAGCTGCTTCCGCTCGCCCTCGCTGCCGCATTCTTCGGGGCCGGTTGGGGCGTGTCCCAAGTGGACGTATTCCCAGGTAACGCGCATGCGCAGCAGGCGCCGGTGCACACCACGCCAGCGACCGGTGCCGATCGCGCAGCCGTCGCAGTCCCCGACTTCACATCGCTCGTCAAGCAGCACGGCCGTGCCGTGGTGAACATTCAGGTCGAGCGCAACCAGGAGGTGGCCGTATCTCCTCAGGCGGCGCCGGAGGGGGCGACGCCGTTCCCATTCCCCTTCCCGTTCCAGCCGCCCATGCCGGGTGCACCGAACGCCATGCCGCAGCAAGCGCAGGGATCGGGCTTCATCATCAGCGACGACGGCTATGTGCTGACCAACGCGCACGTGGTGGGCGAGGGTGCCGACATCACCGTGCAGCTGACGGACAAGCGCGAGTTCAAGGCCAAACTGATCGGCGCCGACCGCCGCACCGATGTGGCAGTGCTCAAGATCGAGGCCACCGGTCTGCCAACGGTCAAGATCGGCGACCCCGAGAACGTTCAGGTCGGAGAGTGGGTGGCGGCGATCGGTTCGCCGTTCGGATTCGAGAACACGATCTCGGCGGGCATCGTGGGAGCCAAGGGGCGCTCTCTGCCGGCCGAGACTTATGTGCCCTACCTGCAGACCGACGTCGCGGTGAATCCGGGCAACTCCGGCGGACCCCTGTTCAATCTGAACGGCGAAGTGATTGGCATCAATTCGCAGATCTACAGCCGAACGGGTGGTTATATGGGCTTGTCGTTCGCGATTCCGATCGACATTGCGATGGACGTGGCGGGCCAGCTTCGCACCTCGGGCAAGGTCACGCGTGGCCGTCTGGGCGTGCAGATCCAGGGGCTGACCCAGGATCTCGCGAAGTCGTTCGGCCTGGATCAACCCAACGGCGCGCTGGTCGCTAACGTCGAGAAAGACAGTCCCGCTCAGAAGGCGGGCCTCGAATCGGGTGACGTGATCCTCCAGTACAACGACAAGAAGATCGTGGATTCCAGCGATCTGCCTGTCGTCGTCGCGCAAACCAAGCCGGGTACCGAGGCGAAGCTGAAGATCTGGCGCAAAGGCGATCAGCGCGAGATCCCAATCATCGTGGGCGAACTGGAGCCTGAAAAAGCGGTGGTTGCCACGAACAACGGCGCTGCCCCGGCGGGCAAGTTGGGGCTGGCAGTCCAGGATCTCACGGACCAGCAGCGCGAAAAGCTCGACGTGAAGGGCGGGGTGGTGGTCGGCTCCGCTCAGGGGCCGGCTGCACGCGCCGGAATTCAGCGCGGAGACGTCGTGATCGCGGTCAATGGTCAGGAGGTCGAATCGGCCTCGCAGTTCAAGGGGCTGGTGGACGAAGCAAAACCGGGGAAACCTCTGGCTCTGCTCATCCAGCGGGGCGAGAACCGCATCTACGTGCCGGTGAACGTGGGCTGATGCCGCTCGTCCGATCCGGACGAGGCTCAGAGTGACGAAGGGGGCGCATGCGCCCCCTTCGTGTTTCCGGTATCGAGCCGCCCTCAGGACTTCGAGAGGCAGGTGCTCATGAACTTCTTGCGCTCCTCGCCCTTCAAGCTCTTGCTCTTCGCCTCGGCATTGCAATGCTTCATCTTCTGCTGCTGAGCGGTCACGGGCTTCTCCTTGACCGGGTCCGTATCTTCCTGCGCCGTGGCAGGAGCGGTCAGAGCGGCGAGCGTGAGTACGACTGCGATGCGATGAAACATGGATTCCTCCCGTGAGTTGGCACTACGTCGAGCCGACGCAGCTCGACCCGCAGTGCCTGGAGGCATCCAGTCACCGGTTCAGGCCGCCGCTGCGTGCGGAGTGAGTGTCAGTGCCGGCAGGTGGCCGTTCGCATCGAATGGCATCCCCGCCGGTTCCGACACGATCTCGAATCGATCCGGCCTCGAGCGAACTTCGGCGAGGAGCGATTCGGACACCTGGATCTCGGCGAGCTGCAACGTGTTGCGAATACGCACGATGCGGCAGTCTTGCGGCTTCACGCGGACCACGGTCTTGATGGCCAGCGCGATCGCTTCGCGATCCGTGTTCATGATCATCGGAATGGCGGCACCATCCAGATTGCAGGACGTGATGATGTTTGCGTAGGTCGATGGGACGTCGAGTTCGCGGTACAGACGCATGGTGATCACGTCTGCCGAACCGATCCCTGTCGCGTTGCCCATGGTCTCGCGTGTGAGCCCGAGCACGACGATCTTCTTGACTTCGGGTCTTGCGTTCCACTGCACGGCGCGCCGGTTGCGCCCCGTGATGTTCGGGTCGAAACCTGCGCCGCTGATGTTCTTGCCCATTTCGTCGATGATGAGCACGTCGATCTCGTCGAAGCAGATCTGCGGCATGTGCTGCTTGGCCATGGCCTGCAATTCCGGTTCGCGCGTGGCGAGCTGGTCGGCCGGCACGATCTCGATCAGCGCCGTCTCGTCGTAGGCGTTCTCGACGATTCCGACTCCGAAGAGCACGTTGCGCTCTCTGATGTTGACGTCGCGCACCTTCGGCAGCAGTTCCGGAAACCGGTCCATACCGTGCTGGTGATAGGTGGAGGCGCCAACGATCTTACCGATGCCGATCGCCAGCATCTTGGTGAGTCCGCTTTCCGTCGCGCCGCGGAAGGCAGTGTGAGGCTTGATACGGTTGATCACGACCACGGCATCCGCCTCGGCGGCGTGCCGGTCCATGTGGACGGGCGTTCCGTCGTCCAGGTGCCCGACGATCACCGTGTCCATCGTCGCCTTGATCGGCACGCCCGTGGAGGCCTCCGTGATACCGTAGCTCTCCAGAACCTTGCGCTGGCCTTCTGCCGTGGCGGCGCCGTGGCTGCCCATGCAGGGAAAGACGAAAGGCTGGGCGCCGAGGGCCACCAGTTCCTTGATCACCGACTTCGCGATCTCCGCGATGTTCGCGATGCCGCGGCTCCCGCAGCCTACCGCGACGACCTGACCGGGTTTGACGCGCCCGCGAATTTCCGGGCGCTGGAACTCGCGTCCGATGGTGCCGGAAATGTCCTGGAGACGCTGCGCCTGGAATTTCTGGCGCACCTTGACCATCCGCGGAAGCGGGAAGTCAAGTCCGCCGGCGATGTTGACGTCGATATGGTCCGGGATCATCTGTCTGGCCTCGAGGATGGTGGCGATTGTTGCAGTCTACCAAACGCCATCAGCTGTCATGCCGATTGGAGCGAGGCACGGTCGGGCGCTTCCAGAACAGAATTGCAATGACGAATGCATGAAACGAAGTGTGCCATGCCGTACGGCATTATGCAATATGCATTCTATCGAAGAGACGGAATCAGGTGGCGGGTCGGTACATCGGGACGACGTAAGGCCCTTCCGGGATGACGGCGATCGCCGCGTCGCCCGACTGTTGGATGCAACGCTCGATGGTGGTCTCGACGTCATCGATGACATTCACGCCCGTGAGGGCGCGTGCCGAAGCCGGCAATCCACCGGCGTAGAGGTGGACGGTGCCGGCTCGCATGGGCTTGAGCTGCATCTGCGTCTGCCACTCGTCGATGTCTGCGTGCGACTTGGCGGCGATGTCTTGGAAGAATCCTTCCGGCCCGCGGGCGATCAGGCGCCGTTGCGCCTCAACGTACTCGGCCGATCCCAAACCTTCCGAACATTCCGACAGGATGATGAGATGGCCCCCTGGCTCGAGGATGTCGACGGGCGCAACCATTCCCTTCACCGTCTGGTAGTAGGTCTTGTCCAACGGATAGCCGGCCGCGCTCGTCACCACGGTCCTGAAGCGTCGCGTCACCGGCACCTGGGCGAAATCCTGGATGAATTCCACCGCCTGCAGGTGGCTTCCCACCACGTCGCCGAAATTGACGAAGGACAGGCGCCGATGCTCGTCCAGCACGACATTCACCGCCAGGACTTCACCCAGCATCTCGACGATCTCGAGCTGTTCGCGATGCAGGGGGTTGCCCTCGAGCACGCAGTTGTCCGCCTGCGGATGGGACATGAAACGCGCGTTGTGGAAGGTCGTGATCGTTTCCGCATGCGCGATTCCCGGCGCGATCACCTTGCGTCCGCCCGAATAGCCGGCCATGAAGTGAGGCTCCACCAGGCCGGTGACGATCCGCAGATCGGCATCGACGAAGCGCCGATCGAGACGAACCACGGTGCCGCCGCGGGTCGTGCCGAGGAGGGCGTGATCGGCGTCGTTGCGTGCGAAGTGGTTCTCGACGCGCACCGTGTGCAGAACCCACGGATCGCCCACCAGTTCTGCGAGTTCCTCGCCCTCGTTGGGCCGATGCAGCCCGGTTGCCACCAGCACCGTGATGGACTCGGGCTTCATGCCTGCCTCGAGCAGGGTGCGCACGATGCGGGGCAGCAGCAGGCCGTTGGGGACTGGGCGGGTGATGTCGCAGATCAGGATGCATGCGGACTGCGCCCCCGCGGCGCGCGCTCGCAGCGGAGCGCTCCCGCGGGGCGAGGCAAGCGCGGCATCCACGGCTGCCCCGGGTTCGGCAAGGACCGGCATTGCCGGCTTTCGGATGACCGTAACGTCCCATCCTTCCCGGATCTGGACCGGGAAGGTCCCTTTGCCATAGCTGATGTCGACGTGCATGCGAACCCTCAATTCGGCCCCAACCGGTCCGATGATCAGTGCGAGCAGCCCACCGGGTCGCGCGCACGACTTGTGCTTGTATCGGCGCCCAGTAGGGTACCTTCGGTAAGTAATTGTATTGAAAACTTTCTGGCCGGGCCACGCTCGGCGAAACTAGGAGCGTCCATGTTGCCCTGGCACAAGCCCTTCGTCATTTCCGCCCTGGTGGTCACACTGGGCGTTCCCCATGCCTACGCCCTCGATCAGGAGCAGGTACGCCGCGAACCGTCGTCGGGAGAGGTGCTGGTGGATGCGGTGATCGCCCGTCCCATCGGGCTGCTCACGACCATCGTCGGAGCGGCAGCATTCGTGGTGTCGCTGCCGTTCACCCTGCCGAGCAAGAGCGTCGACCGCGCCAAAGAGGCTCTGGTCGTGACGCCGGCACGTTATACGTTCAAGCGCCCGATCGGGCAACTCGATTCCTGCGAGACCCTGCCGGAGAGCTGCAAGTAACGTCGCTTGGGGGGGCGCCGACCCAGGCTGCCCCCGCCCAGGTCCGGCGGATCCGCCGGCTTATTTCACGGCAGCGCCCTGGCTGCCCGGCCCGAGTCACGTCGGGCAGACTACGTCCCGACAAGCGCTTGTCCTCCCGCGATCCACGGACAGCGAGCCTGCGGGCGAGCCCGCGTAAGTCGCGGAAGCGACACTCGAGACCTGGGCGCTCCCGCTGCCTAGCGCGGGGTGTCGCGCCCGCTTCAGTGGAAACGAACGGGCTGCGTGAGGAGTGACTCGAAGCGGCCGAGAAACTCGTCGACGGTGTCGATCGTCGGATCCTCGGAAATCAGCTGTTCGAGGGATTCCCGGAATGCGTCGGCCACCTCCCCAACGAGATACCCTGTCACACCGAGGGTCTTGTCGATGAGCTCATAGCCGTTCAGACCCGGGTATTCGACCAGGTGGTAGTGCTGGCTGTTGTAGACGATGTTCATGTCGCGCACACTCCCCGCTCTTCGCCTCGTGCCAGAATGGCAGGGCGCCAGACGCGTTTACGATTCGACAGGTGATGCCCATGATCGTGCGTTCAAGGGCTGCGCCTGAATACGCCTGATCCAACGTTCAGCAACTTTCTTGCCACGGTTCATCGGGACACGGATGGGAGGCCAATGGACATCGAAGACAACCTGCGTGCGCTCGGCCTGGAGTTGCCCGAGCCGGTCGCGCCGGTATTTCAGTATGTGGCAGTCGTCGTCGAGGACGGACTCGCCTGGATAAGCGGGCAGATACCGCGTGCGGGCAATCGCATCCTCTACATCGGAAAGGTGGGCGCCGAGATTTCGCTCGAGCAGGCGCAGGAGGCCGCCCGTGCCTGTGTGCTGCAGGGCCTGAGTCAGCTCAGGGAGGCGCTGGGCGGGTTCACGCGCGTCCGGCGCATCGTCAAGGTGACGGGCTTCGTCGCCTCAGCGCCGGGCTTCGTCCAGCAGCCGGTGGTCATCGACGCCGCCTCGGAGCTTTTGGTCAAGGCCATGGGCGAGCGAGGACGCCACGCGCGAAGCGCGGTGGGCGTGGCGGAACTTCCGCGCGGCGTTCCGGTGGAAGTGGAAATGGTGGTGGCGGTGGATCGTTGACCCGCGCCCGGCGGCGCGTTCGAAAGCACGAAGAAAGGGGGGAAGGGGATGCAGTACCGGCGATTGGGCGCGAGCGAGTTGTCCGTATCCGAGATCTGCCTGGGCACGATGACCTGGGGCGAGCAGAACACCGAACGCGAAGCGCACGAACAACTCGACTACGCGATCGCATCCGGGGTCAACTTCATCGATGCGGCCGAGATGTATCCGGTGCCGCCTCGGGGGGAGACGCAGGGTCGCACGGAGACCTATCTGGGCAGCTGGCTGCGAGGCCAGTCGCGGTCGAAAGTGGTGGTGGCGACCAAGATCACTGCTCCGGGCCGTGGATTCGGTTGGGTGCGTGGCGGACCCACCGCCATCGACCGCGCGAGCGTGCGAGAGGCCATCGAAGGCAGTCTGCGGAGGCTTCAGACCGACTACGTCGACCTCTATCAGATTCATTGGCCGGACCGGTACGTTCCGTCCTTCGGGAAGTCATCCTACGATCCTGCACAGGAGCGCCCCACCGTGCCGGTTCAGGAGCAGTTGGAGGCCCTGGCCGAGCAGGTGCGCGCGGGCAAGATCCGCTACGTGGGGCTGTCCAACGAAACCCCCTGGGGCGTGATGGAGTTCGTGCGTCTCGCGCGCGAGCACGCGCTGCCGAAGGTGGTATCGATCCAGAACGCCTACAACCTGTTGAACAGGACATTCGAGGCCGGACTTTCCGAGGTTCACCGGCACCTCGACGTGCCGTTGCTTGCATACAGCCCTCTGGCCTTCGGGCACCTGACCGGGAAGTACCTGGGTGGCGCCCTCCCGGAGGGAGCCCGGCTGACCCGTTTCCCTCCATTCGGCCAGCGCTACGCGCGAATCAACGTCCCGGAGGCAACCGCCGCGTATGTCGCGCTCGCCCGAAAGGCCGGGCTGTCACCGGCCACGATGGCACTCGCATTCGTACGTTCTCGATGGTTTGCCGCCAGCACCATCGTCGGGGCGACTTCGATGGCGCAGCTGCGGGAGAACATCGCCAGCGTGGACGTGGCACTGGACGAGGCGGTGCTGAAGGAAATCGACGAGATTCATCTGCGCTACCCGCACCCGGCCCTGTAGCCGCCCAAACGTATTTGACAGTAGGCGACTGAATCGCCAAAATCTCGGGTTTCGTTCGGAGGGGTTCCCGAGCGGTCAAAGGGAGCAGACTGTAAATCTGCCGGCCATGCCTTCGAAGGTTCGAATCCT
>CAYLTE010000207.1:0-7624 GCA_964386195.1 uncultured Burkholderiales bacterium | reverse complement strand
TGCGGAACTGGGCACTCCGAAGGTCAGTGCACCCGATCCCGCCTTCACCAGGAGAGAGTCCGCGTGGCCGTGGTAGCAGCCTTCGAACTTCACGATCTTGTTGCGCCCGGTGAAACCGCGCGCCAGCCGGATCGCGCTCATCGTGGCTTCGGTGCCGGAACTGACCAGCCGCACCAGCTCCAGCGACGGCAGCAATTGCGTCAGATCGCGCGCCAGCTCGTACTCCGCTTCGGTCGGCGCACCGAAACTCAGACCGTCCGCAGCCGCCTTCTGCACCGCCTCCACGACGACGGGATGGGCGTGACCCAGCAGCATCGGACCCCAGGATCCGACGTAGTCGATGTAGCGCTTGCCATCGGCGTCCCAGAAACAGGCGCCCTGCGCGCGCCGGAAGAAGATCGGCGTTCCGCCCACCGAGCGGAAGGCCCGGACCGGCGAGTTGACGCCACCGGGGATGACCTGCTGCGAGAGCTCGAACAGCGTCTGGTTACGTGATGTCATGGGAAAGGGCTTCGGCTTGATTGGCGTCGAAACAGGCGGCGAAGGCACGCGCCGCCGCGAAGGTGTCGGCAACGTCGAACAAAGCGCTGATCGCTGCCACCGCGTGTGCACCGTGCTCCACGAGCGATGGCGCGTTCTCCGGCGTGATTCCGCCGATGGCCACCAGCGGCAACTCGCAGGTCTGGCGCGCCTGGCGCAGGATGTCCAAGGGCGCTGACACGGCCTGCGGTTTGACACGCGAGGGAAAAAAACTGCCGAACGCGACATAGTCCGCGCCGGCGCGGCGCGCAGGTTCGATGCGTGCGAGATCGGCGTAGCAGGACACGCCCACGATAGCGCGCGCACCCAGCATTGCCCGCGCGTGGACCGGGTCGGTGTCGTCGCGCCCCAGGTGCACGCCGTCCGCTCCGATCGCGAGCGCGAGTTCCACGTCGTCGTTGATCAGCAGCGGGACCGCGTGACGTCGGCACGACGCCAAGAGGGCGCGCGCCTGGCGCAGGCGCAGGGTGGGGTCGGCCTGCTTCGCACGGTACTGCAGCAACGCCATGCCCCCGCGCACCGCCTGTTCAACGCGCTCGCACAGCCACGCGTCGTCGCTCGTCTCAGGCGTGACGCCGTACAGTCCCCTAATCCTGTTCGCCATCTTCCTCGTCGTCACGCGCCCAGAACAGACGATCGGGAATGTGCTGCCCCATGCCCGGCCGATAGGCCAGGCTCAGCGCCTGCCACGTGTATTCCTGCGCGTCGCGTACCGCCTCGGCCACGTCCAGTCCGTTGGCCAGCGTCGCAGCCAGCGCCGAGGCAAGGGTGCAGCCGGATCCGTGATAGCTGCCTGGCAGGCGCTGCCAGTTGTCGGTGCGCAGCAGACCGTCGCGGCCGTAGAGGCTGTTGCGCACCTCTGCGGTGTTCTCGTGCGTTCCCGTGATGAGCACGTACTCGCTGCCCAGCGCCAGCAACCGGCGCGCACATTCGTCCAGAGACGGATACTCGTTCTCGTCGGACTCCTCCTGGGCGAGCCTGCGCGCCTCGAGGCTGTTGGGCGTGAGAACGGTGGCCTGCGGCACGAGCAACTCGCGCATGGCCAGGATCATGTCCTCGCTGGCCAGCTCGTCCCCCCGTCCCGATGTCAGAACGGGATCGAGCACGAGCGGGACCTCGGGATAGTCGGACACGATCTCGGCGATGGCCGCGATGATCTCCACGCTGCCGAGCAGCCCGATCTTGAAGACGCTGACGGGCATGTCCTCGAGGACGCAACGCGCCTGGTCCACCACCCACTCGACATCGAGCGCGAGGACGTCCTCGACGCCGACAGTGTCCTGAACCGTCACGCCGGTCACCACCGACAGTGGATGACAACCGAGGCTCGACAAGGTGAGGATGTCCGCCTGCAATCCCGCGCCGCCGCTGGGATCGGTGGCTGCAAACGTGAGGACGATGGGAGGCGCGTCGGACATGCGGGCGGGGAGGACGGAGGGGATTTGTTAGAATTCCATTCTACTCCAACCCATCACTCCACCCACCCCGAACCCCACGCAAATGCCTCAGGAAGACGCGCGCGCCTATCGAACGTTCATGTGCCTCATCTGCGGATTCATCTACGACGAATCCACCGGCTTGCCCGAAGAAGGCATTCCCGCCGGCACTCGCTGGGAAGACGTCCCGGTCAATTGGGTCTGCCCCGAGTGCGGCGCGCGCAAGGAGGACTTCGAGTTGGTCGAAGTGTGATGGAAATCCGAGCAGGGAGACCGGTATGAGGATGCTTCACACCATGCTGCGGGTCGGCGACCTGGAACGTTCGCTCAAGTTCTACACGGACGTGCTGGGCATGCGACTGCTGCGCCGCAAGGATTACCCCGATGGCAAGTTCACTCTCGCCTTCGTCGGCTACGGCGAAGAGAGCGAGACGGCGGTGCTGGAACTGACCCACAACTGGGGCGTCGAAAAGTACGACCTGGGCAATGCGTACGGCCATATCGCGCTCGAGGTGGACGATGCCTATCAGGCGTGCGAGGACGTCAAGCGCCTGGGAGGCAAGGTCACGCGCGAAGCCGGACCGATGAAGCATGGCAGCACGGTGATCGCCTTCGTCGAAGACCCGGACGGCTACAAGATCGAATTCATACAGCGCAAGGCCGGCTGATCATCCGATCGCGTCGGCCAGCCGCACGAACTGCGCCACCGACAACGTCTCGGGCCGTGCGCCGGCATCCACGCCGGCAGTTTCGAACGCCGGCTCTGGAACGAGGCTGCGCAATGCATTGCGTAATGTCTTGCGGCGATGCGAGAAGGCTTCCGCCACCACCCGCGCGAACAGTTTCTCGTCGCGCGCCTCGACCGGCATCGGGCGCAGCGGCGTGAGCCGGACGATCGCCGATTCGACCTGCGGCATGGGGCGGAACGACCCTGGCGCGACGCGAAACAGCCGCTCCACGGTGAAGCGGTACTGCAGCATCACCGAGAGCCGCCCGTAGGTCTTGTCACCGGGCGGCGCCGCCATCCGCTCCACCACTTCACGCTGCAGCATGAAGTGACAGTCGCGGATGCAGCCGAGCGTCTCGGTCAAGTGGAAGAGCAGCGGCGACGAGATGTTGTAGGGTAGATTGCCGACGATGCGCAGCGAACTTCCCAGTGCGCAGAAATCGAACTCGAGCGCGTCGGCCTCATGCAGCGTCAGCCGTTGCGCCGGAAAGCGCTCGCGCAGTCCCGCAGCGAGATCGCGATCGATCTCCACCGCGTGCAGGCGTTCCACACGCTCGAGCAGCGGCTGCGTGAGCGCACCCTGGCCCGGGCCGATCTCGACGACGGTGTCCTGCGGCGCTGGCGCGATCGCCGCGACGATGCGCTCGACCACGCTGCCATCGATCAGAAAGTTCTGGCCGAAGCGACGGCGCGGAACGTGTCCGCCGACCGCAGTTGGCGCCCTGCCCACAGGGGCTATCGCTCTTCCAGCCGCTGTTCCACGTATGCCTTGTCGCGCTGCTGCCTCACCCACTCCTGCCACTGCTCGTCCGCCTTGCGGGCGCGAATCGCCTGACGCGCGTTAAGCCGCTGACGGTCCTTCGACATGTCCTGCGTGCGCCGTTCCAGTACCTGCACGATGTGCCACCCGAAAGCCGACTTGAACGGCGCGCTGACCTGGCCGGGCTCGAGTCTGCGCATGGCCTGCTCGAACTCGGGCACTGTGTCGCCCGGCGAGATCCAGCCGAGATCGCCGCCCCGTGCCGCCGACGCATCGTCTGAGTGCAGCCGCGCGAGCTCGGTGAAGTCCGCACCGTTCTCCACGCGGTCCTTCAGATCCGAGAGCCGGTTGAGCGCATCGGTCTCGGACACCACCTCGTTCAGCCGGATCAGGATGTGGCGCGCGTGCGTCTGCTCGACCATCACCGGCGTGTTGTTCCCACGTTTGTCGTTGAGCTTCAGGATGTGGAAGCCGGCCGGACTGCGCACGATGTCGGACACCTCACCGACCTTCATCGCACGCACCGCTTCGAGAAACAGGGCCGGAAGCCGTCCCGGCGCCCGCCACCCCATCTCGCCGCCCTGCAACGCGTCGGGCGCATCGGAGTAGCTCGCCGCTACCTGACGAAAGTCGGTGCCCGCGCGTATCTGGCGTAAGGCCTCCTCGGCGCGCGCGCGGCGCAGCTGGAGTTCCTCGGAACTCGCCCGCTCCGGCACCTGGATCACGATGTGGGCGAGGTTGTACTCGTCGACCTTTTCCGGCTGCGCCTCCTGGGCGCGCAGGAAGCTCTGGATCTCGGCGTCGGTCACCGTGACCCGGCTGTCCACTTCTCGGTCGCGCAGCCTGGCGAGGAGGATCTCGCCGCGCAGATCCTCGCGGAATCGCTCGAAGGCGATGCCGTCACGCTCCACTGCGGCACGCAGGGCTGGCACGTCGATCTTGTTCTCCGCTGCGATGCGTTCCACCGCGACGTCGATGTCGGCTTCGGACACTCGGATGCCGCTCTGGCGCGCCTGCTGGGTGAGCACACTCTTGGTGACCAGGCGTTCCAGCATCTGCTTCTCGAGGATGTCGCGCGAGGGCAACGGCGTGCCCTGACGGCGCAGCGTCTGCGTGGCGATCTGCAGTTCCCGGTCGAGGTCGATGCGCGTGACGACGTCGTTGTTCACGACGGCGACGACGCGATCGACCAGTTCCTGCCCGCACACGTGCGTGGGCGATGCGAACAGTGCGACGGACAGAACGAGCGACGCGCATGCGCCACGGAAACACCCAAGGAAGGTAGGAAGTCGCTGCATCTCACTCTGCCAGCATGCCGGGATAGTAGGGGTTAGCGGTCGTGGTGCGGTTGGCGTTGCGGTCGTAGCCGAAGATGCTCTGCCCCAGCACCTGCATCGGGCTGGTTCCGATGCTGGAGAGCCCGGAAAGTTCCAGCTGGATGAAGAAGGCTCGCGAACGCTCGTCGGTCGAGGTCACGAAATCGTGTACGACGAAGCGCGCAGCCCAGCAGCCAGCATTGTACTCAACGCCACCGAGCGCCTCCACGAGCGTCTTGTCGCGCAGCGAGTAGTTCCAGCGCGCCAGTCCCGTCCAGCGGCGCGTGAGCGGCCACTGCGCGGAGAGGTCGACCTGCTCGAGCAGGTCGCGCGTGTAGCGGTAGCCGGCGTTGAGAACCTTTCCCGGCTGCGGCCTGTAGCGCAGCGCCGCGTTGAAGCGCGAGGACTCGTTCTCGTCGAGGTTGTACTGCAGGCCGACATCGGCCCACAGGCTGCGGGTGATCGATCCCGACACGCCGGCGAGCAGATCGGACCGGTCGAAATTGCGCACGTCGTTCGGGCCCAGCGTGACCTCCTGCTCCTTCAGGAAGTAGCGCTGGCCCAGGATGGCGCGCAACCACTCGCGCCCGTTGCGCGCATCGAGGAAGCGTGTGGTGACGGCCACCGTCAGCTGGTTCGCGTCGTTGATGCGGTCCCAGCCGCTGAAGCGGTTCTCGGTGAAGATCTGCGCCAGGTTGAAGTCGGCGATGGCGGTGTCGAACAGGGGCAGCTCGTCCTGATCGGTGAACGGGATGTACACGTAGTACAGGCGTGGCTCGAGCGTCTGCACCAGTGCGCGGCCGAAGATGTTCACACGCCTCGAGAAGTTCATCCCCGTGTCCAGGCTCACGATGGGGAGCAGGCGCGAATCGCTGGAATGCGGGCCGTCCTTGTAGTTGTACGCGGTGTAGTGCAGACCGAGCTTCGGCGTGGCGTGGAAGAACGTTCCGCCGAATCGGTACTCGACGCTGGGGTAGTAGATCTGCCGCACTGCGCTGTCGAGGTCTTCGTGCTGGAAATTGACCACCTCGCCGAAGAACTGCAGATCGAAGCCGCGAACGTTCTGCCGCGCGGCGTTGAGCACCAGCTGGGGAACGCGGAAGTAGGGCGGCGTCGTAGGCGCCAGCGGATCCTGCAGGGTCTGGAAGCGCTGATAGCGCCCGAACAGGAGATTGGTCTGGGAGGTCGCCGCGACGCGATTGGACAGGTCGACGAAATAGGTGTCGTCGGAGACGCGCTGGAAGTCGACGCTGCCGGTCAGGCGCGGAGTGAAGGCGTGCGAGTGGCGGAACAACAGCGCCCAGCGGTCCTCCTCGGTCTCCCTGTCGTTCAGGTAGTCGGCGCGCACCTCGCCGCTGTAGTTGCCGGCAAGATAGCGGAACTCGTTGCCCAGCTGCAGGCCGCGCTTGGCGAGCAGGCGAGGTGAGAACGTGTAGTCGCGGTTGGGCGCGATGTTCCAGTAGAACGGAACGGTGACCTCGAAACCGCTGTTGTTGGTGGTACCGAAGGCGGGGGGCAGGAAGCCGGTCTTGCGACGCCCGGTGATCGGAAAGTTGATCCACGGCGAGTACAGGATGGGCACGCCCTTGAAATACACGGTTGCGTTGCGGGCGACACCCACGTCCTGCAGCCGGTCGAGATCCAGGCTGCTCACGCTCAGGTGCCAGTCGTCGTCGCCGACATCGCAGTTGGTGTAGGTCGCGCGCTCGGCGCGGTAGCGATCGCGGTCGCGGATCTGCAGCTGCCGCGCCGTGCCACGCGCCTGGGTCGGACCCGAGACCGAGGCGGTCTGCCCAGGGAAGCCGAGCGAGGAGGTCGCGGGCGCTGGAGCCCGGCGGAACGAATAGGTCGGATCGTTGACCACGCCCGCTTCCGTGTCGAGGTCGTAGTAGGCGTAGTCCCCGGTGAGCACATCGCCCATACGACGGAACCGCACGTTGCCGCTTGCCGTCACCGCGTTCTCGGTGAACGAGTAGGTGAGCCGGTCGCTCTGCAGCAGCTGGCCCCGGCGGCGCGCCACGACATCGCCCAGCGCTTCGAGCCGCCGGTCCTGGACGCCTTCGATCCGATCCGCCTCGACGAAGATCGGCACGTCCTCGTCGAGATCGGCCGGCACGATGGGGTGGAGTTCCGGTTCCAGCCTCAGGCCAAGTCCGTTTCCAGTCGGTCGCAGGTCGGCCGAGCCGTTCCCGGATGTCTGCGCGAATGCCGAATGCTCTGGCATCAGCCATGCAACCGAGGCCAGGAGGCCGATGACGAGACGACGCAATGCGATGCCCGGGACGGTGTGGTTTGTCATGACGCGCGGCAGATGCGAACGACGCGCGGGGTGGCCGTGCAGGACGCACCTGCCGACGGGCCGGGACGAGAACTCGACGGCACGCTCCCGCAGCGCGGGCTTGTCCTGGCTCGGGGCCGTTGTTCGGCGATAAAATCGCACAAAAGCACCAGAGAGGCAACGAACAATTTGACTCGCACCGTGTCGTTGGATGAATGGCTGGCACAGCAGTTCGAGCCCGGCTCGTTCCAGTACTCGCCCGCCTCGGAGGACGCCAGCTTCCGACGCTACTTCCGTGTCGCCACGAGGGATGGACGCAGCCTGATCGTCATGGATGCGCCGCCCGAGCACGAGGACTGTCGGCCCTTCGTGCACGTTGCACGTCTGTTCGCGCAGGCAGGGGTGCAGGTGCCCGCGGTGCTGGCCGAGGACCTCGACAACGGCTTCCTGCTGCTGTCGGATCTCGGCAGCACCACCTATCTGCAAGCGCTCGACGAGGCCAATGCGGATGCCCTGTACGATGCCGCAACCACGGCGCTGGTGCGCATCCAGTCGATCTCGCGCCCA
>CAYLTE010000206.1:0-7675 GCA_964386195.1 uncultured Burkholderiales bacterium | reverse complement strand
CCTGCGGACTTCGCCAGCCGCCCGAATTGGCCGTTCCGGGCCACATTCCACTCTCTCCTGGGCATTCCTCGCTCCGACCTCGCTCCTTGGAACAGACCCGAAGTCCGTCGGCACCGCCGGCGTGGTGCTGGCCAACGGCTCCATGAGCTCCAACCAGAGCGGCGAAGGGGATATCCGCAAGGCGATGATCGAGGCCGACGCCGTGGACTGCATGGTGGCTCTGCCCGGACAGTTGTTCTATTCCACCCAGATCCCCGCCTGCCTGTGGTTCCTGGCCCGCGACAAGTCCAACGGCAAGCGCGGCAAGGAAACCCTGCGCGACCGGCGCGGCGAAGTGCTGTACATCGACGCCCGCAACATGGGCACGCTGGTGGATCGCACCCGGCGCGAACTCAGCGACGCCGACATCGAGAAGATCGCCGACACCTACCATGCCTGGCGCACCACTTCTTCCCCCCTCCCCCGCGGGGGAGAGGGTCAGGGTGAGGGGGCTTGGGTATGGCGGGTGAGTCGAAGACCACCGCTCTGGATTCACTCTGCGAGTTGATTGTGGACTGCCCACACTCGACGCCAGTGTGGACAACCTCCGGTGCAATCGTGCTGAGGAGTCAGAATATTCGCGGCAGTCGTCTTGATCTGTCGAGCCCAAGCTATACGGACGAACAGCACTTCCAAGACCGAATTCGCAGAGCAGAACCCACTGCTGGCGATCTCGTTATCACGCGAGAAGCTCCAATGGGCGAGGTATGCCAAATACCCGCAGGCCTCCGTTGCTGTCTCGGTCAACGCATGGTAAGGGCTTGTCACAGGGTGGTTTTGAGCGTGTGTTGAAGCTGGTCTTGATCCTCGACCATATGACGCGCAATCAGCTGGTTCCTCCCGACAGCAAGGCCGTCGAGGATTACGGGCACAAGTTTCGCGCCCTCTTCGACGCCGCAAAGTCCGTTTGCGCTGCACGCAACGTGACTGCGCTGGATGGATTTCAGGCCGATTCGTTGCCCATCGTGATCCTGAGCTTCCTGGACGATTTCGCTCACTCCGGCGGGCGCTATTCCAACATCAACAAGCTGACCGGCCACAAGCATCAGGCGATGGCCGACCGGATCGCACGGTGGGGCGAGATTGCGAGCCAGATCATGCAAACGCAGGCCACGCCCCGGGAACTCGCGCGCGCGCAGATGAACGGACGGATGGCCAGTATTGCATTTGGTGATGCGGCAGCCAGCCTGATGAGTGATCTCGACCAGCAACTCATGGATGTGGCGCCGCTGCACGTCCGAGCATCGGAACTGGATACTGCCGCCAAGTACGCCATTCTACGCACTGGTCACCTTGATCGCCGCGTTGCGCGATGTGATCGACTCACTTTGTGACAGCGCGTGGGCGGTCAATCGGGCCGCTCAAGCTGGCACGGCTGAGGTGCCAGCCATGAAAGAGTTCTTTGCAGTTTGCCTGGGCAGACAGACAGTACGTGATGCGGAAGCGGCAGTGGCCATGACCGATCGAGACAAGAACCTGCTTCTTGGGGCAGTGCCGCACGGCAACTGTCAAGGCATCCTTGACAGTTCGGGTGGGTAAGTCGGCGGCAGACCATCTGCTCAACGGCAGGTTTAATGCTGGCGCTTCATATTAAAGAATGCTTTAATATCTAAAAATCACATTAAAGCCATCTTTACCATGAAGCGAGCCACAGGCACTTACGCCATCTCGGCGACACTGGGCGAATCGGTTCAGGCCTTCGTCCCGCACCCGCTGCCGCCCGCCGAGCCTGAGCTGGCTGCGGAGGCCTATGCCGACCTGAACCATCAGGCAGAGCTGGCGCTCGCTCGCCTGTCCGGGGTGTCGGGTCTCGTGCCATCGGTGGACTGGCTGCTGTACAGCGCCATCCGCAAAGAGGCATTGCTCACGTCGCAGATCGAAGGCACGCAGGCCACGCTGACCGACCTGTTCGATGAGGAAGCGGGATTCGTCGTCAGCAACACGGACGATGTCGAGGAAGTCACCAACTATCTGCGCGCCTTTCGGCTGGTGCAGGACAACCTGCGCGATCCCAACGGGTTGCCCATCAGCGTGCGCCTCCTGTGTGAGGCCCACCGTGTCCTGCTGGACGGGGTACGTGGTGCCGGCAAGCAGCCTGGGGAACTGCGCCGTTCCCAGAACTGGATCGGCGGCACACGTCCAGGCAACGCCGCATTCGTGCCGCCGCCGGCCGACCAGGTGGCAGATCTGCTAGGCGACCTGGAGCAATTCATTCACGACGAGGCTGGCACGCTCCCGCCTCTGGTGAGGATTGCGCTGGCACATGCCCAGTTCGAAACCATCCACCCGTTCCTCGACGGCAATGGCCGCATCGGGCGCCTGCTGATTGCAGCGCTGCTTGAACACTGGCGCCTGTTGTCCGAGCCCCTGATGTACCTGAGCGGCTACCTGAAGCAATATCAGGCCGAGTACTACCGGCGCCTGTCGATCATCCGCACCGAAGGCGACTGGGAATCTTGGGTCGCGTTCTTCCTTGAAGGCGTGGCGACGGCCGCAAGTGACGCCGAGCGCAGCATTATCTCCATCGCCAGCCTCATCGCGGCGGATCGGCGCCGCCTGCTCGAAACACCTAAGGCCAGCCCCGCCAGCTACCGGCTGTTCGAGTTGCTGCCCATGATGCCGCGCTTCACCATCGAGCGAGTGCGGCAAAAACTGGAAACCACCTTTCCGACCGCCACTGCCGCCGTCAAGGTACTGGAAGACCTAGGCATCGTGACGGAAATGACCGGCCAGAAGAAGAACCGCAGCTATAGCTACCAGCCCTACATCGAGCTGCTGTCGCGGTGATTTACGCGGGAGTTCGCACCGGTTTGCACCGGTCGGAAATGGCTGACCGAGGACACAGTTCTGCGGTCAACCATCCACCATCAATTACGGACTCCTGCGGTATCACCGCAGGAGTCCTTCTTTTTGTCGGACGTCATGCCATATGCATGCGTAGCGCAATCGGCCCTCTACGAGCGCAATCACGGGCTGCACACTCACCGCTCGCGCATCGCCTTCGCCAGCTCGTGCTGGCCGCGCTCTGCCAGCGCATCGGCCGCGCCCAGACGGTCGCGCGCCTCGCGGTTCTGCCCCACTTTCGACTTGCCCACGACGCGCACGATCTCGACCTCGATCCCGACGATGGCCTTCAGCATCGCGTCGATGTAATCCGGCGGCGCGTCGGTCATGCGCCAGGCATTCTGCGGATCGGTCCTGTTCTCATGCACGCGGGTGAGCCGCGCCACGAGGCCGCGCACGTACCTCTCGTCGTCGCGCAGCCGGATGTGGCCGTGTACGTGCACCACTTCGTAGTTCCACGTCGGCACCTGCCGGTGGTGCTCATGCTTGCTGGGATACCAGTTGGGTGAGACGTAGGCGTCGGCCGCGCGGAAGATCACCAGCACCGGCGCGCCGTCCACGATCTCCGAGCAGATCGGATTGGCGCGCGCCACGTGAGCGCGCAGCCGGCCACCCTCACTCGCGTTGCCTTCCAGTTCGAACGGCAGGTGATCGGCGTCCAGGCCCGTCGCACCATGCCTCACCAGCGCGCCGAGCGGGTTGTATTCGATCAGGCGACGAAGTTCATCGAGCCGGGTCTCGGCGAAATGCGCTGGTGTGTACATCGCTTGCCCTCGATCTGTCGCGTCCTGAGATCCGGCGTCAAAGCTGCGCGTCGATGCGCAGCAGGCGCGCCAGCCAGGCCTGGAACTTCCGCCCGAACGACGCCTCCGGCGTGCGCTCGTGCACGACCTTGCCATCGCTCCAGCGCAGTCCTTCTTCCTCCAGCGTCACGTGCCAGGCGCGGGCGGGTGCGATCTCCGCCTGGAACAGCGCATCGAGCTGGGCCGCGATGTGAGGTTCCTCGACGAACACGCCTTGCTCGGTATTGAGCGAAGTGGAGCGTGGATCGAGGTTGTAGCTGCCCACGAACACCCGGTGCCCGTCCACGGAAAGTGCTTTCGTATGCAGGCTCGCGCCCGAGGAGCCGAACAGGCTGGGCTTGGTCTTGCTGCCAGGCAGCGGTTTCAGCTCCCACAGGTTCACCCCACCCTCGAGGAGCGGCTTGCGCCACCTGGAGTAGCCCCCGTACACCGCAGCGACGTCGTTGGCTGCCAGCGAGTTCGTCAGCAGGTTCACTTCGATGCCCGCCGCCGCGAGTTCCAGCAGTCCATCGGTCCCTTTCCTGCCCGGCACGAAATACGGCGACACGATGTTCACGCGTTCGCGCGCTGCACGTACCATGGGGCCGAGCAATTCCACCACGTGCGATGCCGTTTCGGCCTTCCCCGCCGCCTTGAGCGGATCGTCTGAGACGAAACGGTACGTCGACGCCCACTCGATCCGGATGTCACCCGCCACCAGCTTGCGCACGTCCTCGTCCGCGCGCAGCGAATGCGCGTAGCGCGAGCGCCGGGCCTCTTCGACGACCGGCGCCATGATCTGTCGCAACGATGCGAGCGCCTCTGGAGTGACGTCCTTCGGTGCAAGCAGATGCACCGGGTAAGCGGCTTCCGAGTTCCAATAGCGATCGAACGATGCGGACACGTCACGCACGATGGGACCGATCATGACGAAGTCCAGGTCCACGAAGTTGACCTGCTCGCTGGCGTTGAAGTACTCGTCGCCGAGATTGCGCCCGCCTACCAGCGCGATACGGTTGTCTGCGATCCAGCTCTTGTTGTGCATGCGCCGGTTGATGCGCTTGAAGTCCCCGAGCGCCTCGAACGCGAAGCGCAGCTGTCCTGCCCGCGATTGAAAGGGATTGAACAGTCGCACTTCGATCTGCGGGTGCGCATCGAGCGCCGCGAAGCCGTAGTGCTTGCCGCGCGCATCCATGTCGTCCACCAGGAGACGCACGCGCACCCCGCGATCGGCGGCGTCCAGGATCTTGTCGGCGAGTGCAATGCCGGTCATATCCGAGTGCCAGATGTAGGTCTGCACGTCCAGGCTGCGCTCGGCCGCCATCGCCGTGCCCGCCCGCAACACGAACGCCTCGCTGCCCTCGCTCACCAGGCGGAAGGCGGAGGCATCCGGCCGGTTGGCCTCCAGCGGCGCGATGCGCCGGTCGAGTTCGGTGTCGGCGGCGATCGGCTGCGCCGCTTCCAACGGCAGCGGCGGGCGGGGCTTCAGGCTGGTACATCCAGTCATGGTCACGATGCAGAGGCAAACGAGCAGTCTGTTCATGGGCTATTTGTGTGCGGCGAAGCTTCGCGTAGTCAGGAAGGTGACGGCGGCCGACATCGCCGCACAGGCGGCGAGGAAGTACAGAGCGAGTTCGAACCCGCCGCTGCTCTGCCTGAGCCAGCCGACGATGAAGGGGCCGACGTAGCCTCCGAGGTTGCCGAGCGAGTTGATGAGCGCGATGCCGGTCGCCGCGGCAGCGCCGGTGAGGAACATCGAGGGCAACGGCCAGAACGACGGCCGCGAGCCGTACGCACCGACGGCCACGACGGACATCGCCACCAGTGCCCAGTACGAGGCACCGACCCACGCGAGGCCGATGAGGCCGAGTGCCGACAGCGAGAGCGCGGCGATCAGGTGCCAGCGACGCTCGTTGTTGCGGTCGGACGAGTGGCCCCAGGCCAGCAGGCCGACCACGCCCACGGTATAGGGAATGGCCGTGAGGACGCCAGTCATCAGATTGGAGTGCCCGAGCTGCTTGATGATCTGCGGCAGGAAGAACGTGACGCCGTAACCGGCGGTGACACTGAACAGATAGATGACTGACAGGGCCAGGACGCGCCGGTCGGTGAGCGCCTGCCACATGGTGCGCGCTCCGACGTGACTTTCGACGCGCGCGCGCTCCGCACGCAGCGTCCCCTGCAGCCAGGTCCGTTCTTCGGTGCGCAGCCATGTCGCGTCCGACGGCCGGTCGGTCATCTTGCGCAGCACGACGACCGAGAGCAGCACTGCCGGCATCGCCTCGAGAATGAACACCCATTGCCATCCATGCAATCCGAGAATGCCGTCCATCTCCAGGATCGCGCCGGAGACGAGCGAGGCCACTGCATTCGATACCGGCACCGCGATGAACAGGGTGGAGATCACGCGCGCCCGGTATGCCGCGGGGAACCAGCAGCTCAGATAGTAGATGATCCCGGGAAAGAATCCGGCCTCGGCGACACCGAGGAGAAAGCGCAGCACGAGGAAGCTGACGGGCCCCTGGACCAGCGCCATCATTCCCGAGACGATCCCCCAAGTGAACATGATGCGTGCGATCCAGCGCCGCGCCCCGACCCGCTCCAGGACGATGTTGCTCGGCACCTCGAACAGCGAGTAGCCGATGAAGAAGATGCCCGCCCCCAGTCCGTAGACGAAGCTGCTCAGCCCGACGTCCTGGTTCATGGTCAGCGCCGCGAAGGCGACGTTGGTGCGGTCGATGTAGGCGATCAGGTAGCTCACCACGATCAACGGCAGCAGGCGCCACGAGACCTTGCGTATCGTGCGCCACTCCAGCGCCGCCTCGCCGCCGCCGACGTCGTTCATGCCCCCTCCCCCGTTCGGCCTGGCGAGCCATCCGTGAAGAAGGCCGACTGGCGCATTGTCCGTTCTGGTCCGGGCGACGCGCGCCAGACCTTTCGCACACTACCCAATCCCGGAGGTCGCTTCCAGCATTCGTTCGGGCCGCTCACGCCCGGAGCCGGTCACCGGGTGTGTCACGCGCCCTCGTGTGGGCCAAGCCGCCCTGCCCTCGCCGCCTCGAGCAGGAAGTCGACGAACACCCGCACGCGCGGGGTCAGATGGCGGTTCTGAGGATAGATCACCCACATCGCGGGACTCACGACCTGATATTCGCAAAGCACGGGACGGAGCAGTCCCGCTTCGACGGCCGGGCCGGTGACATAGCTCGAGATCTGAATGATGCCGGTTCCCGCGGTCGCCGCCTCCACCAGGCATTCCGCGTGATCGAGCATGAGGTTGCCGGTCACTGGGACGCTGTAGGTTTTATCGCGCGAGCGGAACAGCCAATCGCGCGCGATTCCCGTGCTGGGCACCACGAATCGAATGCAGTTGTGCGTGGACAGTTCCTCCGGCCGCTTTGGCACCGGGTAGCGTTCGAGGTACGACGGTGCGGCACAGGTCACCAGTGTCCCCGCCAGCAGTTGACGGGCGACGAGCCGCGAATCGGGTGGCTCGCCCAGCCGCACTGCCACGTCGAACCCCTCCTCGACCAGATCCACCATGCGGTCGGTGGCGCTCGCCTGCACCTCCACCTCCGGGAATCGGGCCAGGAACTCAGGCAGCAGGCGCGCGAGGTAGAGGCGCCCGAGCGACAGCGGCAGCGTGATCCGCAGCCTGCCCCGTGGCAGCTGTCGGACCGCGCTGAGATGCTGCTCCGCGTCCTCCAGCTCTGCGACGATCTGGCGGCAGCGTTCGTAGAAGGCACTGCCCTCGGGCGTGAGCGTCACGCTGCGCGAGGTGCGATGCATCAGGCGCACGCTGAATGCCGCCTCCAGGCGGGAGATCGCCTTGCTCACGCCCGACGGCGAGATACCGAGTGCACGCGCCGCCGCCGTGAAACTGCGCGCCTCGGCGGCCCGGACGAAGGCCAGCATGCCGGTCAAATTCTCCAGTCCGAGCCCCGTCACCTGTGACCTCCTGTCATTCTGTTGAGTACGTCCGCCCCTATTATCGCCAAACAGTCATCGTC
>CAYLTE010000205.1:0-7686 GCA_964386195.1 uncultured Burkholderiales bacterium | reverse complement strand
GATCCGCAGCCCGGATCACGCGGGTTCGGATCAGGGGAACCCGAAGTAGACGCAACCAGGGCAGACGTAGCGCCTGGCGGGCGACTCAGAAATAGCGGGTGGTACCGGTCATCACCCTCGCGGCCAGCCGCATCGCGAACCTGGCCGGCAGCGGCAGTCTCGCCCCGCCTTCACGCTCCGCGGTCATAGCGTGCCCGACTTCGTCGGAGCGCATCTGCTCCACCACTGCGCGGCTCCTGGCGTCCGCTGCCGGCAGGCGATCCATGTGTCCGGTCAGGTGCTGCTCGACCTGGCGCTCGGTCTCCGCCAGGAATCCCAGACTCCAGCGATCGCCCAGCAGGCCGGCGGTGGCACCCAGCGCCAGCGAACCGGCGTAGAAGAGCGGATCCAGCAGGCTCTTGCGCGCACCCAGTTCGCGCAGCCGCGATTCGGTCCAGGCCAGGTGCTCGGTCTCCTCCCGGGCCGCATGCTCTAGAAGCTTCTGCACGCGCGCTTCGCGCGCCACCAGCATCTGGCCCTCGTAGAGGGCCTGCGCGCACACCTCGCCGGTGTGGTTCACACGCATGAGCGCGCCGGACAGCCGCCGCTCCGACTCGTCCAGCTGGGCCTCCGGCAATTCCTGGCCGGGCGTCGGCCGGCTCGAATGCGGCGTCGAGAAGAGCGTGCGCAACGCCCGGTCGAACGGAACGATGAAGCGATCCAGGTTCATGCCGTCTTCTTGCGTAGCAGGAAGCGGAACTCGCCCTCGTTCGCCGTGGAGCTGAGCAGCTCGTGGCCGGTCTGGCGGGCGAACGCCTGGAAATCGCGAACGGAACCGGGATCGGTCGCCACCACGTGCAGCGTCTGCCCGCCGGTCATCTCGTTGAGCGCCTTCTTCGTGCGCAGGATCGGCAGCGGGCAATTCAGGCCGCGCGCGTCCAGTTCCCGATCGGGAATGAGGTTCGTGTCCATGTGTCGTCAGGAAAGCTGCGCGAGCGGATGGCCTTCGCGCATCCATGCGAGGATGCCGCCCTGCAGATTGGAGACGCGCCCGAAACCCTGCGACGCGAGCCAGCCACAGGCCTGCGCCGAGCGGCCGCCTGACTGGCAGTACACCACCAGCGCCGTGCCGGGGTCGAGCTCGGCGCAGCGCATCGGCAGCATGTGAAGCGGAATGTGGCGCGCGCCCGCGATGACACCGCGCTCGACTTCCGCATCGGTGCGTACGTCGAGCAGCGTGACAGGCGCGGCCGCCTGCATTTCCCTGAGCTGCTGCACGGTGATGTCGTCGGCCATCATCTGCGATCGGCACGTGTGAGTGCAGCCGATGATAGCGCGATTCCCTGGCCGCGGCCGCCTAGACGACGACGTTGCGCTCGAGCAGCTCCGACAGGCGCACGTCGGCGGCGTCCAGACGCGCCACCAGCAGTTCCAGGAACGCCGCCGTGAAGCAGTGCCGACAGCCCTCGGTCGCCGCTTCGAGCGCGTCCGCGCGGATCTCGACGAGGGTGGCGTCGGTGCGTGCGCGGATGCTCGCACTGCGCTTGAAGTTGCGCCGTCCGAGGTAGGCCATCTCGCCGAAGCACTCGCCCGACCTGAGCACCGTGAGCATGCGGCCGTTGCGCGTCACGTCCACCTCGCCGCTGGCGAGGACGTAGAAAGAGGTGCCGGACTCGCCCTCGCGGATGAGCGTGGTGCCCGCGCGCACGCGCGACCAGTTGGAGATGTGCAGCACCTGCCACAGGTCGACATCGCCGAAGTTGCGGAAGAACTCCAGCCGCCGCAGCGTGTTGAACTTCTCGGTGTCGGGGACGGGCTGCTCGGGCGTCTTCAGGTGATTGAAGATGCGCACCAGGTCCTGGGCGAACTCCTCCCAGGTCGCGTAGCGGTTCTCCACGCGCTTGTGCAGTGCCCGCTTGACCACCGCGTCGAGACTGGCCGGGATCTCCGGGCGGAAGATGCTCGGCGGCGGCGGGTCGACGTTGATGATCTGGAACACCATGCTGTAGTTGTTCGTGGCCTTGAACGGCAGCGTGCCGGTGAGCAGCTGGTACATGACCACGCCCAGCGAGAAGATGTCGGTCTGATGCGAGAGCGCTCGCTCCTGCACCTGCTCCGGCGACATGTAGGCCGGCGAACCGATGCCGCTCACCTGCGTGGTCTCGGAGGCAGTGGTGAGCGCGGCACCGAAATCGGAGATCTTGATGTCGGTGTCCCGGGCGAGCAGGATGTTGGCGGGCTTGATGTCGCGGTGGATCACGCCGTGGCGATGGGCGAAATCGAGCGCCTTGCAGCACTTGAACACGATCTCGATCACCTTTCCTACCGGCAGCAGATTGTCGACCTTGACGTACTGCTCGAGCGTACCGCCTTCGACGTACTCCATGACGATGTAGCTGGTCTCGTCGTCGGCGACGGCGTCGTAGATGGCGGCGATGTGCGGGTGGGCGAGCTTGCCCGCGAGAGAGGCCTCGGTCAGGAAGAGCTTGCGGAAGCGGCGGCCGTGCTCCTGGTCGCCGAGCACCTCCTGCTGCACGACCTTGATCGCCACCTGGCGGTTGGTGAACGGATCGAGCGCGAGGTAGACGTTGCTGGTGGCGCCCCGGCCGAGCTGCCGCAGCACCTGATACTTGCCGATCTTCTGCGTCATTCTTGCTTCTTCTGCCTAGACAACGGATAACGGCAGAGCGGCTGGTGTGCGTAGGGCGAGTGGCGGGGACGCCGCCACGGGCTTCGCCCGATCGGCGATCGGCGCCGCGATCTGGGTCCCGGCGTTCGCCGGGACGACAGGGAAAACCTTTAGTTGCGGCGCCGGGCCGCGGTGTCGAGTGCCTGCAGTTCCTTCAGGCGCGCCTCGGCGCTGGAGAGCTGGAAGTAGTCGCCGTCGCCGCTGCGCAGGCCGATCTGGAGCTGCTCGATGGCGGCCGGCACGCTGCCGCGCAGCAGATAGGCCTCGGCCTGGGCGCGGTGCTGCTGCAGGCGCTGTCCCAGCGCGAGGTGGGCACGCGCCTCGAGCTGGTAGAGCCGGTAGTCCGGCGGCAGTATCCGCTCTGCCCGGGTCACCACCGCCAAGGCATCCTCCGCGCGCCCCGCATCCATCAAGGCTTCGGCGTAGCCGAAGATCAGGCCGCGCCGCGCGGGGTGGGTGCGCAGCGACTCCTCGTACAGCGCGAACGCCTCCTTGCGCTGTCCCGCCGCCAGCAGCACGCGCGCGACCAACGCCTGCGCCATGGGGTTGCCGGGCACCTCCTTCTGCAGCCGCCGCGCCTGCTCGAGCGCACGCTGCGTCTCCTTTCCTTCCAGCAGCGCCATGGTCAGTCCGTAGCGCGCCGCAGCCTCGTGCACGGTCTTCTTCTCGGCCAGGATGTGCTCGTAGTGCGCGATGGCTTCGCGCGGACTGCCGGCCAGCACCTGCAGACGCGCGCGCACGAACTGGAAGTCCAGGCTGTCGGGAATCTGACGATAGCCCAGTGCGTCCACCCGGCTCTGCACGTCCGCGATCCGTTCGTAGGTGTGCGGGTGGGTGCGCATGTAAGACGGCGCGCCGGTCTCGTACACCCGGTAGGCGCGCTGCATCCGGTCGAGGAAGACCGGCATGGCGGCCGGATCGAACCCGGCGCGTTCCAGGATCTGCACCCCGATCCGGTCGGCCTCGCGTTCGTTGTCGCGCGTGAAGTTGAGCTGCGTCTGGATGGTCGCGTATTGCGCCCCGGCCATGGCCGCGCTGGCCAGATCCGGGCTGGAGCGCGCGGCGAGGATCGCCAGCGCCAGCGCCGCGAGCGACGCGATGCCGGCCTGCTTCTGCTGCTGGAACAGGCGCGCGATGTGACGCTGCGTGACGTGCGCGATTTCGTGGCCCAGCACGGCCGCCAGTTCGGATTCGCTCTGCGCCGTGGTGATCAGCCCGGTGTGCGTGCCGATGAACCCGCCGGGCAACGCGAACGCGTTGATGGAGTTGTCGTCCACCACGAAGAACTCGAAGCGTTGTTCGGCATTGGGGCTCTGCGCGACCAGGCGGTAGCCGAGCGCAGAGATGTAGTCGGTGACCTCGGGATCGTCGAGGTACTGCCGGCTCGCGCGGATCTGGCGCATGATCGACTCGCCGAGCTGCCGCTCCTGCTGCAGCGACAGCACGCTCTGCGACGAATCGCCGAGGTCGGGCAGCGTCTGCGCCTCGAGCGGCATCGGCGTACCGACGCTGAGCGACAGGGCGAGTAGTAAGGCCAGGAACTTCATGGTGCTATGATAACTCCGACCTTTTGTGCGGCCGTCCCATTCTTGGAGCCCTTGGAACCCATTGGAACCTGGCGCCGGCCGCGCGTTCCGTTCGAGAAAAATTTCCCATGGGCGATTTGACGCACTTCGACGCGCAGGGCCAGGCGCACATGGTCGACGTCGGCGAAAAGGCCGAGACACAGCGTGTCGCGGTGGCGACGGGCCGCGTGTCCATGCAGCCCGACACCCTGCGCCGCATCGTCGAGGGTCGGGCGGCGAAGGGTGACGTGCTCGGCATCGCCCGCATCGCGGCCATCCAGGGTGCCAAGCGCACCTCCGACCTCATCCCGCTGTGCCACCCGCTGCCGCTCACGCACGTGAGCGTGGAGTTCGTCATCGACGAGACGGCCAGCGCGGTCGACTGCGTCGCACGCGCGGAGACCCACGGACGCACCGGCGTGGAGATGGAAGCGCTCACCGCGGTCAGCGTGGCGCTGCTGACCATCTACGACATGTGCAAGGCGGTCGATCGCGGCATGCGCTTCGACGGCGTGCGCCTGCTCGAGAAGAAGGGCGGCAAGTCCGGGCACTGGCGCGCCGCAGGCGCGTGAGGCTCTCCCCGTCGCATTCCGACATGTCCGCTCGCCGGTCCTTGCGCCATCTGCTCGTCGCCGGCGCCTGCGCGGTCGCGGCGGAAATTGCGACTGCCGCGGACGATGCCGCAATCCCAGCGGGCACGGGCGCCGCATCCCCCGAGGCACGCATCGAGGCCGGACGCGCCATCGCGCACGACTGGTATCTGGGCAACTGTCTCGCCTGTCACCAGGTGCCCGGCGATCCGAGCGCGGAGACGCTCGCCAATATCGGGCCGCCCATCGTCGGCATGCGCGAGCGTTTCCCGGATCGCGCCGTGCTGCGTGCGCAGATGTGGGATCCCACGGTCCGCAATCCGCTCTCCTTCATGCCACCGTTCGGCAAGCACGGCGTGCTGACCGCCGAGGAGATCGAACTCGTTCTCGACTACATCTACCAGTACTGAACGTATGGACACTCCTGCCACGCGGCGTCGCTTTCTGCGCACCTGGATCGGGGGGGCGGCGGCGCTCGCGTTCGGGTGGCTCTCTCCCCTGCTCGCGTACGCCGGGTGGAACCGTGCGGCGTTCGAGGCGGGCAACATCGAGGGCGCGATCCGGCACGCTGGCGTCGCCGACGCGGAGCCCTCGGACGACATCGAGATCAAGGCACCGGAGATCGCCGAGAACGGCGCGCAGGTGCCGATCGAGATCCGCAGCAACATTCCAGGCAGCGACCAGATCCTGATCTTCTCCGACAAGAACGTGCAGCCCTACGTCGGACTGTTCGAGTTCAAGAACGGCGCTGAAGCCTTCATCTCCACGCGCATCAAGATGGGCGATACCTCGATCCTGCGCGCAGTCGTGCGCGCGGGCGGAAAGTACTACGTGAACACGCGCGAGGTGAAGGTCACCATCGGCGGGTGCGGCACATGACGCGGCCGATCCGTATGCGCGTGCGGCTCGACGGCGAGGTCGCCGAGATCCGCGCACTGATCGACCACCCGATGGAGACCGGCCTGCGCAAGGACTCGCGCACGGGCGAGCTGGTGCCGCTGCACTTCATCCGCAACCTGACGGTAAGCCTGAATGGCAAGCCGGTGCTGGAGACCGAGTGGGGCCAGGCGATGGCGCGCAATCCGTACCTGCAGTTGCGCGTGCACGGGGCGAAGCCGGACGACGAGGTGACCATCGAATGGGTGGACAACAAGGGCGAGAGCGGCCGCGCCAGCACCAAGGTGCCACCGCCGCAATGAAGCGCGCGCGGCTGGCCGCTGGGATGGCCGCCGCTTGCGCGGCCGGCGCGTTGGCGCTCGGTTTCAGCGCGATGAGCGCAGGGGCGGCGGACGACGGCCCCGAAGCCGACCGGCAGCGCATGGTGCAGTTTTTCGAAGAACGCTTTCCCGGCGTCCCGCTCGACGACTACGTGCACGGCGCGATGATCGTGAATCCCGACGCGCGCGCGCAGTACGAGCAGATCATGGAGTTTCCGCCCTTTCTCGGCGACCTGGATGCAGGACGGCGCATCTGGGAGAAGCCGTTCCGCAACGGCAAGACCTTCGCCGACTGCTTCCCGAACGGCGGACGCAACGTGGTCGGCAACTATCCCACCTACGACGCCTCCATCGACAAGGTCGTGACCTTCGAGATGGCGCTCAACCGCTGCCTGGAGGCCAACAGCGAACCGCCGATGGCCTACGACGCGCGCGAGCCGATGGGCGTGCTCACTGCCTACGCGCGAACGCTGTCCGACGGCATGCGCATGAACGTCAAGGTGGAGTCGCCGCAGGCGCGCGCGAAGTACGAGGCGGGCAAGGACCTCTACTTCCGCCGCATCGGCCAGCTCAACGCCGCTTGCGCCGGCTGCCACCTGCACCTGGCCGGACGCACCATGCGCATGGAGATCATCTCGCCCAGCCTCGGCCATGCCACGCACTGGCCGATCTTCCGTGCCGGCGAGGAACTGATGACCTTCCAGGGCCGCTTCAACCGCTGCATGGTGCAGATGCGCGCCGTGCCCTACGGCTACGCGAGCGAGGAGTGGAACAACCTGGAGTACTTCCTCTCCTACCTGAGTAACGGCCTGCCCCTGAAAGCGTCGGTGTTCCGGAAGTAGGAAAAGAAAAAGCCCCTCCGGAGAGGGGCTTCGATGGTGAGATGCCCGATTAGGCGCGGCACTCGCTGGGAACGTAGCGGTTGTTCGCAGCATCGCCCACTTCGCACACCCAAACGATGCGGGTACCGTCGGCATCGACGGTCGGCGTCATCGTGATCGTCGCGGCAGACATCGGACCCGCGCCAGCTGCGTACGTGATAGTAATGACGCCGTCAGCACCGATCACCACGCTGGTAACCACGTCAGTCGCGGCAGGCTCCTCGTAGCCCGCGGTCGCGCTGTCGTCCGGGAAATCACCGTCGGACTGATGCGTCTCGGACACCGCGAGCTTGGCAGCAGCCGCGAGGTTCAGACCTTCGGTGACGCGAGCGCGAACCGTGTAGTCCTGGTAGGCCGGCACCGCGATGGCGGCCAGAATGCCGATGATCGCGACCACGATCATCAGTTCGATCAAGGTGAAACCCTTCTGCATAGCTTTCATGTGACGTGCACTCCTACGGTGTTGAGAGGACTTAAACACGGTCTGTCGTGTTCGCGGGTCACTAATGCAACGGGTATGCCACCGGCGCCGATTCCCGCTCGATTTGATCGATCGCACACGAATCGGCGGCCTGGATCGGGGCGATCCCGCAGTCCAGTGACGTTGTTGAAGGAACGGGCAGGTTCCGGCGACCGTCCTGACACAAAGACTTCCGCGTGGCGTCGCGTGCCGTGCCGATCCGCGGCAAGCGCAGCGCAGCCACCGCGCGATCTTTCACAGACGGCCTGCGCCGCCTGCCGCGCGGCGCTACTTGATGCAGACCG
>CAYLTE010000204.1:6342-7687 GCA_964386195.1 uncultured Burkholderiales bacterium | reverse complement strand
GTCATGGCGTTGTATACGGCATTATACGGTGAGACCCGTCACCGGCACCGCGTCGGCGAGCCCGGATCTGAGGCATTCCCGCTCCATGCAAACACGCGTCGGCAGCATGGACAAACACGCCTCGTAAGCACCGGCTCACGCCGGTATAATCGTTATTCCTCAACGGGATCAACGGCTCGACAATGAGCACGAACGACACCCCTACTCCCGATCAGCCGCGCCCCGAGCGCGGGCCGGTGCCGCCGCGCAAGAGCGCGCTCGCCCTGCTGGACACGCGTTCGCGGCCGCTGCGCGACCTGCGCATCTCGGTGACCGACCGCTGCAATTTTCGCTGCACCTACTGCATGCCGAAGGAGGTGTTCGGCAAGGACTTCCAGTTCCTGGAGCGCGACCAGCTCCTGAGCTTCGGGGAGATCCACCGCATGGTGCGCATCTTCCGTGACCACGGCGTGGAAAAGATCCGCATTACAGGGGGCGAGCCACTGGTACGGCGCAAGCTCGAGCGTCTGATCGAGATGCTCGCGTACTGGGACGATCTCGACCTGACCCTCACCACCAATGGCTCGCTGCTGAAGCAGAAGGCACGCGAACTCAAGGATGCCGGATTGCGGCGCATCACCGTGAGCCTCGATTCGCTCGACGATACCGTGTTCCGCAGCATGAATGACGTCGACTTCCCGGTCGAGAAGGTACTCGAGGGCATGGAGGAGGCCGAGCGCGTGGGCCTGCTTCCGATCAAGGTCAACATGGTGATCAAGCGCGGCGTCAACGACCACACGGTCGTCGACATGGCGAAGTACTTCCGCGCTAAGGGACCGAGCTACATCCTGCGCTTCATCGAGTTCATGGACGTGGGGGCAACCAACGGCTGGAAGATGGAGCACGTGGTGCCCTCGCGCGAGCTGGTCGAGCGCATCCACGCGGAGCTGCCGATCGAGTCAGCCGAGCCGAACTATCGCGGCGAGGTTGCCGAGCGCTGGCGCTATCTCGACGGCTCCGGCGAGATCGGATTCATCTCATCCGTCACGCAGGCCTTCTGCCGCGACTGCACACGCGCACGCCTCTCCGCCGAGGGGCAGCTGTTCACCTGCCTGTTCGCCACCCAGGGCACGGACTTCCGGGCCCTGCTGCGCAGCGGCGCCGACGACGCCGAGATCTCGCAGCGCATCCAGGCGGTGTGGGGCCGGCGCGCGGACCGCTACTCCGAGATCCGCACTGCGGAGACTGCGAAGCTTCGCAAGGTGGAAATGTCGTATATAGGGGGCTAGGGGCTGGGGACTGGGGGCTAGGAGGTGCGAAGGCTGTTGAGCAATGACACCGGCCGGTACAGCACTGCTAAGTGCCC
>CAYLTE010000204.1:0-6332 GCA_964386195.1 uncultured Burkholderiales bacterium | reverse complement strand
CGCCCCAGCCCCCAGCCCCCAGTCCCCAGTCCCCAGTCCCCAGTCCCTAAATGTCCAAGACCCTCTCCACCCTCACCCAGGACTCCGACTACGACCCGAACTCGATGCCGGTGGCGAAGGCGCGCGAGTACATCCGCGCCTTCCTCACGCCGGTAAGCGGCACGGAGCGCCTGCACATCCGATCGGGCCTCGGCAGGGTACTGGCCGAGGACGTGATCTCGAACCTCGATGTGCCGTCGCACGACAACTCGGCGATGGACGGTTATGCATTTCGCCACGCGGACGTCGGCGATCAGGGTGCGACCCTCAGCGTGATCGGCACCTCGTTCGCCGGGCGTCCGTTCGACGGCCCGGTGCAGACCGGGCAGGCCGTGCGCATCATGACCGGCGGGGTGATGCCGGTTGGAGCGGATACCGTGATCATGCAGGAGCGCGTGACGGCGGCCGCGGGCCAGGTGACGATTCCCGGCGGGCAGCCGAAGGGCCAGAACGTCCGCCTCGCAGGGGGCGACATTCGCAATGGCGGCGTCGTGTTCACGCGCGGTCAGTTGTTGCGCCCAGCCGAGGTAGGCATGCTCGCCTCGCTGGGCATCGGCGAAGTCGGCGTCTACCGGCGCCTGCGCGTGGCCTTCTTCTCCACCGGGGACGAGCTCGTGGGCATCGGACAGCCTCTGGGGCCAGGACAGATCTACGATAGCAACCGCTATACGATTCACGCGATGCTCAGCCGGCTGGGCGTGGACGTGCTCGACTTCGGCGTCGTGCGCGACGACCCGGCTCTGATCCGGCGTACGTTCGCCGAAGCAGCACAAGCAGCCGATGTCGTCATCACCAGTGGAGGCGTCTCCGTGGGAGAGGCCGACTTCGTCAAGCAGATCCTCAACGAGCTGGGCGAGGTGCTTTTCTGGAAAATCGCGATGCGCCCGGGACGGCCGCTCGCGTACGGTAAGCTCGGCGCCGCGCACTTCTTCGGTCTGCCCGGCAATCCCGTTTCCGCGATGGTCACGTTCTACCAGTTCGTGCGGGAGGCGCTGCTGGTGCTGATGGGCGTGCCGCAACCCGCGCCGATTCCCACTCTGCGGGTGGCATGTACCTCGGCAATCAAGAAGGCGCCGGGGCGCACCGAGTTCCAGCGCGGCATCCTGAGCCTTGGCGAGGACGGCCGCTGGAGCGTGCGCACTACCGGCGACCAGGGCTCGCAACTCCTGTCGTCCATGGGGCAGGCGAACTGCTTCATCGTGCTGCCTGACGATCAGGGCAACACCCCGCCCGGCGCCGAGGTCGACGTGCAGGTTCTGGAAGGCATCGTCTGAGCCGCCTACCGATCACCGGCCTGATCCTGGCCGGCGGCCGAGGCAGCCGCATGGGCGGTGCCGACAAGGGTTGGGTCGAGTTCGAGGGCCGAACGCTGATCGAGCATGTCATCGAGCGCTTCGCACCCCAGGTCGATGAACTCGTCATCAGCGCGAACCGTAACGCCACGCGCTATGCGACCCTTGGGCACGCTGTCGTCGGCGACACGTTGCAGGGATTTCCTGGCCCCCTCGCAGGCTTGCATGCGGCATTCGACCGCGCGCGGCATGACTGGCTGGCGACGTGTCCCTGCGACTCGCCCTGGCTGCCCCTCGACCTGGTCGACCGCCTCTGGGAACGCTGCAAGGCGGCGCACGCACAGGCCGCCATCGCCCGGACTGCAGAGGGCACGCATCCGGTGTTTGCGCTCGTGCAGCGCGATGCACGCGGCTACCTCGACGACTACCTGCGTGCGGGTGGCCGACGCGTAGGTGAGTGGTATCGAACGCTGCGCTGTGTCGAGGTCGAGTTCCCCGACGAGGCAGCCTTCCGCAACCTCAACAGCCGGGACGACCTCGCATCAGGCTGACGCGGACCGCGACCGGATGAGCGCGTCCACGCTCAGCCGCCCTGGCCCCATCAGAACAAGCGGCACCAGCATGACGAGGTAGACGAGCGGCAGCTTGTAGCCGTTGTCGCAGACGTTGTAGCCGTTGCCGCCGTGGACACTGATCCAGGCGACCAGCGTCAGGACGATCAGGCCCAAGCTCCAGAAGCGGGTCGTGAGTCCGAGCACGAGAGCCACCGCGCCGATGACTTCGGTCCAGGTCGCCAGGAACCAGCTGATCTCCACCGGAACGGCGTCGAACGGGAATGGAAAGGCGTCGCGGATGTCCGCGAACCAGTTCTCTCCGCGCAGCTTCTCCAGCCCCGCCTCGAAGAACTCATAGGCGAGCAGCAGCCTCAGTCCGAGCAGGCCGATCCACTGCCCCATTTCGTTCAGGCCGCGCAGACCAGCCTGGGCAGTATGCAAAACGCGTGTCACCTGCTCCTCCTCCGACGTTGTTTCCGCTTGTACGGAAGCACCGCCCGATCGGATGCAGCGACCAGATCAGCGTGGAGAGACGGCCGCCTGGCGGGCGGGTTCGATCAGCTGGTAGAAGATCTCGTCCTGCTTGATCATCCCCAGTTCGCTGCGCGCACGCTCCTCGACCGCTTCGTGTCCGGTCTTGAGGTCGCGCACTTCCGCCTCGAGGGCGGCATTGCGCTGGCGCAACTGCTCGTTGTGCGCCTGCGCGGCCTGCACTTCCCGGCGCAGCTCGAACACACGCAGCCAGCCCCCCTTGCCAAACCACAGCGGAGTCTGGATCGCGGCGATCAGCAGGACGAGGGCGACGGCGAGGAGTCGCATGCGTTAGTCCTCAGCCCTCTCAACGCAGAGAGCGCAAAGGCCGCAAAGAACGGCAAATGGCGATCGCATGGGCTGAAGTCCTTGGCGCTCTTTGCGTCCTTTGCGTTGAGCGGCCGTCAATACAACTGATAAAACGCCTCGCGGCCCGGATAGCTGGCGGATTCGCCCAGGTCTTCCTCGATGCGGAGCAGCTGATTGTACTTGGCGGTGCGGTCGGCCCGGGAAAGCGAGCCGGTCTTGATTTGCAATGCGTTGCTGGCCACGGCGATATCGGCGATCACCGTGTCCTCGGTTTCGCCCGAGCGGTGCGAGACCACCGACGTGTAACCCGCGCGCTTGGCCATCTCGATCGCCGCGAAGGTCTCGGTCAGCGTCCCGATCTGGTTGATCTTGATCAGGATCGAATTGGCTACGCCGCGCCGGATGCCCTCCGCCAGGATGCGCGTGTTGGTCACGAACAGGTCGTCGCCCACCAATTGCACGTTCTCGCCGAGGCGATCGGTCAGCAGCTCCCAGCCATCCCAGTCATCCTCGGCCATGCCGTCCTCGATGCTGACGATGGGATACTTGTCCACCCACGCGGCAAGGTAGTCGGCGAACTGTGCGGGTTCCAACGCCAGTCCCTCCGATTCGATCCGGTAGCGCCCTTCCTTGAAGAATTCGGAGCTGGCGCAGTCCAGGCCGATGGCCACGTGCGTGCCGGGCGTGTAGCCGGCCTTGTCGATGGCCTCCATGATCAGTTGCAGCGCCGCCTCGTTGCTCGGCAGGTTCGGAGCGAAGCCGCCCTCGTCTCCGACGGTGGTCGGCATGCCCTTCGCGTTGATCAGCTTCTTGAGCGTGTGGAAGACTTCCGCGCCGCACCGCAGTGCGTCGCGGAACGATCCCACTCCCACGGGGATGATCATGAACTCCTGCAGGTCGAGGCTGTTGTTCGCATGCGCACCGCCGTTGATCACGTTCATCATCGGCACCGGAAGCTGCATGCGGCCCGCACCGCCCAGGTACCGGTACAGCGGAAGCCCGGATTCCTCGGCCGCAGCCTTCGCCACCGCCAGGGACACCGCGAGCGTGGCATTCGCCCCGAGGCGTTCCTTGTTCTCCGTGCCGTCGAGCTCGATCAAGGTCTGGTCGATCAGCGACTGCTCGACTGCATCCAGGCCGATGATGGCTTCGCAGACCTCGGTGTTGACGTTCTCCACCGCGCGCAGCACGCCCTTGCCCAGATAGCGCGCCGGATCGCCGTCGCGCAACTCGATCGCCTCCTTGGTGCCGGTCGAGGCGCCCGAGGGCACCGCCGCGCGGCCCACGACGCCGGCCTCGAGCAGCACGTCGGCCTCGACGGTGGGGTTCCCTCGCGAATCGAGAATCTCGCGGGCGACGACGTCAACGATTGAACTCATTAGTTGGCTTCCTTCAGTTTCAAGGCCTTTTCACCACGAAGAACACAAAGGGCACGAAGGGTGATGCGGCACGTCTTCCAGAGCGGCAAAGACTCATGGACTCTTTGCCCATCCTGGAGCAGGCTGGCACATGCTCTGTGTTCCTTCGTGCCCTCGATGTTGGACGCATTTCTTCGTGTTCTTCGTGCCCTTCGTGGTGAAATCCCTACAGAGCATCTTCCACGAATCGTCGCCGCTTCACCAGCGCATCCAATTCCTTCAGCGTCGCAAGCAACTCGCGCATGTGCTTCAGCGGCCACGCGTTGGGGCCGTCCGAGAGTGCCTTTGCAGGATCCGGGTGCGTTTCCATGAACACGCCCGCGACGCCCGCAGCGACGGCTGCCCGCGCGAGCACCGGCACGAACTCGCGCTGCCCGCCACTCGCCGTGCCCTGGCCGCCCGGCAACTGCACCGAGTGCGTGGCGTCGAACACCACGGGGCAGCCGGTTTCGCGCATCACGGCAAGCGAGCGCATATCGGACACCAGGTTGTTGTAGCCAAAGGAGGCGCCGCGCTCGCACACCATGATGTTGTCGTGCCCGCTCGCTTCGCGCGCCTTGTCCACCACGTTCTTCATGTCCCAGGGGGACAGGAACTGGCCCTTCTTGATGTTCACCGGCCGCCCGGCAGCGGAGACCGCGCGGATGAAATCGGTCTGGCGGCACAGGAACGCCGGCGTCTGCAGCACGTCCACGACCTTCGCCACGGCGGCGATCTCCGCTTCGGCGTGAACGTCGGTGAGGACCGGGACATCGAGCGTCGCGCGTACCTTGGCCAGGATGCGCAGACCCTCGTCCATCCCCGGCCCGCGGAACGACTTCCCGGAACTGCGGTTGGCCTTGTCGTACGAGGACTTGAAGATGAACGGGATCTCCAACGCGTCGCAGATGCCCTTGAGCGCGCCAGCGGTGTCCATCTGCAACTGCTCCGACTCGACCACGCAGGGACCGGCGATCAGGAAGAAGGGCTGGTCGAGGCCAGCCTCGAAGTGGCAGAGCTTCATTGGCGCGGGCTGTGCAGGACCGTCGCCGGACGCATCGTCTCAGGCGCGGGAGGCGTGCAGCTTGCGGACGGTTTCGTCACGTTCGTCACGGTTCGCATACTGGATCGCAGCGCGGATGAACGACGAGAACAGCGGATGTCCCTTGCGCGGCGTCGAGGTGAACTCGGGATGGAACTGACACCCCAGGAACCAGGGATGATCGGGCATCTCGATCATCTCCGTCAGGTCTTCGGTCGCCGACATTCCCGATACGCGCATCCCGCCGTTCATGAGGTGGGGGATGTAGCGGTTGTTCACTTCGTAGCGGTGGCGGTGGCGCTCGACAACGCGCTCCTCGCCATAGATTTCCCGCGCTAGGCTTCCGGGGAGGAGCATGCACTGCTGCGCGCCGAGGCGCATGGTCCCGCCCAGATTCGAGGCCTGGTCCCGCTGCTCGACTCTGCCCTGGCTATGCCATTCGGTGATCAGTGCGATCACCGGGTGCGGCGTATCGGGATCGAACTCGGTGCTGTGCGCTTCCGGCAGGCCTGCGCAGTGCCGCGCGAACTCGATCACCGCCAGCTGCATGCCGAGGCAGATGCCCAGGTAGGGCACCTTGTTCTCACGGGCGTACTGGATCGCCTTGATCTTGCCTTCCACCCCACGTTTGCCGAATCCGCCCGGCACCAGCACTGCGTCCTTGTCACGCAGGCATTCCACGCCATCGCGCTCGATGCTCTCGGAGTCGATGTAGTGGATGTTGATCTTCGACCCGGTGTGGATACCGGCGTGGGTGAGCGCCTCGGTGAGCGACTTGTACGACTCCGTCAGGTCGACGTACTTGCCGACCAACGCGATGTTGACCTCGGTGCGCGGATGTTCCAGCGCGAAGACCAGTTCCTCCCACGCCGCGAGATTCGCCGGCGGCGCCTGAAGCTCCAGTTTGCGGCACACGATCTCGTCGAGGCCCTGGGCGTGGAGCAGCCCCGGAATCTTGTAGATGCAGTCCGTGTCCACCGCGGAGATCACCGCACGCTCTTCGACGTTGGTGAACAGCGCGATCTTGCGCCGTTCGTCCTCGGGAATCTCGCGGTCCGCGCGGCACAGCACGATGTCGGGCTGGATGCCGATCTCGCGCAGCTCCTTGACCGAGTGCTGGGTCGGCTTGGTCTTGATCTCGCCGGCCGAGGGGATGAACGGCACCAGC
>CAYLTE010000203.1:0-7696 GCA_964386195.1 uncultured Burkholderiales bacterium | reverse complement strand
CCTCCCCACAGCGAGTAGCTGTTGAAGTCGCCGCCGACGATGTTGTGCGAGCCGCTCTTGTGGCTGCTCGCCCAGCGTCCGCCCTTCGTCGTGCACTCCGCTTCAGTGGCGAAATAGCCGATCGAGCATATCGGCGTGCCCTCCCGGGCGCGGTTGTAGCCCACGATCAGGTTGCCCAGTCCGTTGGCGGACTGGGTGTCGCCCGTCCCATTGATCACCTGCACGTTCACGCCGCGGAACACCGCGGTGGGGTAACCGGTGGTGTTCTCGAACGTGAGGTAGCCATTCAGGTCGAGGATGCTGTTGGCCTTGAGTCCGCGCACGTCCCCGCGCACGGAAAGGACCTCTTCGCGCAGCGCGCGCACCTGCGCAAGGAGCGCCTTGCGATCCGCTTCGGCTGCTTCGCGTTCGGCATGCATCTGCTTCAGCTCCTGTCGCATGGCAGTGAGCTCGCGCGTCAGCGATCGCTGTCTGTCGGCTGGAAGCGACTTCTGCGCCCACGCTGCCTCGCTGAGCAGAAGTGTCAGCAGGGCAAGCGCGAGGGTCGTTCGTGTCGTGTTCATGGCTTGGTATCGGTAAGCGATGGCAGGGGCCGAGGATACTGCACTCTCGCCGGGTCGGCACACGCGTTGCGGAATGAAGGGCACTGCACGACGGCGCCGAGAGGCGCGCGGTGCGACGACTTCATCGAACCGGAGGTGAACATGAAACGCAATCACTTGATGGCAGCATTGATCGCAGCGGGATTCAGCATCGGTGCCGTCCACGCGCAGCAGTCCGATCCAACGAACCCCGATCAGGCCATCCCCGATCCGGCAAACGCATCGATGGGCGAGGCGACAGCAGAACAGGACAAGGCCTACGACGATCGGGTGAATATCGAAGGCCCGGAAGAGCGCCTGCACGGACAGCGTGACGGCGATATGGAAGGCGAGCGCGGTGACCTGCGCGCCGACCAGTTGGAGAAGGCGCCGGCCAACCCCGGTGGCGCGTCGCAATCGAGCGCCGAGCAGCCGCAGATTCCCGATCAGAGCCTGGGTTCAGTCGGTCACCCCGCACAGGCGGACACGACGGGGCAGGGTTCCGGCGTGGACGAGCAACCCGCCTCTGCCGAGCGCAGCGACGAATCCAAGGCCGCAACGCAGCCCAAGTAAGGGCGCCAGCGCGAAGAGGGATCGGGGCTGCTAGAATCGCCGCCTCTCAATCCCTCTCTCTGGAGTTCTGCATGGAGCGCAGCAACGGCAAGGGCGACCGTCGGACGCGTCGCGGCAAGATCTACAACGGTTCCTACGGCAAGACCCGCCCGGGCCGCGCGAAGAAGCCCGCAGCGCCGAAGAACTCGCGCTAAGTGTTCCTCCACGTCCGCTCGAGCGAGCGGACGTGCTCTGCGTGCTTTGCATGCGCTTCGACCGCTATCTGCGCCATGCGCAATTGAATGCGGCGCTTGCCGATCTGGCTGCGCAGCAGCCTGATATCGTTCGTGTTCGTCCGATCGGCAAGAGCCATGAGGGACGCGACATCCTGCTTGCGGTTGTCACCGCACAGGCGACGGGCGACGATCGTGACAAGCCCGCTCTATGGGTGGATGGGAACATCCACGCCACCGAAGTGGCGGGCTCCATGGCCTGCCTCTACCTTCTGCATTTTCTGACGGAACGCTACGGCCGCGATGACGAGGTCACACGCTGCCTCGACACGCGCGTGTTCTACGTCTGTCCGCGACTCAATCCGGACGGTGCCGAATGGGCTCTGGCCGACGTACCCTGTCTCATCCGCTCCAGCACTCGACCCTATCCTTACGATGAAGCCCCGGTAGGCGGGCTGCGCCGCGAGGACGTCGATGGCGACGGACGGGTGCTTTCGATGCGCATTGTCGATGCGAACGGGCCGTGGAAGGAATCCGAGCACGATCCTCGGCTGCTGGTCCGACGCGAGCCGACCGAGCAGGGCGGCCGCTACTACCGGCTCCTGCCCGAGGGCATGCTGGAGGACTTCGACGGCACGCTGATCCGATTGCAGCGTCGGCGCGAGCAACTCGACCTGAACCGTAATTTTCCGGCGGGCTGGCGGCAGGAGCACGATCAGCACGGGGCCGGACCCTTTCCCACATCGGAACCCGAAGTGCAGGCCGCCGTGCGCTTCATAGTCGAGCATCCGAACATCACCGGCGGGGTGTGCTTCCACACCTACAGCGGTGTGCTGCTGCGGCCCTATTCCCACATGGCGGACGACAGCCTTCCGGCGGAGGATCTCTGGACCTACCGGAAGATCGGCGCCCGCGGCACAGAGCTGACCGGCTATCCGAACATCTCGGTGTTCCACGACTTTCGCTATCACCCCAAGGAAGTCATCACCGGTTCGATGGACGACTGGCTGTACGAGCACATGGGCGTGTTCGCCTGGACGGTCGAGATTTGGAGTCCGCAGCGGCAGGCCGGCATCGAGGACTACAAGTTCATCGAGTGGTACCGCGAGCACCCTGTCGAGGACGACCTCAAGCTGCTGCGCTGGAACGACGAGGTGCTGGACGGCAAGGGCTTCGTCCCCTGGTATGCGTTCGAGCATCCGCAACTGGGGGCGGTGGAGCTGGGCGGCTGGGACACGCTGTACACCTGGAGCAATCCTCCTGCGGCATTGCTGGAGCGGGAGGTCGAGCGCTTTCCGCAGCTGGCTGCTGTGGCACCTGCTGATCTCGCCGAAGCTCGAACTGCTCGAGGCGCGCGCGGATGCGCTCGGCGCAGGAACCTGGAGAGTGATACTGGTGGTGCACAACACCGGCTGGCTGCCGAGCTACGTGACGAAGAAGGCGCTGGAGCACAAGCGCACGCGCGGTGTCGTGTGCGAGATCGAACTGCCCGATGGCGCGGTGCTCGAGGCCGGGTCGCGGCGCGAGGAGCGCGGTGAACTGGAGGGGCGCGCCTACAAGCCGGTCGCCCCCAGCAGCTGGGCCGGCTGGGGCGGCGACGTGACCGACGACCGGCTCAAGGTCGAGTGGGTGGTGCGTGGTGCGCACGGGGCGAGCGTGCGGCTGACCGCGCGCCACGAACGCGCGGGGACGGTGCGGGCAGAGGTCGTGCTGGCGTGACCTACGGTGTCATCCCGAGCCGGCCACCGGTGTCATCCCGAGCCGAGGGCGAGGGATCCTCGCCTTGCAGCGTCCACTGCGAAGATTTCTCGCTGCGCTCGAAATGACACCGTTGGGAGTGTGACACCAATGTTACGGCCGGCGTCAAAGCGAACGGCCGTTCGTTCGTCAATCCTCGTGCACCGGCACCTTGTGCTCCGCGACCAGCTGCTGCTGCACGTTTGGCGGCACCGGCTCGTAGTGGCTGAACTCCAGGCTGAACGATCCCTGTCCGCCGCTGTACGACTTCAGCCTCGAGCCGTAGCCGTTCAATTCCGATAACGGCACCTGGCCCATCACGCCGGTCAGTCCGCCTGGAAGGGTCTGCGTGCCCGCCACGTGTCCGCGCTTCGCCGACAGGTCGCCGGTCACGTCGCCGATGTTCGCCTCCGGCACGTTCACCTGGATGTTGACGATCGGCTCGAGCACGATCGGCCGCGCCTTCGTCACGGCATCGAGGAAGGCCTTGCGTCCCGCCGCCACGAACGCGACCTCCTTCGAATCGACCGGATGCGACTTGCCGTCATACACGGTCACGCGCACGTCCTGGAGCGGGTAGCCGGCGATTGCACCGCTGTGCAGCACCTGCTGCACGCCCTTCTCCACTGCCGGGATGTACTGCCCTGGTATGACGCCGCCCTTGACCGCGTCGACGAACTCGAAACCTTTGCCGCGCTCGAGCGGCTCGATGCGCAGGAACACTTCCCCGAACTGCCCGGCGCCGCCGGTCTGCTTCTTGTGGCGGCAATGTCCTTCCGCGGGGGCAGTGATGGTCTCGCGATAGGCGATGCGCGGCGGATGGGTCTTGACCTCCAGCTTGTACTGCGAGGCGAGCTTCTGCAGCAGCACCCGGATGTGCAGTTCGCCCAGACCGTTCACGACTGTCTCGTTGGTGGTCGCGATGTGCTCGATCTGCAGGCACGGATCCTCTCCGGCGAGCTTGTGCATCACTTCCCACAGGCGCTGCTCGTCGCCACGCTTGGATGCCTCTACGGCGAGGCCGAAGATCGGCGTGGGGAACGGCACCGGCACGAGGTGGATGTGATCCTCGTCGTGCGAGTCGTGCAACACGCAGTCGAAGGCGAGCTCGTCCACCTTGGGAATCGCGCCGATGTCGCCGGGCAGGCAGCGATCGACCGGCACGTAGTCCTTGCCGCGCAGCATCAGCAACTGTCCGACACGGATCGGTTTGCGCCCATCGCCGATGAAGAGCTGGCTGTCGCGCGTGACCGTGCCCTGATGCACACGGAATACACCGAGCTTGCCGACGAACGGATCGACACTGAGCTTGAACACGTGTGCGACCACATGCATGGACGGATCGGGATGGATCTCGAACGGCTGTGCCTGCGCGCCTTCGCCTTTGAGGAACTGCGGGGGATTGCCTTCCGCCGGGGTGGGCAGCAGATGCTCCACCACGTCGAGCAGTTCTGGAAGCCCCGTCCCGGTGCGTGCCGATACGAAACAGATCGGCACGAGGTGGCCCTCGCGCAACGACTGCTCGAACGGCTCGTGCAGCTCGGCCGCCTCGATGTCTCCCTGCTCGAGGTAGCGGTTCATGAACGATTCGTTGACCTCGACCACCTGGTCGATGAGGGCGCGATGCGCCTCCGCGACCGACGAGAAATCCGAGGCGACGCCGTCGTCGCCGGGGTTGAAGAAGCAGTCGACCACTTTGCTGCCGCCCTCGGCGGGCAGGTTGATCGGCAGGCACTCCTTGCCGAACTCCTCCTGGATCTGCGTTACCAGACTGGGCAGATCCACGTTCTCAGCGTCGATCTTGTTGATGACGAGAACGCGGCAGAGTCCGCGCTCCTGCGCCCAGTTCATCATGCGGGACGTGGTCAGCTCGATACCGTTCTGCGCGTTGACCACGATGACGGCCGTCTCGACTGCTTCCAGGCTGCTCAGCGCCTGCCCGACGAAGTCGGGATAGCCGGGCGTGTCGATCATGTGCACGCGCGCGCCGCCGTGATCGAAGTGTGCGACAGCCGAGTAGAGCGAATGCTGGTGCTCCTTCTCGAGCGCATCGAAGTCGCATACGGTGTTGCCGCGCTGGATCCCGCCTGGACTGGCGATGGCTCCGGCCCGGTGCAGCAGGGCCTCGGCAAGCGTGGTCTTTCCGCTGCCCGCATGCCCGACGAGCGCGAGCGTGCGGATCTCCTCCGTGGACATACTTCCCATGGTGTCCTCCCTGGGTTGTACTCGAAACCTGCCGCCTCTGGCGACCAGTATAGGAGCCTCGTGCGCGCACTCCAAGGCGCATGTGTGCTGCGGCGCACGATTCCGCATGAGGCACAGCGGGTGCTAACGTATTCGATCGAGCGGGACGCATTTGCGCTAAAGCAGTCTCGCCTGGCAGACGAAAACCACTACAGCGCCCTTCTTGAAAGGAGAGGTGTCATGCGCATGCAACTTGCCCTGGCGGCACTGCTCGGCCTGAGTGCCTGGACCGTGAACGCTCACGACCTCAGCATCGACGAGTGCACCGAGGGCGGCGACTTCATCCGCAATGCTGCCCTGTCGCGCGACTACGGCATGTCGCGCACGGATTTCATCGGCCGCATGCACGGCGACCTGGAAGCGATCCGCGCGTTCCCGCCGGAACTGCGCTGGTTCGTCCAGGACGAGGCGGACGAGCGCTTTCTGCTGACCCACGCTGAACGGGTGTTCGACGAGCCGGGTGCCCCGGAATCGCACGAGAACGACTTCCTGCAGGCCTGCTTCGACCGCATCGGCGAGCAGGCACGGCAGCGCGAGGAGCGCATCCGCGCGGCGCAGGCGGACGAGCAGTAGGGGCGGGCCGGTTCGCCGACGCGCGCTGGGCTGCTAGCGTTGCGGGGCCTTGCCCCAGGTCAGAACGATCAGTGCGGCGGCGCCACCCAGAAGGCCCCAGAACGCGGAGCCGACGCCGAACAGCGAAGCGCCGGACGCGGTGATGAGAAACGTAATCAGCGCAGCTTCGCGCTGCGATTCGTCGCGGGTCGCCGCGGCCAGTCCGCCCCCGATGGTGTTGATCAGGGCGAGGCCGGCCAGCGCCAGCACCAGTTCCTTGGGAAAGGCCGCCAGCAGGGCGCCGATGGTGGCGCCGAACAGCCCCAGCACCACGTAGAACACGCCGGCCGCCACCGACGCGGTGTAGCGGCGTGCGTTGTCCTCGTGGGCCTCGCGGCCCATGCAGATGGCGGCAGTGATCGCGGCGAGATTCAACGCATACGCACCGAACGGCGCCAGCACGAAGGTGGCGATTCCCGTCCAGCTGACGAGCGGCGACACCGGGGTGTCATAGCCCGAGGCGCGCATCACCGCCACGCCCGGCACGTTCTGGGAGGCCATGGTCACCGCGAACAGCGGGATCGCCACGCCGATCAGTGCCGCCCACGAGAACGTCGGGGCGGTGAACACGGGCTCGGCCCACTGCAGCGTGACCTGCGCAAGATGCAGCTGGCCCTGCAGCGCTGCGACCGCGACGCCGAGTGCCAGGACCCCCGGGACTGCGTAGCGTGGCCACAGCCGCCGGCCGGCCAGGTACACGGCGAACATCGCGAACACCAGGACGAACTGCGCGTTCATCGCCGTGTAGGTATCCATCCCGAAGCGGACCAGCACGCCGGCGAGCATGGCCGAAGCGAGCGGCACCGGGATGCGTGAGATCGCGCGCTCGAACCAGCCGGTCACGCCGAACAGCACGATCAGTGCCGCCGACACCATGAATGCCCCGACCGCGTCCGCCATGTCCAGCCCTGCGACGCTGGTCACCAGCAGTGCTGCCCCCGGTGTCGACCACGCGGTCACGACCGGCGTGCGGTAGCGCAGCGACAATCCAATGCAGGTGAGTCCCATGCCCAGGCCGAGCGCCCACATCCAAGAGCCGATCTCGCGCGGGCCTGCGCCGAGCGCCTGCGCGGCCTGGAACACGATCACCGCCGAACTGGTGAAGCCGACCAGGACGGTGACGAAGCCTGCGATGACGGCCGAGACGGAGAGATCGGCGAATACGTGACGGCGCTGCGGCGCGGCCGCCGCGTCAGTAGCGGGCATTGCCAGGCGTGCGCGGGAAGGGAATCGCGTCACGCACGTTGGTGAGGCCGGTGACGTACATCACCGTGCGCTCGAACCCGAGTCCGAACCCGGCGTGCGGTACGCTGCCATAGCGGCGCAGGTCGCGGTACCAGTCGTAGTGATGCGGGTCGAGTCCGACTTCGGCCATGCGCGCATCGAGCACGTCGAGGCGCTCCTCGCGCTGGCTGCCGCCGATGATCTCGCCGATGCCTGGCGCGAGCACGTCCATGGCGGCGACCGTCCGGTCGTCGTCGTTCAGGCGCATGTAGAACGCCTTGATCTGCTTCGGGTAGTTCATCAGGATGAGCGGTCCGCGCACGTGCTGCTCGGACAGATAGCGCTCGTGCTCGGACTGAAGGTCCATGCCCCACTGCACCGGGAACTCGAACTTCTGCTTCGAGCGCTCCAGGATGCTGATCGCTTCGCTGTAATCCATGCGCACGAAGGGCGTGTCGACGATGTGGCGCAGCTTGGCGATCACGCCCTTCTCCACGCGCTCCTCGAAGATGG
>CAYLTE010000202.1:0-7719 GCA_964386195.1 uncultured Burkholderiales bacterium | reverse complement strand
ACGGCGTAGAGCGCATCGAGCCGCGTGACCGGCCAGCTGGTGCCAAGCGCGGGCGCGATCAGCGCCGGGTGGCGCGGGTAGTGGACCTGGTACTGCGTGGCCGCCATGTGCACCCAGGCACCCGTGGAGTCCATGTAGGCCACCTCGGTCACGCTCTGCAGCGGCGGACCGGGGAGCGCAATCGTGGGTGGCAGGCACGACCAGCGCTCACCGGGAAAGCGCGCCAGTTGCAGCTCCAGCTGCGCGGCGCGGATGGTGCGACGCAGGTACATCTCGGCCCAGGCGCGCGCCTGCGCGATGCGGGCGGTGATCCAGGCATCGTCGCGCTCGTGGGTCACACGCAGGTGCGCCTTGGCCTCCTCGAGCGTGAAGGGCTCCTCGCCGTACTCCTGGAGGCGATGCACCGTGGGGCGCAGTGAATCGTTGTGCATAGGGCTTCCTCGCTCGGATGGGGGCGCTCGCGGGCGAGCAGTGCGGCCTCACGGCCTGAGCCCCCATGCGAGCGCCCCGGTGTGGACCGGGGCGGCCCGTTACTGCTTGACTTGCTTGACGCTGGCCAGGTCCTGGTCGCCGGCGAGGCCTGCGCGCAGCGGATAGCCGATGGCCACCACCGCGGCCGCGCCGCCGGTCGAGTTGCCCGTGACCAGCCCGAACTTCACGTAGCGCTTGCCCGCCGCGAGCAGCTCGGAGGCCTTCACGCAGATCACGATCTGGCTGTTGTCGTTGTTCGAGGCATGCGCCGCGAGCTGCGTGGCCGCCTTGAGGCTGGCCGGGTTGCCCCCGTCGCTGTCGCAGTAGTAGCAGGCGAAGTCGATCGTCTCGGCCGCCATGTCGCCGGTGAGCGCGATCGCCATCACCTGGTCCATGTCGGCCATGTCGATCACGTCGGTGTACTGGATGGTGTTGGCCACCGTCTTGGGGTCCACCGTGGCGACCACGGCGGCCACCGAGCCCATGGAAACGTTTTGCATCGTGAGATCCCTCTCGAAGGTAGAAGCGGAAACGGCGCGGGCCGCACGAGGCGGCCCGCTCGCACCAGAGAGCGGCGGTTAGCGCGCTTCCAGCGTGACGAAGGTGGACAGGGTGTTCGACCCGTTCTTGCGCGCGATCGGCGCATCGAGCCAGGCCTGACCACCCATGCGCAGGATGAAGCGGAAGGCGGTCATGTCCTTTTCGAACTCGACGTGGATCGACACGTCCTGGCGCACCCCGCCCGACTTCATGACGCTGAGGTAGCCCATCATGTCCGCGAAGATGATGTCGCCCAGATCTCCGATCGCGGCGCAGGCCTCGGTGGGGATGATGGGCCGGCCCAGCAGCGTGCCGTAGGGCGCGGCGCTGAACCCGCCAGGGGGCACGAACACCGGCACCCCGCCCACGTTCTGGTCGCCCGCGATGTTCTTGATCGGGATGTTGAGCGAGTGCAGCTGCGGGTACAGATCCTGGTTGATGAGCCACACCGCGCGCGGGATCGAGCGTGCCGGCATGCGCGCCCACATCTTCGAGACGTTGGCACCCAGCAGCGTGTCGGCCGCCTGCGAGCCTTCCTTGCTCACGGTGACCAGCGCCCCGGAGTTCATGATGCCCTGGGGCTTGCCCACGCCATCGCCGTTGATGATCGCGTCGTTGATCGCCCAGGAGATCGCCGCCGGCGCCTTGGTGCGCACATAGTTGCCCATCGAGGCAGCGTCCTCGAGCAGCTCGTCGGTCAGATACACCAGGCCGGCGAGCTTGTTCGCGCGCGTGATCTTGGGCGTGAGCTTGGGCTTGGTCTGCGTGGGTGCGGTGGCCTCGTCCACCCAGTACACGCGCACACCGGCCGAGTGCCACGGGGCGGTCTGGTCGGTGGGCACCACCAGCTGGTTCGAGCTGGTGATCTGCTGGTCGGTGCGCGTGAGCAGGGAATCCTCCGCGCCCACCAGATCCATGATCTCGTTGCGCCAATCGGGCGGCACGGCGAAGCCGCCGTCCTCGCCCACCGCCTCGCCGCCCCAGCTGGTGGCTGCGTTTTGCACCAGACGCGGGTCGACGTTGTTGCGCACGCGGGCGTTGCGCACCGCGGTGAAGAACTCGCCGGCGTGGGCGAAGCCGTTGCGACCGCGCTCGCGCTCGGTGGGAAGGCGGGTGTTCATCAGGCCATCACGCGGCGCGGGATTGCCGCCAGCCGGTGCAGGTGCGGGGGCGTTGTTGCTCGCCGGCGCGTTGGGCGTGGCTTGACGTCCGGCGCTCTGGCCCAGGCGCTGGCCCTGGTTCTCGATGCGCTCGCGCCGCTTGATCTCGCCCTCGGTGCGCTCGAACTCCGCGAAGATGCCCTCGAGCTCGCCTTCTTCCTCGGCGGTGAGATCGCGGGTCTCCTCGTCCGCCTTGGCTTGGATGGCGGAGGCTCGCGCGTTCAGCTCCACCAGGCGCTGCTTCAGTGCTGCGATATCCATGTGTGATCCTCTCAAAAGAAAGCCCGCGCGAGGCGGGCCGAAACTCCCCAAGACAGGGAAAGGGTTGCGAGCGAGACGCTCAGGTGAAGGCAGCAGCGCGCTTGGCCTGCTCCCGGATGCGCATGCGCGCCATGTCCAGGCGCGGCGTGGCAGGCGAGGCGCGCATGCGCCGGGCCAGCTCGTGGGGGACGTTCTTGAAGCGGCTCAGATCGAAGTGCGCCGCCACCGCCAGCGTCTCCGAGACCTCGTCGATGAAGCCGTACTCCTTGGCCGCGTCGGCCTTCATCCAGGTCTCCTCGTCCATCATCGTGGACAGCTGCGCGGGAGAGAGCGTGGCGCGGCGCTGGTAGGTGGCGATGATCGTGTCCTTGATGTCATCGAGCAGCGCGGCAGAGCGGCGCAGCTCGGCGGCATCGCCCATCGCCATCGACCAAGGGTTGTGAATCATGAAGCTCGCGTTCTCGGCCATGCGCAGCTCGTCGGCCGCCATCGCCACGATCGTAGCGGCAGACAGTGCCATGCCGTCGATGTCGACCACCACGCGCGCGCGGTGACGGTAGAGCGTGTTGTAGATCGCCACCGCGTCGAACACATCGCCACCGGGCGAGTTCATCCGCACGTTGATGCGCTGGACATCGCCCAGCGCGTTGAGCTGCTCGGCGAAGCGCTTGGCCGAAATCCCCCGGTCCCAGTACTCGCCGATGGCGTCGTAGAACAGGATCTCGGCGCTCTTGTCCCCGCGCGCGCGAATGCGAAAGTTCGGCATGCTGCCTCCTAGTGGGTGAGTTTGCGTAGGCGGTGCGCCATCTCGATCACGCGCGCGTTGCGCGATCGCGCCGGTTCATCGCCCGGCGGATCGTCCTCCTCGTCGGGCGGTGGATCGTCCCCGTCCTTGCCCTCGTCATCGGGCGGCGGCGGCGCGGGCCGCGGCGCGGGCTTGAGCAGCTTCTCCTCGGCCCACTCGCGCATCATGTCCGCGGGCACCATGTTCAGCGGCGCGAGGTACACGTCACCACCTGGCACCGGGTTGCGATCCTCGAGCTCGAGCACGTCGTTGGCGCAGAACCAGCCCCACTGCCGCCCGATGGCGTAGGCCTCGTAGCGCGTCTTGAGATCGCCGCGCAGCATCGCCCCGAAGTTGTGCTTCACATACAGGCGCCCGCGCTGCTTGAGCCCGAAGAACTTGACGTTGCACTCCTGCTCGAAGCGCGTGGCCCATGGCAGCAGCGTCTCGGTCACGAATTCCAGGTTCTGGTGCTCGATGTTGGAGAAGGTGGCCTTGTCGAGCACGCCCAGCTTGTGCGGAGGCACGCGGAACCAGCGGCAGATGTCCACGATCTGGAAGGTGCGCGATTCCAGGAACTGCGCGTCCTCGGGCGGCACGCCGATGCGCGCGAAGTCCATGCCCTCCTCCAGGATGAAGGGCTTGAAGGCGTTGCGCGCGCCTTGCTTGAAGTCCTTGAGGCTCTCCTTCAAGTGGTTGAAGCTCTGGTCGGAGAGCTTGCCCGGATGCTTGAGCACGCTGCCCGCGTGCAGGCCGTTGCCGAAGAAGCTCGCCGCGAACTGATCCATCGCCAGGCCCGCGCCGATCGACTCGCGCGCAAGCGTGACAGTCGAGTAGCCGGTGACCCCGTCGAAGCCCAGCCCGTGCAGGTGAATCATGTCGGCGGCCGCGATCTCGATCTGGTGGTCGCCGTTGTTCACGCGATAGACGAGTTCGCCCGCCTCGTTGCGGCAGGGGTTGACCCGCTCAGGATGCAGCGGCCAGTACCACAATGGGCGCCCGCCGCGATCGCGCTCGATCTCGGCGTAGCCATTGCCCCAGCCCAGCGCGCTGGCGATGAGGAACACGCGCGCCTCCATCGCCGTCATCTCGGGGTTGGCCTGCGTCGAGAGCAGCCAGTCGGCCGCATGCTCGGGGTAGGCGTCGCGGCGCGCGCCGTTGCGCTGGTACACGTGCAGCGGCAGCATGGCGAGCGATTCCGAGATCACGCGGATGCACCCGAACACGGCCGAGTAGCCCAGGGCGCTTTCCTGGTCGACGTTCACCCCGGCCTGCGTGAGGGTGCGAACCAGGGTAAAGCGCCGCCCGAACCAGTCGCGCGCGCTGCGTGCGAGGTTGGCGATACGTTGCGTCCAGCCCATCTCAGTCCTCCACTACCAGGCGCAGCAGCCCGCGTTGCTCGTAGACCGACGGTCCGCTGCCCTCGTTGACGATCGCGCGCCCCAGGGCCATGAGCATCGCCACGATCCCGTCGATGCGCCCGGTGGACTTGCTCTTGTCCGGCTTGCGGTTGCCCGCCGGATCCTCGCTGGCCGAGACGTTCGCCGCGCACCAGGTCAGCACCGGGTTGCCCCCGTGCTGGAGCTCACCACCGACGATGAGCTTCTCGAACTCTCGGCACGGCGCAGCCATTGACGCAAAGCCTTGCCCGAATGGCACCATCGTCAACCCGTCGTCCTGCAGCTCGGTCACCAGCTGCGTGGCGTTCCAGCGGTCGTAGGCCGCCTCCTGGATGTCGAAGAGCTTCGCGTCCTCGAGCGCGCGCGCCCGGATGAACGCATAGTCGACTACATTGCCAGGCGTAGCCTCGATCCAGCCATCACGGATCCACACGTCGTAGGGCACGCGATCGCGCTCGACGCGCCGGCGCACGTTCTCGTCGGGCACGAAAAAGCGCACGCGCACCTTCCATCGCTCTCCTGGGTGCATGGGGGGAAAGAGCAGCGCCCAGGCCGACAGATCGGTAGTCGCGGACAGGTCCAGCCCCGCGAAGCAGGGGCGCCCGCGAAGAGACGCCGAATCGATCGGATCGCCGCCCTTCGCCCACACATCGAGGTCGATCCAACGCGTGACCTGCTCGGTCCACACGTTCAAGCGCAGGCGCTTGAACGTGTTCTGCGCCCCAGGCAGTGCGATCGCCTTCTCGCACTCTCGGCGCAGCGATTCAATCTTTACTGACACGCCCAGGCCGGGGTTTCCCTTCGTCCACAGCGCTTCGTCCTTCCAGTCGTCGCCTTCGTCGAGCGAGGCAATATAGGCAAAAAAGGCATCGTCCTCGAGCACACCCGAGAGGACTTGGTCGGCGTAGGTGTGCTGCTCCCAGCAGATGCTGTGGCGATCGGACCCCGCGGTGGTGATCCCAAACATCAGCGGCTGACGCCGCGCGCCCATCGAGGTCTCGAGCAGATCCCACACCATGCGGTTGCGATGCGCATGGAGCTCGTCCACGATGCCACAGTGCGCGTTGAGTCCATCGAGCGTGTCTGAGTCCGCGCCCAGCGGTTCCATCTTCGCACCTAGCGACGCATCGGAGAGGTTGGACGTGTACGCCTTGATCCGGCGCGCCAGCGTGGGCGATTGACGCACCATATTCCTCGCCTCGTCGAAGACAATGCGCGCTTGATCCTTCTTGGTGGCCGCGCAGTAAATCTCCGCGCCGGGCTCCTGCTCGGACTGCATGCAGTACAGCCCCACGCCCGCCGCCAGCGTGCTCTTGCCGTTCTTTCGCGCGATCTCGTTGTGCGCCGTACGAAACCGCCGCGTTCCATCGACGACGCGCCGCCAGCCGAACAACGAACCGACGATGAAGCACTGCCACGGCGAGAGCTCAAACGCTCTGCCGGCCCACTCGCCCTTCGAGTGCTTGAGGTTGCCGAACATCCAGCGCAGCGCATGCAGCGCGTGATCAAGGCTCCAGACATAGCCGCGCTCACGAGCGGTCTGCAGATCACGCAGATGTCGCTCACACGCCAGGCGCACCAGCTTGCCAGTGACGAGCTTGCTCGCAACCACCGCCTCGGCATAGGCCGTAGTCGGATCCAGCTGCTTGGTCACGGGACTACTGGAGGGTGGCGCCCTGCAGGAACTGCCCAAACGCGTCCTCTTGGGACGAGGCATCGCCAGGCGCAGGGAACAGCGGCAGTTGCCCGCCGATCAGGCGCGATACGCGCGAACGCGCCGCCGGCGTGAGACCAAATTCGATGGCGAACTTGTGCATCTGCTCGAGCGCCTTGTTGGCGATCACCAGCCAGGGCGACATCATCGGATAACCGTTGGGCGACTTCACGATGCTGCCGTCCTCCTTGATTTTGCACTCGGCCTCGACCCAGCGCGCGTAGGCCTGACAGTAGGCTGCGAGCACCGCGCGGTCCATCTTTGCGATCAGTCCGAGGGCATGCAACTCTCTGCTGATGCGATTCCACTCCGCAACTGCAGCGGGTGCGAGGTGGTCCGGGCAGTCGGGAATCTCAACCTCGGGGGTGGGCTCGTCCGGAAGCGTGCGCCCACCTGGGTTACCTTCAAGCTGCTTGAGCTGTGAGGGCTTGGGTGGCCTACCTGCAGGCATGATCGTCTCCTTGATGCGGCTGCTGATGGCGAATGCGCGCGCCAGCAATCGCGGCTCGAACGCGAGCGCTCTACGCTGCCTGAGCGGTAGCGGCGGGGTTTCGAGGTGAAAGTAACGCCGCATCGCGGCAGCTGGGTGTTCGGCACGGTGGGCCGCGCCACAAGAAAGCGAGGTTGCAGGGGCTGGATTCGAACCAGCGACCTTCGGGTTATTGGGCCCGGCGAGCTGACCACTGCTCTACCCTGCATAGATGCGCACTGGGTCCAGGCTCGGCTTGGACCCCCCCTCCTGAATTTCGCGGGCGTCTCAAAAGCCTTCCGCGCCCGCTACTCCGGCCAGGGGTTGTAGCTTTTCGACCCCCCCTACCCTCTCGACCCGAATCGCGATCCCTCGAGAACTGACTTGCGGGCGTGGCAGGGATCGCACAGCGACTGCAGGTTGTCCCAGGCGAGCGCCTCACCGCCCTGGCGAATCGGCACGATGTGATCGACACACGTCGCGGCCCGCACTCGCCCTGCCCGTTCGCACTCCTCGCACAGAGGATTGGTCCGCACCTTGGTGGCTCTGAGCCTGCGCCACTGAGGGCTGCGATAGAAGCTGTCGTCCTTCGCTGGATCTGCTCGCCGTTCGCGGTATACCTCGCGATTGCGCGCCGACTTGCAGCTCGAGCAGTAGCCCGAGCCTTCGATCCGGTTAGGACAGACCGGATTCCTGCACGGGCTGAGCGGACGGCGGGGCACCCTCAGCCAGCTCGGGCTGCTCGCTGCGCTCCGCGATGTGCCGATCGGCTACTGATCGGAACAGGCGATGCGCTGCGCTGTGGCCATGCATATGCGCCACGGCCTTGCCGAGCACGGCCAGGTAGGCCTCCACCTCCTCGATGCTGGCCGTGCCAACGTTGATCGATGCATCGAGCACCTGGTTGGACTGAGGTTGCG
>CAYLTE010000201.1:0-7722 GCA_964386195.1 uncultured Burkholderiales bacterium | reverse complement strand
GGGTGGTCTCGACCTCCGGCAGTTCCGGCATCGCGTTGCCTAGCGGTCGGCCGCGGGCGCTGCGCCGGGCGCATCCTCCGCAGCCGCCGAGGCCAGCGGCGCCGGTCCCGCGAGCAGGCGCGTGCGCGTGTCTTGAGGAAAGTAGAAGGTCAGCTGCTCGTCTTCGCGCCTCAGGATGAACTCCGGTTCCTTCTGCACGATGCCGAAGCGGACCGTGCGCCCGTCCTCGAGCTCGATGCTGATGGACTCCGCGTTCGCGTTGCCGGAGGCGCGCTGGGTGAGGAGGCTGGAGGCGAATCGCCACTCGTCCACCCAGCGATGGAAATCGTCCTGGCTGAGCGGGGTGCCCGTCGCTTCGGGCCGGCGGATCCAGCGTCCGTCCACCCGCTCCACGGAGAAGCCAGGGAAGGCGAACGACACCGGTTTCTCGTCCTTGCGCAGCAGCGCGTGCGTGAGCACGCGCTCGACCCGATCCGGAACCGCGCTGCGGTGGTGGCCGGGGATCATGTACACCGCGTCGCCGACCGACACGTACTGATCCTGCGTAAGGGGATTGACGGTGCCGAAGGCGATGACCGTCTCGTCGAACTGCACCCGCAACGACGGACGGTCGAGGTCGAAGTTTTCCAGGTCCCGCGCAGGCATCCGGTCGCGACCGCGCACGGCGAGCAGATCGAGGAGGCGTTCCACCTGCGTGACGTTGGCGCGAGCGCGAACCGGCCGGGTGACGAACCAGGTGTCGCCTTCGCGCACGAGCTCGATCGTCTCGGCGCCACTCGCCTCGATCGCGATGCGCTGCACGACGCTGGGCGCGAGCTGCGCGATCGGCTCATGCGGTGTGTCATCCGTGGGCGGTCCGTACAGCGCGTACGCGGCCAGGGCGGCGACGACGGCCAGAAGAAAGATGTTGATGAGCCAGCGGGTGCGCACGCGGGTCAGGCGCGACGGCGCCGCCACCAGATGGCTGCGCCGGTCGCGAGAAAGCCGAGCGGCAGCAACAGCAGGAAGCCGAATACGAGCGCGGTGAGCAGCCCGCGCGTGACCTCCAGGGAGGCGTCCACGCGGTCGCGCGGCTGGATGGTGATGAGGTTCTCGTCGGCGCTGAGCCAGTTCAGCAGGTTCACGCCGAAGTCCAGGTTGCTCAGCAAGCCGACGAACGCGTTCGACAGGAAGCCGCTTCCTCCCACCACGACCACGCGTTGTGTCTTGCCGTCCTGCGATTCGCGCTCGAAAGCGGCCGCCACCGCCACCGGTCCCTGCACGTCCGCGCCCGGATCGAAGCCCAGGTCGCCGTCGAGCGAGCCGGTTTCAACCCAGCCATTCTGCGCCGCTTCCACCAGTACCGTCGCCTGCCACGCAGAGCCTTCGTCCGGAAAGCCGATGGCGCGGACGAATGGAAACGCCGTGTTGTAGCGTGCGAAGGCCTCGGTGATGGGGTGATGCCCGTAGCCCGAGGACAGCGCGATGGTGGGCTGGATGCCGAGCTGGGCGGCGGCGGGATCGACCACCACGCCCGGGCCGAGCTGCAAGCCGAGCTTCTCCGCCAGCGGCTGCAGCCCGTGCAGCGGCTCCTGGTCGATGAGCCAGAGCAGATGGCCGCCGCGATCGACATGTCGCAGCAGCTTGTCGACTTCACCGGGCAGCATGTCCGTGCGCGGATGGGTCAGCACCAGCACCGCGGCGTTCTCCGGCACCTCGGGCGCGATGGCGAGGTCGATCGCCTGCACCGTGAAGCCCTTGAGCTGCAGCTGCTGACCGTACTGCCCGAGGTCGAAATTCGCATTGCCGTCCAGGCGCGGCTCGCCGTGCCCGCCGACGTACATGACGAGCCGATCCTGGCTGCGCGCGAGGCGCATGAGCAGGTTGGCCATGCTCTGCTCGTTCAGCACGCTCAGGTGTTCCTTGCGCTTGCCGTACTCGATCACCATCTCGCCGTTCGCGCGCACGTTGGCGGCCGCGGTCTCCTTCGGCCGCTCGCGCGGATCGACGAACTCCAGCGAGATGTCGGGCTTGATGCGTCGATACGGCGCGACGAAGTCGGACACCAGCTTGCGCACGTCGCCCAGCTGCGGATCCTGCGTGGTGGCATAGGCCGTGATCGCGATCGGTCCGCTCATTGCGTGCAGCACGTCGCGGGTGGCCACGGACAGGCTGCCGCGTTTGTTCTGCGTGATGTCCCACTGCATCGCGTTGTCGCGCAGCAGGTAGAGCACGAGGACCGCAGCCGCGACGAGCAGCAAGGCGAACAGGCCGTTCTGCGCCAGCAGTTGCATGCGCATGCGGGGACCGGCCTTCATGCCCGCAGCCGGTCGCCGTCCAGGCGCCGGATCGACAGAAACAGGAACAGCGCGATGAGCACGACGTAGTACGCGAGATCGGGAAGCGCGACGATTCCCTTGGAGAAGTGCTCGAAATGGCGCATGAGCGAGAACATGTGCAGCAGACTGTCCGGGTCGCGGGTGGCGATGTTGATCAGCCACAATGCCAGCAGCACGGCGAACGTGCCGATCGCCGCGATCAGCGGCTGTGCCGTGAGGCAGGAGAGGTACAGTCCCACGGCGGCAAAGCTGCCCCCCATGAGCAGCAGGCCCAGCGCGTTGGCGCCGAGCAGGCCGAGATCGAGGCGGCCGGCGGCGAACAGCGAGACCGCCATGAGCACGATGAGTCCGACCGCGAGGCCCAGGAACAGCAGCAGCGCGAGATACTTGCCGAGCACGATCTGCGCGATCGATACCGGCGAGGACAGCAGGAAGGGCAGCGTCTGGGCACGCCGCTCCTCTGCAACCAGGCGCATCGACAGCAGAGGCACCACCATCAGCAGCACGATCGTCGCCGTGGCGAACAGGGGGGCGACCACCCATTCCGTGACCCCCGGGGCCCCGGGCTGCGCGGCGATCTGGGCCTGCAGTTCGAGCCAGCTCTGCAGCTGCGAGAGGAACACCCAGGCGAAGAATCCCTGCAGGAACGCCAGCACCACCCACGCCAGGGGTGAGGCGAACAGCAGGCGCAGTTCCTTCATCGCGATCAGTCGGATCATGCGTTCGCCTCTGCCGCCGGCGCGAGCGCATCCTGGCGGGTCAGTTGCACGAACACGTCTTCCAGTGAAGCGCGCTCGGGCGCGAGGTGTGTCAGCCCCCAGTCGTGCGTCACGGATGCCGCAACCAGTGCATCGGTGGGATCCGTTTCGGGCGCGCGCTCGACCCGCAACATGCCGTCCTGACCCTGCTGCACTCGACTCACCCCGGGCAGCGACGCCAGCTCGTCGGGGCCCGGAGGGCGACGGAATCCGACCAGCAGGGCGGGTGTGCCGCGGAACTGCCGCAGCGCCTCGATGCGATCGTTGAACACGATGCGGCCGCGGTGCAGGATCTGTACGCGGTCGCATACCGCCTCGACCTCGGGCAGGATGTGTGTGGACAGGATCACGCTGTGCCGGTCGGACAGTTCGCGGATCAGGGTACGGATGTCGCGGATCTGGTTGGGATCCAGGCCGACCGTCGGTTCGTCCAGGATGACGACGTCGGGGGTGTGGATGATCGCCTGGGCGATGCCCACGCGCTGTTGATAGCCCTTGGACAAGGCACCGATCAGGCGCTGCCCCATTTCTTCCAGGCCGCAGCGTGATTTCGCCTGCGCGAGGGCCTCGCCCAGGCGGCTGCGCGGCACCCGGTGCAGGCGAGCGGCCAGTCGCAGGTACTCGTCCACGCGCAATTCCCTGTACAGAGGGGGAATTTCGGGCAGGTACCCCAGACGCGCCTTCGCTGCAGCAGGCCGCTCGAGCAGATCGATCCCGCAGATGCTCACGCTGCCGTCGCTCGGCGCGAGATTCCCGGTCAGCATCTGCATCGTCGTCGTCTTGCCGGCGCCGTTGGGGCCGAGCAGGCCAAGCACTTCGCCGCGGCGCAGCTCGAGGTCGATGCCGTCGACGGCACGCGTGGCGCCGTACGCGCGCGAAAGATCGCGTGCCGACAGGGTTGTTTCGGCGGTCGGCGTAGCGGCCCCTTTCGGATCAGGCATGGCGTGGAAGTGCGCGGCAGAGAACTTGCTTCACGCGGTGAGCGACAGGAGCGTGCTTGCAGGCGCGGCAGCCGTCCGGCCGCAGATGGCGGCTTGAGGCCCGGCGCAAATATACCTAAACTGGCCCGGATGTTGAAGCGCCTGCGGAAACCTTCACCCGATGCAGGTCATCCACTGCGCAGGAACGCGACGCCGGTCGCGGGTGCGTGGAGTTTCAGTGAGGAAGCGTCGTAATGACCCGTGGCCTGAACTTCGTGATCGTCTCGTGCGCGCTGGCGCTCGGAGCCTGTGCACAGAAGCCCTCCCTGCATCCCATCGGCTTTCCGTCGATGACCGCGTCCGCGGACGCGTATGACCTTCCGGTCTCGGGCTATCTGGCCCAGAACGCGGACGACGAGGAATCGCTCGAGGATCGGGCGCGACGCGTGTTTCAGAACAGCGCGCCGCCTCCTGGGGATCTGCCGGACGCCGCGCTCGACCAGGAACTGCTGTTCAAGTTCCTCCTCTCCGAGATCGCGGGGCAGCGCGGGAATCTGCAACTGTCCGCGCAGGGCTACCTCGAAATGGCCAGGTCGACACGCGATCCGCGTCTGGCCAAGCGTGCCACCGAGATCGCCAGCTACGCGAGGCTGCAGAGCACGGCGCTGGATGCCGCCCGCCTCTGGTACGAACTGGAACCGCAGAACCAGCAGGCGCGACAGAGCCTCGTAGGGCTTCTGCTCTCAGCGAACAAGCTTGGCGAGGTCAAGCCGCACCTCAAGGCATTGCTTGCCAGCGGCGGCAACCCGGCTCAAGGTTTCCTTCAGCTGCACGCGCTCCTGAACAAGCACCCCGACAAGGACGCCGTGCTCGCCGTGGTCAAGGAACTTGCCCGGGAGTACCAGGAGCTTCCGGAGGCACACCTCGTGGTGGCGCAGGCCGCATTCGCCGCCGGGAAGCACGACCTGGCCATGAGCGAGATGCAGGAAGCGATGAAGCTGCGGCCCGATTGGGAGCAGGGTGCCTTGCAGTACTCGCAGTTCATCCAGCAGCGTGACTCGGCGGCCAAGGCCGCGGAGTATCTCTCGGCGTTCGTACAGGCGCATCCCCAGGCGAGGGACGTGCGCGCTCACTACGGGCGCATGCTGATCAACGCCAAGCAGTTGACCGAAGCCCGCGTGCAGTATCAGATCCTGCATGAGGCGCAGCCGGAGAACCCGGACATCCTGGTCACGATCGGGCTGCTGTCCCTGCAGCTCGACGACTTCGAACTTGCCGACACGTCCCTGCGGCGTGCGCTCGAGCTCAACTACCGCGATCCGGACACGCTGCGTTTCTACATCGGGCAGGCGTACGAGGAGCGCAAGCGTCCGGAAGAGGCGATGCAGTGGTATGCCCAGGTCAAGGGCGGCGACCAGTACGTTCCGGCGCAGGCGCGCTATGCCTTCCTCCTCGGCCGGCAGAACAAACTCGCCGAGGCGCGCAGCTACCTGCAGAACGTCGAGGTTGCCAATGAGGAGCAGCGCACCGTCCTGATTCAGGCGGAGGCGCAGTTGCTGCGCGAGTCCAGGGCGTATCAGGAGTCCTACGACCTGCTTGCCGACGCGCTGACCAGGCAGCCGGAGAATGTCGATCTGCTCTACGACAGTGCACTTGCCGCCGAGAAGCTGAGCAGGATCGACGTCGTCGAGTCGAACCTGCGCAAGCTGATCGAACTCAAGCCCGATCACGCGCAGGCCTACAACGCGCTGGGCTACACGCTGGCCGATCGTACCAAGCGCTATGCCGAAGCGAAGGAGTACATCGAGCGCGCGCTGGCGTTGTCGCCCGATGACGCCTTCATCCTCGACAGCATGGGTTGGGTGCACTACCGCCTGGGCAATTTCAAGGAGGCGCTGGACTTCCTGCAGCGTGCCTATGCGAAGCGGCCGGATCCGGAGATCGCGGCCCATCTTGGCGAAGTGATGTGGGCCAAGGGCAAGAAGGCCGAGGCAGAGGAGCTGTGGCGCTCCGCGCTGCTGGAGCATGCCGACAACGAACTGTTGCAGGAGACGGTCAAGCGGTTCCTGCGGTGAGGCGCGGCGGCCCTGCGTCCATGCTTTTTTCATCGCTCGCGTGGCGCCTGTCGACCGCAGCGCTCGCCCTGCTGCTCGGCGCGTGTGCGGCGATCGGCCCGAGAGCGCCGGAGCGCGCTGCGACCGCCGAGGATGCCGAACGGTTCGAACTGAGCGGGCGCATCAACCTGCGCGTGGCCGACGGTGCCTTCCCTGGCAGGGTGCAGTGGCGTCACCAGCCAGCGGTCGACGAACTGGCGTTCTCGTCGCCCATCGGTACCTCGGTGGCGCGCATGCGCCAGGGTCCTGAGGGTGCCTGGTTGCTCACTTCCGACGGCGAGCAGCACGAGGCCAAGGACCTGCGGGCGCTGGCGGTCGAGGTGCTCGACTGGGATCTTCCGCTCGATGCGCTGCCCTACTGGGTACGCGGGCTGGAGTGGCCCGGGGCGACGGCGCAGGTTGAGCGCGACGACAGCGGCCGTCCGCGTACACTGCGGCAGGCGGGCTGGGTGGTCTCCTACCTGGGCTGGGATCGCGCGGGTGTGCGGGGACTGCCCTCCAAGCTCGACCTCGCCGGCGAGCGGTTACGTATGCGCTTGGTGATCGAGCGCTGGAACCTGGACGCCGACGGGAGCGGGCAGGGCGCCCTGGCCGAGCAGCGTTGAGGCAATCGTGACGGACGTCGTGGCGGTCACTGCGCCGGCCAAGCTGAACCTGTTCCTCCACGTCACGGGTCGTCGCGACGACGGCTACCATCTTCTCGAGACGGTCTTCCGGTTCATCGGGTTCGCCGATACGCTGCGGCTTCGCGTGCGCTCCGATGGGCGCATCGAACGGCAGGAGGCGTTGCCTGGCGTCGCCCCAGGGCAGGATCTGTGCGAGCGGGCGGCGCGGCTGCTTCAGTTCGAGGCAGGCGTCCGGCTTGGCGCTGACATCTCCCTGGAAAAGCGCATTCCGATGGGCGGCGGCCTGGGAGGAGGCAGTTCCGACGCAGCCACCGTCCTGATCGCGCTCAATCGGCTGTGGGGGTTGGACTGGCCCCGGGCCCGGCTGCAGGAACTGGCGGTTCGGCTTGGCGCGGACGTGCCGGTGTTCGTTTTCGGGCGCAGCGCGTTCGCGTCGGGAATCGGGGAGCGCCTCAGGCCAGTCGAGTTGCCGGCCGCGTGGTATCTCGTTCTCGTGCCGCCTGTGGCAGTGCCGACCGCGAGTGTGTTCGCCGACCCTGAATTGACACGAAATTCCGATCCCATCAAAATACACCGCTTTTCTGCGGGGCCCGGCCGGAACGATCTGGAGCCGGTCGTGTGTCGGCAGCATCCGGATGTGGCAAAGCATCTGGAGTGGCTACGAGCACGAGCCCCTGCGGGGGTGACCGGGTCCGGCGGGTGCGTGTTCGCCGCGTTCGCATCGCAGGCCGAAGCACTTCAGGTGCATCGCGCGCTGCCTTCGGGCACGACCGGGTTCGTCGCCCGGGGCCTGGACCGTCATCCGCTGCTCGACTGGGTGCGGGACTGAGAAGGTCGTAGCGCGCCGTCCGGCAGTGAAAGGCTGCTGGCGGGCGAATCGCACGTCAAGAGTTGTAACGGAAGCGCGCGGGGTGTCCCGCGCGAAGCCGAGGTGGGGAGTCGCCAAGCTGGTTAAGGCACCGGATTTTGATTCCGGCATGCGAAGG